>JAICNG010000148.1 GCA_025931335.1 Gemmatimonadaceae bacterium | reverse complement strand
GGCGACGCGAATCGGTTCACCTGCCGTGTAGGGGCGCTCACGCGTCACGTCGCGCCAATGTACTTCGCGCGCGTGTCTTCCCACGACCGGCGTAGCTCACCCATGAACGCAGCAAAGCCCAAGTCAGTCCGAATTGGGTCGAGCAACGGATCGCGTTGGTACCACGGATAACACGCAAAACCGGTCGCGGCCGCTTGCGAGAGCCATCGCACCGCCGTTGCCGGATCGCCGAGTTGCGCATACGCGGTACCCAACCCGTAGGCTCCATGATGAATGAGGTCGCGCTCGGACGTCACCCGCTCCGCGAGGGCGCGCGCTTCCACAGTGGCTCCCCGGCTGGCGAGCAGAGCGGCGAGAGTAGCGCGTGCGTTTCCGGGAACAGGCCCCTCATCGCTCATCATTGTTTCGAGCATCGCCTCCGCGCGCTGCCGCTCGCCGTCGTAATAGAGCGCCCAGGCCAGCATGTACCTGGTGATCCGGCTGTCGGTGAGACTGTTTGCCTGTGACAGACTGCGGACGGCTTCGGCGGTTCGCCCCGCGAATAAATGGGCGGCGCCAGCGATCTCCAAGGGCTCAGCCCGGATCTCCGGGTTGAGGTGGCGCGCCGCCTCAAGCGCAGAATCGGCTTCATCGAGCAGCCCGATGTGGAAATACGCCACGGCGAGGTACAGATGCGGAAGGTCCAGACTGGGGTTCAGCTCGATCGCGCGCCGGCTTTCACGAATCACCGTACTCCAGTCGTACTCCTGAAACCGGTGTACGGCTGCGAGCGCCACATGGGCTTCGGCCAGGTCGGGATCGAGTTGAAGGGCCCGGCCGGCTTCCTGCCTCGCCCGGGCATCCCAGATCTCGGCCTCCCGTGATGATGCAAACCGCACGCGGAGCTGCGCGGCAGCGGTCGCGAGACCAGCGTATGCCGGAGCGAAACCGGGATCGAGATCGCGGGCAGCCTCGAACTCAGCGATGGCCTGCCGGGCATCCTCCTCGGCGACGGACCGTAGTCGTGCCCGTCCCATCAGATAGCGTTCGTAGGCGGCGCCACTGCGCGTGTAACGTCGGTCAAGCCGTTCGCGTTCGGCATCCGATATCTGCACCCGCAGCGCAGTGGCAATCTCGTCGGCAATGGCATCTTCGACCTGCAACAGGCTTCCGCGCTCGACATCGAACTGGTTGCCCCAGACCGGCGCGCCGGTAGGCGCGGCGACGAGTTGCACGCTGACGCGTACGCGGTCAGCAGTCGTACGAATCGTACCCATGAGGACGTACTCTGACTGCAGGCTGCGCCCGACTTCCTGCACGTCGATCTCCCTGCCCCGATATTGCGCAACCGCTGTCGTCGGTCGCACGCGAAACTGGCTCACGTTCGACAGGCGAGTGATGATGGCGTCGGCAATGCCTGCCGACAGGAGTTCCTCGGTGTGATCGGAACCGCTGGTGAGCGGCAATATCGCAAGCGAGACGGGCGAGTCCCGGTCCCTCAGCGAGGGCGACCTGCGGTCGCGTGCGTGCCAGAGCCACAAACCCGAGCTGGCCAGCACGAGCAATGCAACGGCCGCGACCAGGATCTGATGGTGCGTCGGCCGCCTCTCCAACGACGGCACATCTCGTTCACCGTCGTCAGCGTTCACAGGTGCTTTCGCCTGGTTCGGCTCCGTACCGCAGACGGAGGGGGACTCCGACATTGCTCGCTCGCTGCCCGCTTCCGACCCAGCGCTCGTGACGTCGGGCTGCGACGGCGGTTCGATGACAGGCCCGATAAAGCGGTAGCCCCGCGCCCGTTCCGTCTCGATGAATCGCGGAGAAGGCGCCAGATCCCCGACCGCATCACGTATCTTCCGGATAGCGACGTTCAGGCCGTTGTCGAAGTCGACGAATGTATCGTCTGGCCAGAGCTCCCGATGGAGCTCCTCACGCGTGACGAGCTCACCATGCCGCTCCACGAGCATCCTGAGCACCTGCCGCGGCTGATTCTGCAGGCGGATTCGTCGCCCCGCTTTCCAGAGGTCACCCGACGCCAGATCGAACTCGAACGCGCCGAATCGCACGAGACGCGGTCGCCGTTGGAGGAGCATGCCGCCCCCTGAGTCAAAGGTCTGCGCGGCGTGGATCGTAGCACAGCGGCGACAAGCCGCGCGTGTAACTCGTGGCGCTTGAAAGGGTTGCGAATTAAGGGTGATTACAGGCGTAGATCATTGATCTGCAGAGGCCTCTGGCGGACAACGGCTGCTCAGGAGGACAGCCATGAATGCTCGCAAGATGCTAGCTCGCGTGATCTGTGGGACGGTCGGTGCGCTCCTGATCCCGACGTACGCGGAACAGCCGCTCGAGGCGACGCCTGCTGTGGGGGTCACGGCCACCGTGCTTAATGCCGCGATCGTGCCCGAGTTCGACGCCAGGCGCAGATACCGGCAAACGAGCGAGGATCCGCAGGAGCACCGGAAGGTCTGGAAGATCGAGTTGGAGGCGACCCGGATGATCGAAGTCTGGACAGTAGAGTTCACCGTCCAGCCAGGAGGGCACAGCGGTTGGCACACCCATCCGGGACCGGCGGTGTTCACGGTCAGTGAGGGGACCCTGACCATGTACGAAGGCGACGACCCCTCCTGCACGCCACTGGTGTTTCCGGCGGGGACGGGCTCAATCGAGGCGGATACCGCCGCGCACAACCACTTGCTGAGGAATGAAACCAACAGCGTTGCCAGAACGATCGTGACGTTCCTGGTGCCGCTAGGGACGGGGCCGGGTGGGCTTCGGACCGACTTGCCGGATCCCGGCAACTGCCCGTTCTGACCTGACTGGTCAGGCCCATGTCGCCGGGCTCACGGCACGGTGTGAGCCGCACGAATCGCGACGGCCCGCAGTTCTAAAGGCAGACCGCGATTCGCGGTGGAGCGAATCACAGCCGCCGACGCGACATCGTGGATGGGCACGCCGCTGGCCTGACATTCACGGCACGACACGCCGTGTCGCAGCACGAATGGCACGGAGGCTGATGATGCGATCGCTCGCGATCCGAGCATGATACCGGCGCCACCGGACGGGCTCGGGCGGCCTGTCACCGGCACTCAAGAGCCTCGGTTACATCGTCGGACTCGATCGCGATCTCCTCGGGTGGCCGCATGAGGTGTGCCTCGGGCGCAGTCATTATCGGTTCGGGACATGGACCGGTGGCCGAGTCGGTTCGACACGGCCGAGCACGTCGCACTGCTCTCGCGCCGGTTTCGGCAGCACGCCCCACGTTCGGCGACCGCGTTGCCGCCGCGCACGGCCGGCGCGGCAGGAGCGTCCAGTCGGATGGCCGCCAAACACGGGGCGACCGGCCAGCATTTCGAACAGGACGCAGCCGAAGGCCCAGATGTCGGCAAGACGATCGCGAGGATGGCGCCGGTCGTCGTGGCACCCAGCACCGTCGGCGAGCGGGAGACGTCGGCAACACCGACTGCGGGTTGTCGCATCTTCGCCAACCCGAAATCGAGCACCTTGATCGTGTGGTCCGAAGCGATCTTGATGTTCGCGGGCTTGAGATCGCGATGAACGACCCCCCTCTCGTGCGCCGACTCGCACGCTTCCGCGATTTGCCGCGCCCAGTTAAGGGCCTCCGCCAGAGGCAGAGGGCCTCGACGTGCCAGACACTCGGCAAGCGTCTCGCCTTCCACCAGCTCCAGCACGAGAAACCGTGCCGTTCCCACTTCCTGCAGGTAATAGATGGCGGCGATGTGCGGATGATTCAGCGCGGCCAGCACTTCGGCCTCGCGCTGAAAGCGGGTCACGCGCTCGGGATCCCTGGCGAACTCGTCAGGAAGCGCTTTGAGGGCGACATCGCGCTTGAGGTTCGTGTCGGTCGCCCGATATACCTCGCCCATGCCGCCCGCGCCAAGCGGCGCGCCGACTTCATAGACGCCGAGACGAGAGCCCGGAGTCAGAGGCAAGTCGCTGATTATACGGGCGAGAGTTCCTCGCGCTCCACCTACAGGCCAGGCCACCATCACCGGAGCGTCCAACGGCCTGACCGGCATCGCTGTGAGAGCCGCCGCAACCCAGGGCAACAACCAGATCCATCACCAGTTGCTCGAAGAACGCCGGAGAGCACGAGCGCACCCGTGACAGCACGTTTGAAGCGAGCCTCTCTCGGTAACGCTGATAACCGGCTTCGAGTTGCTCTTCCGGGGTTTGAGAAACTCCCTGTGGAGTAGGCGGCGTAGTCGGAGGGGTCGGCTCATCGGGGCCACGATTCGCACCGATGAACTCTTGAAACTCCGGATACTGATCCAAGAACTTCGCATTGAACACACTCGGCTGTCGCAGCGCGTTCCTGTCGGTGATTCCGATGTGGCCACGTCGTGGTCGATCCAGCAGACGAGCCTTCAAGAGGTCGAACGACGCCCAATGGACGCGATTACGGAACAGGCGCTGACGGTCACTGGGGAGAAGTCGAGCCAGGTCCTCCTCTGTGAGGCTGAATCGCTGCGCCAGCGGAGGGAGAAGCGAAGAAAACGTGTGCTCCGCCTCTTTAACATGGCACACGTCCCGCGTCAGTCGTCCTTCGAGCGGCATCCGTGTTCGCGAGTACCAAGAGTGGCGCGATGACCCTCCGCGGCGTTAGTGTAATACCCCTCTGGCTCATTCGAAATCTCCCATGTCCTCCGCACAGTAACGTGCGCCCGGTTCGTCAAAGGAGGCTTCCAATGCTTGCGTTGCTCAGGTCAACCCCGTTCGTCAAACCTCTCGTCCTCGCGCTGACGATTGCGGCTACCGCACCCGTGCATAGGGTCGTCGTCGCCGCGTCGCCGGCCGGTGTAACCGTCACGACGCTCGTCTCGGGCCTCGCCAGCGGTTCCGGCAGCACGATCGGGCCCGGCGGAGCACTCTACGTGACCGAAGGCGCCACTGGCCGCCTCCTGCGCGTCGATCCACAGAGCGGTCAGGTGTCGGTAGTTGCGAGCGGCCTGCCACCGGCCATCGTCGGCATCGGCGGCGCAATGGATGTGGTGTTCATCGGCAGCACGGCCTACGTGCTGGTGACACTCGTCGGGTCAGACGTTGGCGGCTCCAGCGCAGTCGGAATTTACCGGGTGGACGGCCCGAGCGAGTTCACGTTGATCGCAGATATTGGCTCATTCGCATTGCAGTATCCGCCGTCTACCGCCTTCTTTGTGCCAACGGGCGTGCAGTACGCGATCGAGGCGTACCACGGTGGATTCCTGGTCACCGACGGTCACCACAACCGCGTGTACCGCATCACGCGCGATGGCGAGATCACCGAACTCGCGACCTTCGGGAACATCGTCCCGACCGGGCTGGCGGTGGCGGGCAACACGATACTAATGACGGAAGCGGGGCCGGTGCCGCACCTCCCCCAGAACGGAAAGCTCGTCATGTTCACGCCGCAGTCCCCGTCCCCACAGCTCGTCGCCTCGGGTGCTCGCTTGCTCGTCGACGTGGAGTTTGGACGCGGTCAGCGACTCTATGCGCTTTCGCAGGGCTTCTTCACGCCGGGGCATCCGGAAGGATCACCGGCCGATCCCAACACTGGCGCGCTCCTCGAGGTTAACGCCGACGGCACGTTCTCGACAATCGTCAGCGGACTGAATCAGCCGACGTCGCTGGAGATC
>JAICNG010000149.1 GCA_025931335.1 Gemmatimonadaceae bacterium | reverse complement strand
GATCCCTTTGATCCCGAGCCCAGGGTGACCGAGGGGAATTGAACCCCCAACCCCCGGAGCCACAGTCCGGTGCTCTAACCAATTGAGCTACGGTCACCATCGCTCCCCGAAACACGCATGCCGCGGAGAGACATCAATTTTAACGGCGCGGGAGCAGGCGATCAACCCTGCGTGCCACCGTCACTTGGCGCGATCGAGGTACTCGCCGGTGTTCGGATTCACCCGAATGCGCACGCCCGAGGGAATGAACTCGGGAATGTTCACCGTCACGCCATTCTCCAGCGTCGCCGGCTTGAACGACGCCGTCTTCGTCGCCGACCGCATGACCGGCGAGGTATCGACGATCGTCAGCTCCATCGCGTTCGGCAGCTGAATCCCGATCGGGCGACCATTGTAGTACTCGGCGATGATGCGCATGCCCGGCTGAAGCCATTGCGCGTTGTCGCCGAGCGCCTCGTCGTCGAGCTCGAGCTGATCGTAGCTCTCGGTGTTCATGAAGTGGTACGTGTCGCCACCCTGGTACATGAACTCCAGCTCGTGCGTCTCCATCGACGCCTGATGCACCTGGTCGGCGGCGCGAAAGCGATGCTCGAAGCTGTTGCCGGTACGAAGGTTCTTGAGCTTCGCCTGCACCATCGCGCGCAGGTTGCCCGGCGTGTGGTGACGAAATTCCACGATGCGGCAGGGATCGTTCTCGAAGACGATCACCATGCCGCGCCGAATCTGAGTTGCCGGTATAGCCATGACCCTTGGCCCTTAGATCTTGGCCCCTTCTGGGGGCGGTGTTGGGACAGCCTTTAAACCTACTTTTGAGCGGGTCCAGGGCCAAGGGCCAGGGGCCATGGGGGTGGAAAGGCGAGCGGCCGAAGGCCGCTCGCTCATCTGATGAGCGCGTCCGCCGCGCAGCGGCGACGCGCCTATCCACCCCCTTGGCCCCTGGCCCTCGGCCCTTGGCCCTGAAGTAAAGGGGCCAGGGCGCCCCACACCGTCTCTGCCAAACGTCGGGATCCGGCGGCGTTCGGGTGAATTCCATCCCCCTGGTTCAGCGAGTCCACCGCCGCCACTCCCTCGAGGAGAAAAGGAAGGAGCACCGCCCCGTTCCGTTCCGCCAGCTCGGGAAACACCTTTCGAAACTCGGACGTATAGCGGGTGCCAAGGTTGGGCGGCGCCTCCATACCGACGAGTAGAATTCGCACGTTCGGAGAGACCGCTCGAACCCGGTCGATGATCGCCTGGATGTTCGCTCGCATCGAATCGACCGACAGGCCTCGAAGCCCGTCGTTCGCGCCGGTCTCGAGCACCAGGACATCGACCGGCTCGCGCACGAGCCAGTCGATCCGCCGGAGAGCGCCGGCGGACGTCTCACCGCTGTAGCCGGCGTTGTCGACACGGTACGGGAGGCCGAGCGAATCGATTCGGCGCGCGACGAGCGCGGGAAACGCCTCCTCCGGCTCGAGGCCGAGTCCCGCGGTGAGACTCGTCCCGACGAAGAGGAGTCGCTGTGGGGCGGAGGGCGCCGCATCGACTGCAACGGAGTCGTTGGCCCCGCGCGACGCAGAATCGTCGGTCCCGTTACCGCCGCACCCGCCCACGAGCACGAGGGCGACGATCACCTTCACGAAGAGTGGCATGCTCGAAGCTCGAGGTCTCACGAAGTCTTACGAAAGTGGCGCGCAGACGTTGACCGTCCTTCGCGATGTCAGCTTTTCCATCCGCGACGGCGAATTCGTCGCGATCATCGGGCCCTCGGGCAGCGGCAAGACCACCCTCCTCGGCCTCCTCGCCGGCCTCGATGTGCCGAGCGAAGGCACGGTGATTCTCGACGGCGCCGATCTCGCCGCACTCGATGAGGATGCGCGCGCCCGGCTCCGCGGTGAGAAAGTTGGCTTCGTGTTCCAGAGCTTTCAATTGATCCCCACGCTCACCGCCCTCGAAAACGTGCAGGTACCGCTCGAGCTCCGCGGCGAGCGCCACGCCAGCGACCGCGCGCGCGATCTGCTCGCGCGAGTGGGATTGGCGGAGCGCACGCACCACTATCCGGTCCAGTTGTCGGGGGGCGAGCAGCAGCGGGTCGCGATCGCGCGCGCGTTCTCCAATTCCCCGAAAGTCCTTTTCGCGGATGAGCCGACCGGGAACCTCGACGCCTCCACTGGCGGGCGCATCGTCGAGCTGCTCGAGTCACTCAACCGGGAGGACGGGACGACGCTGGTGCTGGTGACGCACGATCAGGCGATCGCGGGCCGCGCCCGCCGGGTCGTACGCCTGCGCGACGGCGCCGTTATCTCCGACGCCGAGGCCGCGTGAAGCTGCATTGGCGGCAGTTGGGCGCGCTCGCGTGGCGTGACTCACGCGCGGTGCGCAAGCGCCTCGCACTGTTCATGTCGGCGATCTCGATCGGTGTCGCCGCGCTCGTCGCGATCGACTCCTACGCGGCGAACGTCACCGCCGCCGTCCACGAGCAGTCGCGTGCCCTGCTCGGAGGCGATCTCACGGTGCGGTCGCGCACCGCGTTCACCCCGGCCGTCGACACGGTGCTCGATTCATTGCGCCGCGAGGGGTCGCAGGTCGCGCGCATCACATCGTTCGCGTCGATGGCCGTCGTTCGCGGGAGGCCGGGCACGCGGCTCGTCCAGGTGCGGGCCGTCGAGTCGGGGTTCCCCTTCTACGGAACGATCGACACGCGACCCGCGAATCAGTGGGCGACGCTGCATCGCGGTGCCAACGTTCTGGTCGACCCGTCACTCCTCGTGGCGCTCGACGCGCAGGTGGGCGACTCTCTCCAGTTGGGCTTCGCGACGTTCGCGATCACCGGAACCTTCGAGAATGTCCCCGGCGACGCCGCCATCGCCTCGGCGTTCGGCCCACGCATCTTCATCCCCGCCTCGCAGCTCGAAGAGACCGGACTGCTGGTCTTCGGAAGCCGAGCGGAGTACGAGGCGATGATCGCCGTGCCGCAGGGGACGGACGTGGACCAGCTGGCCAAGGACGTCCGGAACGAGCTCGACAGCGCGCGGGTGCGTGTGCGCACGGCGGCGGACACCGAGCGCAACCTGACGGACGGCGTCACGCAGCTGCATCGCTTTCTCGGCATCGTCGGTCTCGTCGCGCTGCTCCTCGGCGGCATTGGCGTGGCGAGCGCGATTCACGCCTACGTGTCCGAGAAGATCGACACGGTGGCGATCCTTCGGTGCCTTGGCGCGACGACGGAACAGGTCATCGCCATCTACGCCGCCACCGCCGCCGCCATGGGCCTCCTCGGCGCGTTAGGCGGTGTGGTGCTGGGTGTGGTCACCCAGTTCGCGCTCCCCGGTGTCCTGGGGGACTTCATGCCGGTGGACGTGCGGCCGACGCTGGTTCCGAGTGCGCTGGTCGCCGGGCTCGCGACCGGTGTGTGGGTCGCGTTGATCTTCGCCCTCCGCCCGCTGCTCGCCATCCGCCACGTCTCGCCGCTCCAGGCGCTCCGGCGGACGGTGAGCGAGCTGCCGCGCGGTCGCTGGTGGCGCGACGTGCCACGCCTGCTCGCGACGACGGCGCTCATCGGCAGTCTCGTCCTGATTACCCGGGCACGCGCGGGCGACTGGGAAGAGACGCTCGGCATGCTCGTGGCCATCGGCGGAGCGCTCGTGGTCCTCGCCCTGGCCGCCAGCGGACTCACCTGGGTGGCGAGACGTGTCGTGCGCGACCACTGGCCTTTCGTGGTGCGTCACGGCATCTCGAGCCTGTACCGGCCCGGCAGCCAAACGCGACCAATCGTGCTCGCGCTCGGCTTTGGCGCGTTTCTCATCAGCACGCTGTACGTCACCCAGGCGAACCTCATTCGCCACCTGACGTTGAGCGGCGAGGCGACGCGCGCCAACGTCGCGTTCTTCGACGTGCAAGCCGACCAGGTGGAGCGGGTGGATTCCATCGTACGGCAGCAGGGGCACCCCATCCTCCAGCGGGTGCCGATCGTGCCCATGCGCATCGCGCAGATCCGCTCGCGTAGCGCCGCCGACCTCATCGCCGACACCACCGACCAGATCTCGGGGTGGGCGGTGCGGCGGGAGTATCGCTCGAGCTGGCGCGACACCCTGGTCGGCTCCGAGCGCATCGTCGGAGGCAAATGGTTCACCGCCGACACCGCGGGGGACGCCTCCCTGCCCGAGGTCTCGCTCGAGCGGGAGATCGCGACCGAGCTCGAGGTCGCGGTGGGCGACACGATCGTCTGGGACGTGCAGGGCGTGCGCATCCCCACGCGCCTGACGAGCGTCCGCGAGGTGAATTGGGCCCGCTTCGAGCCGAACTTCTTCGCCGTCTTCGAGCGCGGGGCGCTCGAGGGAGCGCCCGCGTCGTACGTGGTGCTGTCCGGGATCGGCGACGCCACCGCCCGAGCGCGACTCCAGCGCGCCGTCGTCGACGTCTACCCCAACGTGTCGAGTCTCGACCTCGCGACGATTCAGGACTCGGTGGAGCGCATCCTCGGCAAGGTGGCGGTGGCGGTGCGGTTCATGGCGCTGTTCAGTCTCGCGACCGGGGCGCTCGTGCTCTTCTCGGCCGTGGCGGCAACGCGCCGGCGCCGTGTTCGAGAGGCGGTGCTGCTCCGGACCCTCGGCGCGACGCGGCAGCAGATCCGGCGGATGATGCTCACCGAATACGCCGTGCTCGGCGCCCTCGGCGCCGCGACCGGCATGTTGTTGTCGATCGGCGGCGCCTGGGGGATCGTGCACTACATGTTCGAGCTGCCCTTCGCCCTCGCGTCGGGCGCTTCCCTCGCCATCGCCGGCGGGATGATGCTGCTCACGATCCTGCTGGGCCTAACGAGCGGGCGGCGGGTGATGGTGGAGACGCCGATGGCTGCCTTACGGGAAGCCTGAACGCGATTGCGGACTGCGGACCGCGGATTGCGTTTGCGGCGCTCCGATTGCACGAAGGGCTCCGGTTCGCCGGAGCCCTTCTGCCGTTCAATCCGCAATCCGCAATCCGCAATCCCCTCAGGGCTCCATCCTCCAGAAGTCTATCCCCCCCGCCTGCTGCCCCACGTCCACCGTCGCGATCGTTTTGAACGTCGCGAGGTCGATCATCTCGACCGTGCCCGGCTCGGAGCCGATGCCCTCGACCGAGATGAAGGCGTAGCGGTTGTCGGGGGACACCACCGCGCCGTGCACGACCTTGCGCTTCGTCGGGACGCGCGCGAGCTCGCGACCGCTGGCGATGTCGATGATCGAGACGGACTGCCCGCGCTTGTTCGTGCCGATGAGCAGCCGTCCGTCGCCCGTCACTGCCAGGTTGTATACGCCCGGTCCGGCCGGGAATCGCCGCGTCATCGTCCACGATGCGACGTCGATCTCGACGACGTCGCTCGACTTGTTGCACGCCACGTAGACCTTCGAGCCATCCGCCGACGGTTGGGCCCAGGTCGGCGAGCACGTGTCGTCGCCCGGCTTTGGCGCCGTCATCCCGTGGCCCGCCATGTCATGCTGCTGCTGCCCCGCCATCATGTGGTGCGGCGGCCCGGCTTCGCCGTGCTCCTTC
>JAICNG010000038.1 GCA_025931335.1 Gemmatimonadaceae bacterium | reverse complement strand
TCGCCCTCAACATCGAAGGACGGACCCTCTCGCTCATATTCGGTTTTCTGGTGCTCTTCGTGGCGCTCCGATCGCTCTACAGGACCCTGCGCACGCCGCAGCCGGTCTAGAGCGTCTCCGCCTCCTCGCCGTCATCTTTCCGATCACGGCGTTCGTCGCCGCGGGATTCGAGCACAGCATCGCAAACATGTACTTCGTGCCGCTGGGCATCCTGATCCGGACATGGGCGCCCGCGTCGTTCTGGCTCGCGATCGGCGCCGCACCCACACAGCACGATGCGCTGACCTGGTCGAACTTTCTCGTTGCCAACCTGCTGCCCGTCACCATCGGCAACATCATCGGCGGCGTCGCGCTCGTCGGCGCGACGTACTGGTTCGTCTATCTCCGGCCGCGCCGGTCGTGACGCGCCCCCTGAGCTGAACCGCGCGTCGCTACGGTGCCGTTGCCTTCACCGTCCGGCCCGGCTCCGCCAACTCGCCGCCCTTGACGGCATTGCCCGCTTCGGTTTCCTCGCCCCCCTCGCCTCCCTCGCCCGCCTCAGGCAACGGAGCGCTCACGCCGTCGCGCGGAACGAAGCCCGCCGCGCCCATGACGCCCATCAGCGACGGGACGTTCAGCGAATCGGCCAGGCCCGACGGCACCACCATCAGTGAGCCCCGCTTGACGATGCTCTCGTAGAGCATATTCATCGCGCGCAGGTTCATGGCCGCCGGGTGGTCGCGATAGGCGTCCGCCGCCTCGACGAACTTGTGGGCGATCTCGGTCTCGGCGGTGCCAAGGATGATACGCGCCTGGCGCTCCCGCTCTGCCTGCGCCTGACGAGACATGGCATCCTCGAGCGCGGCAGGAATGATCACGTCACGAATCTCGACGGACTGCACCTGAATCCCCCAGTTCCTCATCTTCTCCTCGAGCGCCACTTTGAGCCCGTGTCCGAGCTCCACCCGGGACTGGATCAGTTCGGCGAGATCGTGCTTGCCGATCGCGTCACGAAGCGCGGTTTGTGCCGAGAGGATGACGGCCTCGTCGTAATCCTGCACCTCGAGCGCCGCGCGCTCGGCGTCACGAACGATCCAGAACGCAATGGCGTCCACGTTGACCGGCACGGTGTCTCGCGTCAGGCACGATTCCGCGCCGAAGGCGGTGGTGCGGATACGCTGGTCAATGACGTACGCAACCCGGTCGAGAATCGGCACAATGCCGAAGTATCCGGGCCCCCGCAGACCGCGGTAGCGACCGAGCCGCATCAGTACCGCTTTTTCCCACTGGTCGGTGTACTTGATGGCCGCGGTGAGGATCATCCAGGCCCCCACGCCCGCGATCACCACGAGCGGGAACGGGGCGCCCGCGAGGTACAGCGCTCCGGCCAACCCGGCTCCGCCGATCACTCCTGCTGCGAGTGCGGCCATCGAATACCGGGTGTCATTTGGAGAATGTCTTGTCATCTTCAGCACCTCATTGAAAAGAACCGAGCTCCGGAATGCCGACCGTTACCGCGTCCGCACGGGGCGATCGTCCCGGCGCTGCGGACGGGTACCGCGTGGACGCACGATTCGCTCGACGCGCTCCTCCTGGATGTAGGGACTGCGCACTTCGCCGAGCTCGATCGGAAGCGCAACACGCACGAGCACGGTGAGGACGAACATGCCAAGCGCCCACACGCCGGCGGTGACGCCCAGTTCGACGAGACTCGGCGTGTACTCGACGATCTCTCCGAGCGGTGACGGGACGAACCCAGGCACGACCAGACCGATCCCCTTCTCCACCCAGATGCCGACGAACAGAACGGCGCAGGCCATCATCAGCCAGCGGTGACTGCGCCTGATCGGGTGGATCATGAGAGCGACTGTCGCCACGGTGTTGAGCGCGATCGCCGTCCAGATCCACGGAACCAGCGCGTTGTGACCGTCGAGCCCGAAGAAGAGGTACCTCGCGTTGATGCCATGATGCGTCGGTGAGTAGAACTTGTAGAAGAGCTCCGAGCCGAGCATCACGAGATTGATCTGCGCCGCGACCGTGGTTATCAGCGCGAGCTTGGAAAACGCGCCTTCGGAGATCACGTACGTCGTCTCCTTCCGGATCAACCCCAGAAGGAGGATCACGAACGCAGGGCCGGCGGTGAACGCCGATGCGAGGAAGCGCGGGCCCAGCAGGGCGGTATTCCAGAATGGCCGCGCCGGTAGTCCCGCAAGAAGGAACGCCGTGACCAGGTGAATGCTCACCGCCCACATGACGGCAACGTACATCCAGGGCAGGTATCTCTTCTTGCTCGGCTGCCGCCCGCTGAAGCGGCTGTACAGGATGTAGAACGGAATGGCGAGATTCAGTAGCAGGTAGCCGTTCAGCACCAGAACATCCCAGGCCAGGAGAGAACGAGGCCAGTTCAGATAGCCGATCCCGGGAATGAGGTGCCAGCCGCTCAGCGGGTTGCCGATGTCCACCACGACGAACGCGAGACACATCACCAGAGCCGCTACGGCGACCGCCTCCGCCATCAGCACCGCGCGACTAAAGTCAACGTCGTGCAGGATGTAGGCGGGCAGCACCAGCATCATCGCAGCCGCCGCGAGTCCGACCAGGAATGTGAAGTTGGAGATGTACAGTCCCCAGCTCACGTGATCGTTCATCCCCGTGACGCCAAGTCCGTATCGCAGCTGAACGGAATACGCATACGCGCCGACGAGCATGAGGAGCGTCAAGCTGCCCATCCAGAGGTGGTAGCGGCGCCCTCCGGAGGTGGCCAATTGCAGTGCGCTGAGCGCGAACGGCTTCAGGTGCACGATGGTCTCAGTCGGTGAAGTACCAGAAACGCGGCTCCGTCTTCAGATCCTCCTCAACCGGAACACGCGCTTGTTCGCGAGCACCCACCGGATCTCCGACTTCGGATCCAGGAGGTTGCCAAACACACGCGCCCCGGTCGGGCACGCCTCCACGCATGCCGGCAGGCGACCCTGTCTCGTGCGGTGGATGCAGAACGTGCACTTCTCGACCACGCCCACCTTGCGCGCGCGGTTGCCCAGGTAGTGCTGGTTCGGGTTGACCTCAGCGGCGGGAACTTCCGGCGCACTCCAGTTGAAGCGGCGCGCCCAGTAGGGACAGGCGGCCATGCAGTAGCGGCAGCCGATGCACCAGTCGTAGTCCACGACGGTGATGCCGTCGGGCTCCTGCCAGGTTGCACCGACCGGGCAGACCTTCACGCACGGTGGATCCGCGCACTGAAAGCACTGCGTGCCCAGGTAGAAGTGGCCCTCGGCCGGCACTTCGTGCTGGAAGGTCGCGTCGGCGTGGTCGAGATCGATGACTCCGTCCTCCATCTCGAAGATGCGGATGTACTGAGTGGCGGCGCGGCGGTCGAGGTTGTTCTCGTTGATGCAGGCCTCGACGCAGCTTCGAAATCCCTGGCACTTGGAGATGTTGAACGCGTAGCCGAACACGACGCCCGGCTGGGCACCGGTGGATTGTATGGTCACGTCGGTTCCCTGCTTCACTTTCGCGAGGTGCTCGAGACGCGCGATTGTCTCCGCCCGCTCCGCTTCCGTCATCGTGCGGTAGTTGCCTTTGATGTATTCCCGCCACGCGAGCCGCTTGGCCTCTTTCTCCTCATCGGTCATGGCGCTGAGCGGCGAGCACGCGCTGGCGGCGCCTGCCGCGGCGGCCATGCCGCCGATGAGAACGCTCAGCGCACGGCGACGATCCACGCGCTTCCCAAGGACCGTCGACTCGGCTGCCCCGTTCGGCGTGTCCTGCGGTCGCTCAGCACTCATGGGCGTGGTCCTCGGGGTCGCTCGATCTGAGGGGCGCGGAATGGGATGCGGGGCTCGAGGGCGGGCGCGTGCGGGTCGTGGCAGTCGGCGCAGCCCATCACGACACGGCGCCCCTGCCACCCGTCGAGCCGTTTCCCATGCGCGCCGCCGGCCCACGATTCCGCCTGCGAGAAGTGGCATTGCGCGCACAGCCGGTACGCGTGATCGAGCGTGGCCCGCTCACCGCTCTTGAGCGCGAGCAGCTCGACGTCATCGGCGGCGTGGCACGTCGAGCAGATTGCCCCCGTCTGCGCAGGGTGCACCGACTCGATGTTGTCGTGAGCGTCCGCGACGCGTTCGTCGGCGAGCAGCATCCGCCGGCCGAGGTGGCATGACGTGCAAGGGTACTGACCGAGATCCGGCGCGCGCGCGCGAAGCGAAGTCCCCATCGTGATCGTCCCGAATCGCCGGTGCAGCGCGGACGCCGGATCGGCGGTTCGGACCGTGACCTCGAACGGCTGATCTCCGGGTCCCTTCCAGCCATCCACCCGCGCCGAGAAAACCGTCCCGAGGGCCCCCGGCTCGAGCGTCGCGTTGGCGATGGTAACGACCGAGTCCGCGCTCGCGCGCGCCGGATCGGTGACCGGCGCTCCACGGATCGCACCCAGTTCCGCTCGGTCATCCGCCGCCGCGCGGTCACGATCACGGCAGGCGGAGATCATCCATGCCTGCGCCACCAGGAACGCGATCGTGAGGAGCCGCCGTGGCGTCATGATGTGCCCTCCCGACCCTCGGGCAGCGTACGCACGAACATGTCGGTGTCGGTGTCGGCATCCACCGTTAGGTGGCACTGCCGGCAATTGGCGCGCTCCGGGTGCGTCGTCCGAATCTCGGCCACGCCGGCGGGCTCCGCATGGCACGCGAGACAATTGCCCCGGAGCTCGAGGGTGTGCGGAATCGGCGGCGGCGCACCGTCGGCTGGGCGTGCGGCCAACTCCGGCCAGGCCAGCGGCTTCCAATCCAGCGTCGCCTCCGTCCACCGTCCTGCGCCGGGAGTGTGGCATTGGCGGCAGCGCGCGCTCGCGTCCGTCGTCGGCAGCGCGATCGCCATCAGCTGGCCATCCCCCACATGGCATTGAAGGCAAGCCCCCATCTCGGGGTGCGGGGTGATGGGCACGTACGCGCCGAAGCGCTGCGAAAACCCGCCGCGCTCGTGACAGGTGTTGCACCCCCCGGTCTGAAACTCGTCGGGGGTGAGGCCGTGAGGGATCCGCGGTGGTGCACCCGGATACGCCCGAAGCGACCGGTACGTCACGAGCGTGCGCGGGTGCGCCGAGCGTCGCCGATCGGATCCCGGGTCTATCGCGAGAACGCCCGCGTGCGTGCGAAACACGTCCGCCTCGGCGGCGATCGCTTCGTTAGGCAGCTCCAGCGTCGTCGCCGCGGGGTCCGGCGCGGGGCTGCGGTCTTCCGCCACTCGTCCGGCAGCGATGATCAATGCGCTCATCGCCACGACCGCCGAGGCGATCAGAAAGACCCGGAGCGCCACTTCGCCCGTGGGCTGATCGCGCGGCGTCACGTGCCGCTCCGCGCGGATGCCCGCTCCACGCGCACGGCGCACGTGGTGATGGCCGGCTGCCCGGACAGGGGACAAAAGGCATCGAGCAAAAGCTTGCCGACCGGCACCTGCTCGTCGAACGAGGGGATGAAGACCTGCCCCTTCGGCGGGCGGGACCGATAATCGATGCGCGCTTCGATCTCGAGCGACCCGCGGCGACTCACGATCCGCACCGTCTCGTGATTCCGTATCCCGAGCTGATTCGCATCATCGCGATTGATTTCGAGGTACGCGCGCGGCACGGCGCGGTGGAGCGTCGGGATCCGCCGTGTGAGCGAGCCCGTGCCGGAGTGCTCGAGCACGCCGCCGGTCGTGAGCCAGAATGGGTACTCGCGGTCCGGGGACTCGGCCGGTGGTTCGTGAGGCCGAAGCCAGATCCAGGCGCGACCGTCCGAATGACCGTAGAAGTGGAACGCGCCCCGGGCGCGATCGGCCGCCGGATCGTGTGCGGCGTTGTAGCGCCACTTCGTCTCGCGGCCGTCGACATACGGCCACATCACGCCAGGGCGCGCACGCAGGTCAGAGAGGGGCGGGAGCGCGCTGCGAGGATGGTCGTGAAACCGGCGGTATTCCGCCCAGATCTGCCCGACGTAGTTCCGGCGATCCCACGGGAAGAGCGCTGAGAGCCCCAGGCGGCGACCGACCTCGATCATCTGCCATGCGTCGCTCATCGCATCACCGGGCGGAGCCACGAGCTGATCGAAGTGCTGCGCTCGGCGCTCGACATTCCCGAAGATGCCCTCTCGCTCGATCCACATCGCGGTGGGCAGCACCACGTCCGCGACGTCAGTGGTCGACGTCGGATACGCCGCCGACACGACGAGAAAGCGATCGGCCCTTGCCGCGGCGCCGCGATACCTGGTGAGGTTCGGCAGGCTGACCATGGGGTCGGTCGCCTGGATCCAGAGAAAGCGGATGTCGCCGCGCTCGAGCGCGCGGAACATGGAGATCGCGGTGTGCGTGGGTCGGGAGCTGATCCGTTCGACTGGCACGCCCCAGATCGCCGAGGCACGCCGTCGGTCGCCTTCGCTCTGTACTCCTCCCCGAGGCAGCTTGTGGGTCGAGGTACCGGCGTCTTCCACGGCGCTTCCGCCGTTCGGCTGTCCCGTAAGGCATAACGGGCCGTTCCCAGGGGAGGCAACCTTGCCCACGAGCAGGTGGATGTTGTAGAGCACGTTGTTCATCCACGTGCCGCGCGTGTGCTGGTTCGCGTTGGCACCCCACACGGACATCACCTTTCGTGAGCGATCGCCGTACAGCGAAGCCAGCCAGCGGATCGCGTCGGCGCTCAGCCCGGAGCGCTGCTGCGCGCGCTCCGGTGTGTACGTCGCGAGAAATGCGACATAGTCGTCCCAGCTGACACTCGTGGCGTCATCGACGACGAGCGCATCGTTGGCGAGACCATGACCGATGTCGGTCTTGCCGAGTTTGAACGCGACGTACCGATCGACGAACTCGCGATCGACCCACTCCCGCGCGACGATCTCCTGGCAGATGGCGTTCGCGATCGCTAGCGCGGAGTGCGGCGTGTGCAGCAGCGAGCGGTCGGCGGCGTAGCTCGTGCGCGTGGTGCGCGTCGCGAGATCGACGATACGGACGGCCCGGTCCGTCCGCCGACGGTCGAGCATGCGCGAGAAGAGAACCGGGTCGGTTTCGGCAAGGTTGATGTCCCAGAGGACGAACACGTCGGCGTGATCGATGTCCTCGTAACAGCCGATGGCGCCGTCGAGCCCGAAGGTGCTCTCGAGGCCGGCGATCGCGCTCGCTGCATGGAGTCGGGCGCTCGTCTCGACGTTGTTCGTGCCCAGTCCGCCCTTGAAGAGCTTCGACGCGACGTAGGCATCGGGAATCGTCCACTGCGCCGATCCGTAGAGGGCGACACTGTCCTTACCGTGGCGCTCCATCGTCTCGCGAAGCCTCCGCGCCACCAGGTCCAGCGCTTCCCCAATTGACACCTCGACGAGGCCGCGATCGCGCCGGATCATTGCGCGCGTCACGCGATCGCGTCCGTACAGCGACTGTACCGAGTAATAGCCCTTCGCGCAGGCGAGCCCCTTGCCCACGGGAGAGCCCGGGTCCCCCTTCACCGCGCCGGCGCGTCCGTGCTCGATCGCGACGAGGAGCCCGCATCCGACACCACAGAGGTGGCAGGGGGTTCTCTCCCAGGCTGTGCCTTGTGCGTTCTCCCCAGTCGTCGGATGCGCGCCTGCGTGGAGCAGCGCGCCAGGCGCGACGGCGGTCGCGGCCGACAGGGCAGCCATGTCACTGAGGAACGTCCTCCGATCGACAGGTTCCATCGCCGCCTCTGGACGAAAGCGCGGGGCGGGAGATGCACGCCCCCACCTCAGGCTTCAGATGCTGCCATGCATAGCGGTCAAATCCCGCAAGCGGAATCGTGGAATACCGGCAACCCGCGCTCCGTTCTCCTGACGGATCGGGTCCGCGTTGTTCTGACGCTTCGCCGGGGAATCCCCGACTGTCCGCGGGGTGGAGGCGAACCCTATTATTGCACTGAAGTCTCCGAGGGAGACTCGGAGTAGTTTGCGCGCTGTCGCTGGTAGGCTCCAGGAGCCCTATGCCTAGCTTGATGCGCAGCACTCGTCGCGGCGGCCTAACGACCGCAACCCTGATCGCCGCGTTCTCGCTCGCCGGGTGTTCGGACGACCAGATCGTCTATCGCGATCGAGAGCCATTCAATCCTCCCCCTGCCGCCGCGAGAGGATTCCTCGGCTACTACGACCCCGCCGTGAAGCAGACGACGTGCGGCAACTGTCATGTCGACTTTCAGGCAAGCTGGAGCATGACCGCGCACGCCAGTGCTTATGCGACGTTGATTGCAAGCGCAGGCAACGCGCCGGCGTGCGCCACCTGTCACACCGTGACGGGGAACGGCAATGTCGCGTCCGGGACGGTCGCCGGGCATGACACGGTCAAGGCCGCCGTGTATTACGACGTGCAGTGCGAGAGCTGCCATGGCCCCGGACTGCAGCATGTCGAGGGTGTCGGTCAAGGATCACTCGTTAGGCCTCTCGCCAAGCTGAGCCAGGCCGGCCCAGGCGACTGCGGCGATTGCCATTCCGGCGCCCACCAGCCGTTCGCGGAGGAGTGGAGTGCATCCCGGCACGCGAACGTCAGCGCCTCGCGCGCTTCGAATCCTACGTGTGCCGGCTGCCACGATGGGCGCGGGGCGCTGGCACGGTGGGGCGAAGATGCCAATTACATGGAACGGGATCAGGCGACAGCCTATCAACCGACGACGTGTGCCGTGTGCCATGACCCCCACGGCTCGAGCAATCCCGCCCAGTTGCGCTTTCCGGTGAGCAGTCCGGATCCGGCCGACAACCTGTGCATCCGATGCCACCTGCGGATCGGGGAGCCCACGGTGACGGCCAGCTCGCCACATGCCCCGCAGGGCGCGATGCTGCTGGGGTTCGCCGGCTGGCGCCCGCCGGGTTTCGCCTACGACACGGCACGGATATACGGCTCGCACGCAACCGAGCGGAACCCGAGACTCTGCGCCGGATGTCACGTCGCCAAGTTCACGGTGACCGATGAGCTGACGGGCGACTTCACCTTCCAGGCGACCGGGCATCTCATGCGCCCGATTCCCTGCCTGGACGCGGAGGGGAAGCCAACGGCCGACAAGACGTGCGCCTACACCGCCGCGGCCAGGACGTGGCAGACCTGCGCGTCGTCCAACTGTCACGGGACGGCGGAGGCCGCTGCCAACATCTTCAACGACTCCCGCGCGCTGATGAAGTCGTTCACCGATCAGCTCTGGATCGATGTGAACGCGAGCGGCTCGCTCCAGGCGTCGCCGACCGACGCGGGGCTCCTGCCCACGGTGCGGGCGACGCGACCGCAGGAATGGAGTACCACCGACAACATCATCACGCCGGCCGAAGGCGCGGAGTTCAACGCGCGGCTCTGCGGCGAGTACGGTCAGTCGACGAGCGACAATTCCAAGGGGGTGCACAACCCATTCTTGTGCCGGGCGTTGCTGCTCGCCACAATCAACTACGTCAGAAGCTTCTATGCGCTGCCGGCCGCGTCTGCGTCGGTGCAGGCCCGCCTGGACAGCTTGAGTAACGGAGAGTTCTTCAGCTCGATGCAGGTCTCCCGCACCCGCGCATGGGAAGGTGAACCGATCGCGCCGTAAGTCGTGATCGGTACACAATTCAGCGCCGTCGCCCGCGTTCTGCCGTCGGCGGCGGCGCTTCAGGAAGCGCGCGTCGCGCCTGCGGATTCGGTCCTCGTCGAATCACCCCTCCCCAGCGGCATCGCGCAGGTCGTGCGATTTCTGCTGAACACGGTCCCCCCGTGGGTGCAAGCGAGTGGGGTCGTGCTCGCGGTCCTCGTCGGCGGGGGCCTCGTCTGGCTTCTGTTCGTGCGCCGCCGCGCGCTTGGCGCGTGGCTGACGGCGCGCAGCCGCGCGGGTCAGATCGCGCTGGCGCTGGGCGCGCTGGTCCTGATCGTCACGGCCGCGAGCGTGGGCGCCGCGACCTGGAACTACACGCAGCACTCCAACGATTTCTGTACCGGGTGTCACGTGATGAACCCGGCGTTCCAGGGGTTCGCGACGGGCGAGAACAAGCACGCCGAGCTGTCGTGTCACGACTGTCACCAGCAGCCGCTGTCGGCCAGCGCCAGGCAGCTCTATCTCTGGATCGCCGAGCGGCCTGACGAGATCGGCGAGCACGCGAAAGTCCCGAACCGGGTGTGCGAGACCTGCCATGTCACGGGCGACACCGCCACGTGGCAGCGCATCGCCGCGACGGCCGGGCACCGGGTGCACCTGGAGTCGGACTCGAGTGCGCTGAGAGACATCCAGTGCGTGTCGTGCCACGGCGTCGAAGTGCATCGGTTTCGGCCGGTCGCCGCGACATGCGGTCAGAGTAATTGCCACGACGCGAGCGACACCGAGATCGTGCTGGGCAAGATGGGGGAGCAGACCGTTCGCCATTGCACGAGCTGCCACGCGTTCACGGCGGACGTTCCAGCGCTCGCGACGCGGGACTCGGCCCGCGGAACGCTCGTCCCCGGAAGGCAGGAATGCCTCGAGTGCCACGAGATGCGGCAGGTGCTCGCGGACTTCGACGCGGCGAGAGACCCTCACGGTGGGACGTGCGGCACGTGCCACAATCCACACGTCCAGAAGACACCGGCGGATGCGGCGGGGTCGTGCGCGACGGCCGGCTGTCACGCGAATTGGCGGGACGAGCCGTTCCACACGGGCGCGAGCCACCGTCGGGTCGGCGCACAATGCCTCACCTGCCATCTGGCTCACAGCGCGAAGGTCGATGCGAGCAACTGTGAGGGATGTCATCGGAGCGTGCGGGAGCGAAGCAGGCTGCGGCCGCCTCTCCCGTTCGACACGACGGCCGCGCTGCGGCGAGCATCGGCGACGAGCCCTCGACGCACATACCTCTCGCTCGTCGCGCCGGCAACGCCCTCACGCCTCTTCGCCCTCGTCAGGCTGATGGCCAACCGGCCGAGGGCTCCCGCGCCGTTGCGCGGCGCTGATGCGGCGGCCGTGCCCGACACCTTCTCGCACGAGAGGCACACGAAGATCTCGTGCATCGTGTGCCATGAGACGGGTGACGGTCACGGCCGTCTCACCTTCGAGCGGCCACGCGGCTGCGCCATCTGCCATCATCAAGCGCCGGCTGCCGCGCGCTGTGCCGCCTGCCACCGCACGGGCGAATACGGATCACCCCGCCAGGTGACCGTGACGGTGGCCGTTCCCGACCGTCAGCCGCGGCCGCGACCGGTCGAATTTCTGCACTCACCGCACACATCGCGCACGTGCGTGGAGTGTCACACCACCCCGGTCTCGCTGGCACCGGCGCCGGACAAGGCGCAGTGCAGGGATTGCCACACCGATCACCACACGGCGGGACGCAGCTGCGCGTCGTGTCACGGAGTCGTTCAGCCCATGGCGGCACACGGGACGCTCGACGTCGCCCACCAGCGCTGCGACGCGTGCCACACGACGACGACGATCGCGCAGCTGACGCCGACCCGCAGCTTCTGCAGCGCCTGCCACACTGAGACGGCGAAGGACCACTACCTCCAGAAGGAATGCAGCGTCTGCCACTTCCTCGCCGAGCCCGGCGCCTACCGGGCTCGGCTCGTTAGGCCGTCGCCGGGATGATGCCATCGCGCGCGCTGGTCGCCGTGTGCGCGCTCGCGGCGTGGTCCGGTCCCGGCGCCGCCCAGGATTTTCGGGTTCGTCTGGACGCGCGGGCGCAAGCGGTATCGTTTCGCGGCCTCGTCTCCGACAGCATCCCCGCCGCGCAGACGGTGCCAAGCTCGAACGGCGGCTTCGAAACGCCTGATGGCCACGCCGTCCGATGCGGCGCCGGGGAGTACTGCTACTTCTTTCGCTCGGGCCCGGAGCTCCGTGGCGTCCCGGTGGCGCTCTCCGCGAGCGTCGCGATGTGGGGCCTGGGCGTGGAAGGACTCGCACTCCGCGCGACCGGTCGCGTGGTCGGAGACCTTGGCCACGACGACGTGTGGCCCGGCACGGAGCCCTCGGCGCAACTCGTCGAGGCATACCTGGACTATCAGCGCTCGGCGCTGACGGCGCGCGCAGGACGTCAGCTGATGGCATCGCGCCTGGAACCAGTGGGGTTCGACGGCGGCTGGCTGAGGGTTCGATGGGACAGGACGTCGCTGGAATTCACCGGGTATGGTGGCTGGGGCCTTGGACAGGCAGCCGTCGTCGCGGCGACGAGTCCTGCGCTCAATCCACTCGACGAGTGGCGCCCTCGCCACCGGCAGATTCTCGGAGGCGCGGACGCCGCGTGGCTGTACCGCGGCATCGACCTTCGCGTGGAATACCGCCGGGAGATCGATCCGGAGGACGACTACATCGTCTCGGAGCGCGGGGCGCTGTCGCTTCAGGCACGCGTCAGATCGATCGATGTGGCCGGAGGACTCGATTACAACCTCGCCGAAGGCCACTGGGGAGGTGCCGATCTCACCCTCACCTACCTGCGCCCGCTGTTCTCGGTGTCCGCCGGCGCACGTCGGTACCGTCCGTACTTCAGCTTGTGGACGCTGTGGGGCGCCTTCAGTCCCGTGCCGTACAACGCGGTAAATGCATCGGCGCACGTGCGCCCGGCTGGGTGGCTGTCGTTGCGCGCGCGCGGCGAGCGGTACCGCTATGAGGACGCGGACATCTCCACGGCGCTGGTGCCGCGCCTGCGAGATCGCGGATGGCGTGCGAGCACTGGCGCCACCGTGACTCCGAACTCCCGTTGGGCACTCGACGGCACCGTTGGCATCGAGCGGGGGCCGGGCGCGTCGGCCCGGTTCGCTGATGGCTCGGTGACCTACGCGCCTAACGATCGGCTGTCGTTCGACGTCTATGGCGGAGCGCTGGCACGGCCGCTCGAGCTCCGGTATTACGACGCACGGAGCCGCTGGATCGGCGCGCGCGGAGAGTGGCAACTCGGCGGACGGCGGCGCGTGTGGGGCGACATCGCCCGGGTCAGCGACGATCGTGAGCGGCCCGATGCGGGTGCTTCCTCGCTCGCGCAGGTTCGCTTGCGGGGCGGGTTGACCGTGGCATTCGGCTC
Source organism: Gemmatimonadaceae bacterium (assembly GCA_025931335.1). Lineage (GTDB taxonomy): Bacteria > Gemmatimonadota > Gemmatimonadetes > Gemmatimonadales > Gemmatimonadaceae > JAICNG01. The sequence continues at coordinate 18,338 of JAICNG010000038.1, read as the reverse complement.
CCGCGCTGATCGAACGCCCCTACCTCCGGCGCGACGGACGCGACAATGAGCCCGGCGCACGGTGCGGTGCAGGTTCGGCATGCATGGGTGTTGGGGCTGGCGCTCGCCGTGGCAGTGCTGGCGGGCGACGCCCTCGTCGCGGCATCGGTCGGCAGTCGATCGCGGCAGGGTTCATTCCCGCATGAGAAGCACGCCGGGCTGTTCCCGCTGTGCACGGCGTGTCACGCGGGCGTGGTGGAGCCGGGCCGGCCTATGTGGCCCGATCCGTCGGGCTGCGCGTCGTGCCACGATGGCGTGGTGAAGGCGCGGATCGAGTGGGAGCCTCCGGCACGTCCGCGCGGGAGCAATCTCCGCTTCACGCACGAGGCGCACAACCGCGCGGCCGCACTCACAGACAGTGCGCTGATCCGAAACTGCTCCCGCTGTCACACTGAGAGCGGCGCACCACGGATGGCCGTGCAGCACGCCGTCGTCGGACAATGTCTCGACTGTCATGGACTCGACGGGCCCCACGTGGACGTTCCGAGTCCAGCGTGCGCGACCTGTCACGTCCCGCTCACCCAGGCACTCGGGCTGAGCAGGCAGGAGATCGGGAATTTCCCTCGCCCCCGCTCCCACGAGGCCCCTGACTTTCGTCTCGGCGCCCATGGCAAGCTCGCCCGCGCGGTCAACCCGACCTCCGGCCGGGTTGGCATCGCGGCGAGCTGCGCCACCTGCCACGCCCGAAACCTGTGCATCGCCTGCCACGTCAACGCGTCCGAATCTCCGGTGATCAGCGCTCTGGAGCTGGACGACCGATCGCCGGTGTTCGCGTTGTCCCAGCCGGTGCCAGTGAGTCACGCACGACCGGACTTCCTGCGCACGCACGGCCGCGAAGCCCAGCGCGAAGCCGCGTCGTGCGCGACCTGTCACACCCGCGAAAGCTGTACGACGTGCCACGTGGGAGTGCCCCCACGCGCCGTCGTGACACTGGCGACCGCAGGTCCAAACCGGGCGGCGGGAGCGCAGGTGACGCGAACGCCGCCACCGAGTCACACTCCGGACTTTCGTGAGAATCACAGTGCGGAAGCGAACGCCCGTCCCCGCGCATGCGAAATCTGTCACGTGCGCTCGATGTGTCTCGACTGTCACCGCCCCGATGTCGCCCCGCAGTCACGCTACCATCGCTCCGGTTTCGTGACGCGCCACCCGAGCGCTGCCTACGCGCGCGAGGCGAATTGCAGCGATTGTCACAACGGGGCGCAGTTTTGTCAGAGCTGCCACCAGCAGACGGGAGTGGTTGCGGCGAGGCGGATCGGCGTGACGGGATATCACGATGCATTCCGGGGGTTCAGCCTCGGACACGGGCAGGCGGCGCGGCAGAGCCTCGAATCCTGCGCCTCGTGTCACGCAGAGCGGGATTGCGTCGTTTGCCATTCCGCCGTGGGCGGCGGATTCCGCTTCAACCCCCATGGTCCCGGCTTCAACGCTGCACGAGTCCGGTCGAAAAACCCATCGGTCTGCATCGCCTGCCACGGTCGCGCCATCCCCGATTCGCGATAAGATTGCAGGAAGCGGAGACAGATCATCATGACGCATTCGATAACCTCGCGCTTGACGGGCCGCCTTCTCGCCGCCGTGCTGCTCCTCGGGTGCGGCGGTCCCGACGGCGAAACACCAGCTGCCGGTTCGACCAACTCACCTCCCTCGAGGCTGACTGGCGAGGCGAAGGTCGCTCTCGACAGTGGCAACGTCCTCTTCAGGGCGAAGGCCTACGACCTGGCGCTCGCCCAATACCGCCGCTCGGCGCAGCTGGCCCCCGGCGACGTGACTCCCGTCTTCGGCATGCTGATGGTGGGCGAGGCTACAGGAAATTCGCGGCTCGCCGATAGCGCGCGGGCGCGCATACGTGAGCTGAATCCGTCGCTGTCGGACTCTACCGCGAGGGGGCACGCGGAGATGATCGATCGGCACTCCCGCGTAACGACGACCCCGCCGTCCCCGCACTGAGTTCCGATCGCAGGGGAGGACCGAAGGCGCGCGGCCGGGCGATTCCATGGAAGGAGGGATATCGATGTCGAGCTCCGTGCGGGCGTCGTTCTTCGCGGCCTGTCGCGCCGGCGATGTCGCGGCGCTCGGCGACTTGCTGGAAACCGACCCGGGCCTCGCGCACGAGCGCACTCCCGAGGGGAGCACCGGCTTGCACCTCGCCGTCACGCACATCGACGCGGTGCGCCTGCTGCTCGCGCATGGTGCCGATCCGAACGCGCGCGACGCGGGTGACAACGCCTCTCCCCTGCACTTCGCCGGGGGCGCGGGTGGCGTGGACGTCGTCCGGGCTCTCCTCGATGCCGGTGGAGACGTGCACGGGGAAGGCGACGCGCATCAGCTCGGGGTCATCGGTTGGGCAACCTGCTTTGGCCCCACGGTTCCCAACGACGTGCTGGCGCTGCTGCTCGAGCGCGGCGCGCGCCATCACATCTTCTCCGCCATCGCGTGCAATGACCTCGACGCAATCAGGCAGGTCGTCGCGGACGATCCCGATGCCTTGTCTCGGCGCCTGTCTCGCACGGAGAACCGGCAGACCCCACTGCATTACGTGATCGCAGCCCCTGACGGATTGCTCGGTGGCGGATTCCGGACCGGATCGCACTACGCGATGCTGGATCTGCTGATCGAGCTGGGCGCGGACCTCGAGGCGATGGATGACAAGGGACGCACGCCGCTCGCTCTGGCCATGCTCCGCGGCGACGAGCAGGCGATGCGACGCCTCAAAGCGGCCGGCGCGACAGAGCCGGCGCCGCGGCGCGGATCACAGCGCGACGCGCCCATGTCCCCCCTCCCGGCGAGCATAACGAGGGTCAATGCCATGATCCGCGTCCCGAACGTGCGTGAGACCCTACAGTGGTACCGGGCCCTCGGATTCGAGCTGGATGGTGCCCACGAGCTCGATACCGAGGCGGCGTGGGCAGGAATGTCCTTCGGCGGCGCCTACCTGATGTTCGTGCCCGGAGGAACGAGGGAAACCGGCCGGCAGGTGAGCTTCTGGTTCATGACCGAACGCGTCGATGACCTCTACGACGTGCTCAAGCAGCGCCAGCTCGAACGCGCGAGTTCCGTTCTGTCGGGCGCAGCGCCTGAGGTCCCCGAAGCCCGATTCACCGGAGACATCCACGACACGTTCTACGGGCAGCGCGAGTTCTCGATCGTCGACCTCAACGGGTACGAGCTGAACTTCGCGCAGCCGCTGACGCAGTAGCGATCAGGGCGCCGTGAGCGCGGGGCGCTGCCCGGCATCCGCCGCCGGTCGCCGCTCGCCGACCTGTTGCCGCCACATCGCGTAGTACAGCCCCGTGAGGTCGAGCAGCTCTTCGTGCGGTCCGGTCTCGATCACGCGCCCTCGCTCGAGCACGTAGATCCGGTCGGCGTGCATCACCGTCGAGAGACGGTGAGCGATGAGCACGGTGATGACGTTGGACGTTGCCGCGACGGACCGCATCGTCCGGCTGATCTCCTCCTCCGTGAGGGAATCGAGCGACGACGTCGCTTCGTCGAACACGAGCAGGTGCGGCTGCCGCAGCAGCGCCCGCGCGATGGCGAGGCGCTGTTTCTCTCCGCCGGAGATCTTCATTCCGCCTTCCCCGATCACGGTATCGAGACCGCGATCGGCGCGCCGAAGGAGCCCGTCGGCCGCGGCCTGGTGCAGCACCGCGAGACACTCGGCGTCGCTCGCTCCGGGATGCGCGAACAGCAGGTTCTCTCGAATGGAGCCGGAGAACAGCTGTGTCTCCTGGGTCACCAGCCCGATGCGCTCGCGCAACCGATCGAGGCTCACGCGCGTGCTCTCGACACCGTTGTACAGGATGCGCCCCGCCCTCGGCGTGTACAGTCCCACGAGCAGCTTGACGAGCGTGCTCTTCCCCGCGCCGGAGGGCCCGACGAACGCCACGGTCTCGCCGCGCTGCACGCGGAAGCTCACATCGCTCAACGCCGGCGTCGACGCCGTCTGGTGCGTAAAGCTCACGCGATCGAACTCGAGCACGCGCAGGTCATCGACCGGAACGGGCGACGTCGGCTTCGGATCGGGGGGCGTCTGGAGAATCTTCTCGAAGTTGGCGAGCGATGCCTCCGTCTCACGATAGATGTTGATCACGTTCCCCATCTCCTGGAGCGGACCGAAGATGAAGAACGAGTAGATGAGGAGGGAGAAGAACTGTCCGACGGTGATCTCCTGGGTGAAGATCAGGTAGAGCATCAACAGGAGGATGCACGTGCGGACGAAGTTGACCGACGTCCCCTGGATGAAGCTCAGGCTGCGGATGTACCGCACCTTTCGCAGCTCGAGCTTGAGGATCTTCTCGGTCGTCGCCGTCAGCCGCGCGACTTCCTGGTCCGCAAGTCCGAGGCTCTTCACCAGCTCGATGTTTCGCAGCGACTCCGTCGTGGCCCCGGCCAGCGCGGTCGTCTCGGCGACGATCTGCTTCTGGAGCACCTTGATCTTCTTGCTCAGCACGGAGCTGAGGCCGCCGAGGATCGGGATGGTGGCCAGATACGCCGGCGCGATCGACCAGTGGGCGTTGAAGGCGTAGATCATCACGAACACCACGCCGACGAGCGTCGTGAACATGATGTTCACGAACGCTGCGATGAACCGCTCGACGTCGGAGCGCACCTTCTGGAGCTTGCCGAGCGTCTCGCCGCTCCGCTGATCCTCGAACACCTGGAACGGGAGCGAGAGCGAGTGGCGGATGCCGTCCGAGTAGAGATCGACACCCACGCGCTGGGTGACGACGTTGACGAAGTAATCCTGGAAGTTTTTGGCGACGCGCGAGACGAATGCGACCCCGACGGCGGCGGCCAGCAGGAGACCGACACCGCGGAAGAACTCACGGGTGGTATGCTCGCTGAACTTCGTCGCGTAGTCGTCGATAATGTGCCGGAAAATGAGCGGATCCAGCAGCGAGAAGGTCTGGTTGATCGCTGCCAGGACGAGCGCGAGGGCGACGATGCCCCAATACCGGCGGAGGTAGCTGTACAGCAGACGCATGGCGTGTAGGCTATTGGACGTGGACCACAAACGCAAAACACCTGGCGTTCGTTCGTTGGCACGCCCTCTGCCCGTCATCGGGACAGATCCTCCAACAACGGACGGCCCGACATGCTCCCACACGTTTACACTCAGACGCGCCTGACAAGCGCCCTGCTGATCACCACCCTGTTTGCCGCGGGATGCTCCAGCCTCAGCCGCACGGAGAAAGGCGCGATCATCGGTGCCGGCGCCGGCGGCGCGATCGGAGGCGTCATCGGCAACCAGACGGGCTCCACGGCGCGCGGCGCGATCATCGGCGCAGCGGTCGGCGGGGTCGTCGGCGCGATCATCGGGAACCAGATGGACAAGCAAGCTGACGAGCTGGCGCAGAACATCCCGGGTGCGACGGTGACTCGCGTTGGGGAGGGCATTGCCGTGACGTTCGCATCCGGATTGCTGTACGACTTCGATTCCGACCGGATCCGAGCCGAAGCCGCTCAGAATCTACGGAATCTCGCCGCGAGTCTCGACAAGTACCCGAATACCGATCTCCTGATCGTCGGGCACACCGACTCGCAAGGGCCCGACTCCTACAACTGGGACCTGTCGGAGCGGCGCTCGAGGTCCGCCGCGGACTATCTCGCCGCACAAGGCGTTGCTCGCACCCGCCTGCGCACGGCCGGCCGCGGCGAGACCGAGCCCATCGCGACCAACGACACGGACACGGGGCAGCAGCAGAACCGTCGCGTCGAGGTGGCGATCTACGCGAGCGAAGCGTACCGAAACGACCTCAAGCGGCAGTACGCGCAGTAGCGCGGGGCACGGGCGCACCCCTCGTCGAGGGTGCGCCCGTGCGTCCGCGGGACCATGTTCGCATTGTACGTTTGAGCGAGCGGCCCGACGTCGGGCCATTGAAAAAAAAGGAGGCCGCCTGATGACAGCGCGGTCGAGTACCGTCGCAAACGGCAGCGTCTCGCAGTACCCTGGCGCGCATCACCATGTGCCGCATCCGGACCTCGCTGAGCGACTGTTCGCCGGCCACGGCGAGATGCGCGCGCTCTGCCGCGCGCTCGACTGGTCCGCCACACCGCTTGGCCCCGTGGCTGGATGGCCCCTGAGCCTTCGCACGACGGTCGCGACGCTGCTCGCCTCCCGCCACCCGATGTTCCTCTTCTGGGGGCCGGACCTCGTCCAGTTCTACAATGATGCCTATCGCCCGAGCCTCGCCGAGGGCGGCCGTCACCCACGGGCGCTCGGCATGCGGGGCGCCGAGTTCTGGACCGAGATCTGGGACATCATCGGGCCACAGATCGCGCAGGTTCTCGCCGGAGGCGAGGCGACGTGGCACGAGGACCACCTCGTGCCCATCGAGCGCAACGGCCGAATCGAGGAAGTCTACTGGACGTACAGCTATGGGCCGGCGTTCGGCGACGACGGGGCCGTAGCCGGTGTTCTCGTGGTCTGTCAGGAGACCACGGCGCGCGTGCTCACCGAGCGCCGTCTCCAGACCGTGAACCGGGAGCTCGATGTCGAGCGATCGCGCCTTGCGTACACCTTTCAGCAGGCGCCGGCATTTCTCGCCATCCTCCGCGGAGTCCCGCTCACCTTCGAGCTCGTCAACGAGGCGTACTACCAGCTCGTCGGGCATCGGGAGCTGGTGGGGCGTCCGCTGTTCGACGCGCTGCCGGAGGCGCGCGGCCAGGGGTTCGAGGCGCTGCTGGACAGCGTGGTCGCGACGGGAGAGCCATTCGTCGGCCGGGAAATGCCGATCATGCTCTCGCGCGGCGCGGGCACCGCGCTGGAAGAGCGAATCCTCGACTTCGTGTACTTCCCCCTCGTCGAAGCCGACGGCACCCGATCGGGCGTCATCGCGCACGGGGTGGACGTCACCGATCACGTCCGCGCGCGCCGCGAAGTCGAGCGTCTGCTCATCGAGAGCGAGCCCGCCCGGCGTGAGGCGGAAGAAGCGCGCGCTGACGCGGATGCAGCGAACCGCGCGAAGGGTGAGTTCCTCGCCGTGATGTCGCACGAGCTGCGCACCCCGCTCAACGCAATCGGCGGCTACGCCGAGCTGATGGAGATGGGAGTCCGTGGCCCGATCAACGAGCAGCAGCGCGCCGATCTCCATCGCATTCAGCAGAGCCAGAAGCACCTGCTGGGGCTGATCAACCAGGTGCTCAACTACACGCGGGTCGAAACCGGCGCGGTTCACTACGTTCTGGACGACGTGCCGGTCGCCGAGGCGTTGGCCGCGGCCGAGGCGCTCGTCGCCCCCCAGGTGCGCGCGAAGAAGCTGACGTATGTGCTCACCGGCTGCGATCGGGACGTCCACGCGCGCGCCGATCGGGAGAAGCTGCAGCAAATTCTGCTCAACCTGCTCGCCAACGCGATCAAGTTCACCGATGCCGGCGGGGAGGTTCGCGCCGCATGCACCAGCGCGGATGGCGTAGTAACCGTGACCGTCGCCGACACCGGCGTCGGGATCGCAGCCGACAAGCTCGCGGACGTGTTCGAGCCGTTCGTCCAGGTGGACCAGCGTTTCGCACGGCAACACGAGGGCGTGGGACTCGGTCTGGCCATCAGCCGTGATCTCGCGCGAGGCATGGGGGGAGACCTAACGGCGGAGAGCACCCTGGGAGAGGGGAGCACCTTCATTTTGACCCTCCCCGCCGCATGATGGCGGCTCAATCGGTCGGAAGCTCCACGAAACCGGGTTAAGTGCCTGCTCGGGCGTTCAGGCCGGCGCGTCTGGTCCGTTCCCTGCACCTGGGGTCACCATGCCGCTCATGCCCGATTGCCCGCTTGCGGCCGTCCTGGCCGACCGGCTTCGTGGTGCCCGCCAGGACCTCACGGCTCGATGGCTGGAGCGCATCGTCGCGCGCGTGTCGATCGATCCGAACCGCGTGTTTCCCACGCAGGACCTGCTCAATCACGTTCCGCTGCTCATTGATGGCATCGCCGCGTTCCTGGAGAATCCGGCGGACGACATCGCGGCGGACGTCCCCGTCGTCGCCAAAGCCCGCGAGCTCGGCGAGCTCCGATACCACCAGGGCTTCGACGCCTATCAGATCTTCAAGGAGTATGAGCTGCTGGGCAGCGTGCTCTTCAGCTATCTCGCGCGCCTGGTCGATGACATCGAAGAACCCTGCACGCGTAGCGAGCTGCTGAATTGCGGGCAGCGACTGTTCCGTGCCGTCACGCTCATTCAGCAAGTGACCACGATGCACTTCCTGAGCAAGACGAACGCACAGGTGCGCGAACGGGAAGAGCGGTTGCGCGGATTCAATCGGATGGTATCGCACGAGCTCAAGAACCGGCTGGGCGCCATCAAGGGCGCGCATGTGCTCCTGAATGAATCGTGGATCGACGAGGCGGAGCGCGTTCGCTTCCTTCGCATGATCGGCGAGAACGTCGAGGGGATCGAGGCGATGCTGGGCAACCTCTTGATGCTCTCACGGCTCGAGGACCGAGTGCACAAGCACCATCACGTCCGTCTGCCGCAGGCCGTCGCGGAAGTCGTGAGGCAGCTGCGCGAGATGTCGCGGGCGCGAGGCGTGTTGGTCACCGTCGCCAAGGACCTGCCCGACGTCGAGGTCGATGCCGCGGTGGTCGAGCTCTGCCTGACGAACTACATCTCGAACGCGATCAAGTACGCCGATCCGGAGAAGGTGAAGCGATGGATCGAGGTCGCGGGGAGCGTCGAGACCCGCGGTGATGAGCGGGGCGAATCGCTGGTCGTCGTGGTGCGCGACAACGGGCTCGGCGTTCCCGCCGAGGCGCGCGACAAGCTCTTCCAGCGCTTCTTCCGCGCGCACGAAGAGACAGTCACCGGCGTCGAAGGGACGGGACTCGGCCTCAGCATCGTGCGCGAAACGGTCGAGTCGATTGGCGGGCGGGCGTGGGCAGACCTGAGCACACCGGGGCAGTCGACCTTCGCCTTCGCGATTCCCTCCCGGAGGCGGTCGGAACGACCCGACGATACCTTCCAGCTCGATGGTGTCCCGCTTCATCATCCCTCCCTCGAAATGAGGAATGAGGGCTGAGGAGTGGCAATGAGGAAGCCTCTATTCCAATTGAAATTCCTCACTCCTCGGTCCTCGTTCCTCATTCGCCTAAGTTACGCTGACCCTGAATTCGCGGAAAAGTCAGCGGAATCCCCGCCAGATACGTACTTCTAGGTTGGCGCCCCGCCGGCGCCCTCGGACCGCCCACAGGAGAATGTCGCAATGCCCGCGCTGCTGTCCCGCTCGCTGCGCTCAGGCCTGATCGCCCTCGCCCTCGCGGTCACGCTCGACGCCCAAACGTCATCCCGCACGCTCACGACCCCGAGCGCGCACTTCGGCCACGAGATCGGCGCCGACTACGTACTGCCTGACTACTCGCAGTTCGTGGCCTATTGGGAGACGCTGGCACGCGAGTCCGACCGGATGGTGCTCGACACCATCGGTGTGACCGCCGAAGGCCGTCCCCAACTCATGGCGATCGTCACCTCGCCCGCGAATCACCAGCGTCTCGAGCGCTACAAGGAGATCGCTCGGCGGCTGGCGCTGGCCGAAGGCGTGAGCGAGGAGGAAGCACGCCGCCTGGCGGCCGAGGGAAAAGCCGTCGTCTGGATCGACGGCGGGTTGCATGCGACCGAAGTCCTCGGAGCGCAGCAGCTCCTCGAAACCGTGTGGCAACTGGTGAGCGGCACCGATCCGGAGACCATGCGGTTCCTCGACGACGTGATCGTGCTCGCCGTCCACGCGAACCCGGACGGGATGGAGCTCGTCTCCGACTGGTACATGCGCGTGCCCGACAGGACCAGGCGCTCGACGTCGGGTATTCCGCGACTCTACCAGAAGTACATCGGGCACGACAACAACCGTGACTTCTACATGGTCACGCAGCCCGAATCACAGAACATGGCGCGTGTGCTGTTCCGCGAATGGTCCCCGCAGATCATGTACAACCATCACCAGACCGGCCCATCGGGAACGGTGCTGTTCGCGCCGCCATTCCGCGATCCCTTCAACTACTTCTACGATCCGCTCGTCGTCACCGGCATCGATCTCGTCGGCGCCTCGATGCACAACCGCTTCGTGGTCGAGGGAAAGCCCGGCGCGACGACGCGTCGCGGAGCCAACTACTCCACCTGGTGGAACGGCGGCCTGCGGACGACCGTGTATTTCCACAACATGATCGGGCTGCTCACCGAGACGATCGGAAATCCCACGCCGATCGAGATACCGTTCCTCCCGCAGCGACAGCTCGCGAGCAGCGATCTCGTGGCGCCAGTGCCGCCCGGTCCATGGAAGTTTCGGCAGTCGGTCGACTACTCCGTCACCGCCAACAAGGCCGTGCTCGACGTCGCCTCCCGCCACCGGGAGCAGTTCCTCTACAACATCTACAAGATGGGGAGGAACTCCATCGAGCGTGGCAGCCGCGATCACTGGACGGTCACGCCGTCGGATCTCGAGCGGGTGCGTGTCGCGGCGACGCGCGGGCAAGGCGGAGGACCCGATGCGGCGACGCGGCCCGATGCGCAACGGGGCGGTGGAATCGGCGCGCGTGGGCTCCCCATGCAGTACTGGAGCACGCTTCGCGCACCGGACCAGCGCGACCCGCGGGGCTACATCATTCCCGCCGACCAGCCCGATTTTCCCACCGCCACCAAGTTCGTGAACGCGCTGATTCAGGTTGGCGTGACGGTGCACCGGGCCACCGCTCCGTTCACCGTGGGCGGAAAGAGCTATCCCGCCGGATCCTACGTCGTGAAGACGGCCCAGGCGTTCCGCCCGCACGTCCTCGACATGTTCGAGCCGCAGGACCACCCTAACGACTTTCAGTACCCGGGCGGTCCGCCGATCCCGCCGTACGATAACGCGGGGTGGACGCTGGCCTATCAGATGGGGATCAGGTTCGACCGGGTCCTCGACGGGTTCGACGGGCCGTTCGCGCCCATCGATGGCCTCGCGACCGTCGCCGCCGGACGCATCACGGGCGCGCCTAACGCCTCGGCGTACGTGATCGATCATCGAGTGAACGACGCCGCCCTCGTCGTGAACCGCCTCCTCAAGGCCGGCCACGAGGTGTCGTGGCTGCCCGATGGGCGCTTTCTCGTCACCGCTCGGTCCGGAACGCGCCCGCTGCTCCAGGAGCTCGCCACGCAAACGGGCGTGAGCTTCGAGGGCGTGCGCACGCGAGCCCCCGCCGGCGCGCAGCGGCTGCGTCAGCCTCGCGTTGCGCTCTGGGACACCTACGGCGGCTCGATGCCGTCGGGATGGGTGCGCTGGCTCCTCGAGCAGTATGAGTTTCCGCACGAGGTGGTCTTCGCGCCGCAACTCGACACCGGCGCGCTTCGCGCGAAGTACGACGTGGTCATCTTCGTGGATGGCGCGATTCCCGAGCGCGACGGCGCCCAGCAAGGCGGCTTCGGTGGTGGATCGCTCGACACCGCCACCGTGCCCGCCGAGTGGCGTGCGCGGATGGGCCGCGTGTCGGTGGCGAAGACGGTCCCGCAGCTGCGCCGCTTCCTCGAGGAGGGGGGCACGGTTCTCACCATCGGCAGCTCGACGAGCCTCGCCAAGCACCTCGGCCTCCCGATCACGAGCGCGCTCGTCGAGCAGCGCGAGGGGCGTGAGCAGGCGCTTCCGCGGGAGAAGTACTACGTGCCCGGCTCGGTGCTTCAGGTGCGCGTGGACAGCACGCTGCCGATCGCGCACGGGATGCCATCGCGAGTGGATGTCTTCTTCGACGACAGCCCCGCGTTCCGGTTAGGCAGCGATGCCGCCACTCGCGGGATTCGCCGGATTGCCTGGTTCGACACGAACGCCCCCCTCCGGAGCGGCTGGGCGTGGGGACAGCAGTATCTCGAGGATGCGACGGCGATGGCGCAAGCGCAGGTGGGCCGGGGCACGCTCTACCTGTTCGGGCCCGAGATCACCTTCCGCGCGCAGCCACACGGCACGTTCAAGCTCCTGTTCAACGGCATCCTGCTGGGAGGCGGTCGATGAGAATGCGCGCCGTGGCCGGCGCGCTCGCAGTCCTGTTCGCGGGCTGTGACGACGACATCATCGCACCGGCCGACGGCACGCTCGAGGTGAGTATTTCCGGGCTGCCCACCGGCGCCGCGGCCGCGGTGACGGTCACTGGTCCCGGCAGCTATTCCCGCGACGTGACGGCGACGACCACCATTCCCGATCTCGCGCTGGGTACGTACACGATCGCCGCCGCCGACGTGACGGCCGGCGACAGTCGTTGGGCCCCGACGCCCGCCACCCAGAACCGAGAGCTGACGGCCGCCAACCGGACCGCGGTGGCTACCGTCGCGTACGCCGTCGCGACGGCCCGTCTGGCGGTGACCATCACCGGGCTGCCTAACGGCGTCAACGCCAGCGTCACTGTCACCGGCCCGGGCGGCTACACCAACGCGCTCACGTCGTCCACCGCCATCAATCTGCTCGCGCCGGGCGCGTACACGATCACCGCATCGGATGTCGTCTCGGGCGGCACGACCTATCGCCCCTCCCCCACGACGCAGACCGTGCAGCTCCCCGCCTCGACGACCCAGGTGGCGGCAACCGTCGTCTATTCCGTGGGCACGGGGAGCCTCACCGTCAACATCAACGGGCTCGGGTCGGGCGTGAGCGGCGCCGTGATGGTGACCGGCCCCTCGGGGTACAATCAGCAGTTGACGGCGACGCAGACGCTGTCGCCCGTTCCTCCCGGGACGTACACGATCACGGCGTCGACGGTCGCGGGCAACCTGGTCACGAACACGCCGTCGCCGACGACCCAGGCCGTCACCGTCACGGCGGGCGCGACGGCGACTGGAACGGTGACGTACGCGGCGTCGCCACTGGTCCTGGCCGTGCAGCTGGTGACGGAGGGCCTCGAGAGTCCGGTGTATCTCACCGCGCCGGCCAACGATGCCCGGCTGTTCATCGTCGAGCAGCGCGGCCGGATTCGTGTGTTCAAGAATGGATCGCTCCTCGCGACCCCCTTCCTCGACATCACCTCGATCGTTCAGTACGGCGGGGAGGAGGGGTTGCTGAGCGTCGCATTCGATCCCGCCTACGCGACGAATGGGCGGTTCTTCGTCTACTACAACGACAAGAGCGGCAACATCGCCGTCGCGCGGTACACCGCCACACCCACCGCCGATGTCGCCGATGCGAACTCGCGTCAGTCGGTGATCTCGGTCGCACACCCGGGCCAGGCGAACCACAACGGCGGACTCGCCATGTTCGGGCCGGATGGCATGCTCTACCTCGGCACGGGCGACGGCGGTGGCGGCGGGGATCCGTCCAACAACGCACAGAACATCAGCTCGCTCCTGGGGAAGCTGCTCCGGCTGAACGTGACCACGCTGCCGTACACGATCCCGGCTAACAACCCGTTCGTCGGCGCGGATGGCGCCGATGAGATCTGGGCGATCGGGCTTCGAAATCCGTGGCGCTATGCGTTCGATCCGCCAACGGGAACGCTTTACATCGCGGACGTCGGACAGGGGCAGTACGAGGAGGTGAGCGCGGTGGCGGCCGCGACGGCCGGCGTCAACTACGGCTGGCGCATCATGGAAGGCATGCACTGCTACAACGCCGCGACCTGCAACATGTCGGGCCTCACGCAGCCGGTGCTGGAGTACGATCACAGCCAAGGTTGCTCGATCACCGGCGGATTCGTCTACCGTGGCACGGCGATTCCGGAGCTCACCGGCCACTATCTGTACTCGGATTATTGCACCGGTTTCCTTCGCAGCTTCCGCCTATCGAGTGGTCAGGCTGCCGACCAGCGAACGTGGGCAATCGGCGGCGTTGGGAATGTTCTTTCGTTCGGGGTCGACGCCGCGGGCGAGCTCTACATGCTGACCGCCATCGGCCGCGTCCATCGAATCGTGAAGCAATGAGACCTTGGTTCTTCGTGGGCTGCGTCGTCATCGCCGCGTGCGGCAGCGAGCGCGGCGAAGGGGCGACGACGAGCGGCCGGCGCGGCCGTGACGATCGAGGACCGACTCCGGTCGAGATCGCCGTCGCCGAGCTCAAGACGGCGGCGCGATCGGTGAACGTCGCCGGCACCGTCGAGCCGATCCGCACGATCGGAATCAACAGCCAGATGGCGGGCGCGCTGCTGCGCGTCAACGTCCAGGAAGGGGACGCCGTCCGCCCCGGCCACGTGCTCGCGATCATCGATAGCCGCGAGCTCCAGGCGCAGCTCACCTCCGCCGACGCCTCGCTCGAGGTCGCGCGCCGGGCCGCCGAGCGTGCGAAGCAGCTCCACGACCAGCAGATCATTACGAGCGCTGAGTACGAGCGCGACGACGCGGCCTATCGCGCGGCACTCGCCACGCGCGACCAGTTGAGAACGCGGCTCGGGTATGCGACGATTCGCTCGCCACTCGCGGGCGTCGTACTCGAGAAGAGCGTCGAAGCGGGCGACATCGTGTCCGGTCAAACGCGACTGTTCACCGTCGCCGACATCTCGACGATGGTGGTGCGCGTCCCCATCTCCGAGCTCGACGTCGCCGGCGTCGATGTCGGAGATCAGACCGACGTCACGCTCGATGCACTCCCCGGCCGCGCGCTGCGCGGGACGATCAGGCGCATCTTTCCCGCGGCCGACACGTTGACCCGTCTCGTCCCGGTGGAGGTCGCGCTCACCGGCGCGGCGGCGCGTGATGTCCGTCCGGGCTTCCTCGCACGCGTGCTCTTCCGGCTCGACCCGCGGGAAGGCGTTCTCATGGTTCCCGCCGGCGCCCTCGTCGAGAACGCGCGCGGCTCGGCCGTCTACGTCGTGAGCGCATCGCTCGCGAGCCTTCGGCAGGTGCAGCGCGGCGGCACGTTTCAAGGGAACGTCGAGATCACCGATGGCCTCGCGGCTGGCGACACCGTGGTCGTCGCCGGGAGCGCGACACTTCGCGATGGCGCGGCAGTTCGCATCGTGAATCCGCCGCTTCGCGATGCGCCCCCCACGCGCATTCCCGAGGGAGCGGCGGCGACCACGCCCGCGAATGGAGGCGTCCGATGAGCGACGAACGCAAGCGGGGTTGGCTCGCAAGCTGGTCGATCCGGCGGCCCATCGGCACGCTCATGGTCACGTCGGTCGTGCTCGTCCTCGGCACGATGTTCCTCGGCGATCTCCCTCTGGATCTCCTGCCGCGCATCGTCTATCCGCAGATCCGCGTCGGCGTCAACAATCCCGGCGTCGAGCCGGGCGTGCTCGAGGAAACGGTCGCCAAGCCGCTCGAAGCGGCGCTCGCGACGACCGAGAATCTCACGCGCATGGAAACCGAGGTGCAGGAAGGGCGCGTCGGCGTCAACCTGCACTTCCGCTACGGCACGAACATCGACTTCGCCCTCCAGGACGCGTCGACGAATCTCGATCGTGCGCGCTCGCAGCTACCGGAAGAAGCCGATCCACCGACGATCGGCAAATCCGATCCGTCGCAGATGGCGGTGTACGAGATCGCCTTCTCGTCGCCGCAGCGCGACCTCGTCTCGCTCCGTCGCTGGGTCGAGGACCGCCTGCGTCCGCAGCTCCTCACCGTCGAGGGGGTCGCGTCGGTGGATGTGTCGGGCGGGCTCATCCGCGAAGTGCAGATCGTGCTCGACCAGGAACGGCTGCGCTCGTACGGCGTGTCGGTGTCGGAGGTGATCTCCGCGCTCCGCGCGGCGAATCAGGACGTGGCCGCGGGCCGCATCGGCTCGAGCGAGCACGAGCTGGTTGGCAAGACGATGGGGAAGTTCCAGAGCGTCGACGACATTCGCGCGGTGCTCCTCGATGTCGGTGGCGGGCGCCGCGTCCCGTTGACCGACATGGCCACCATCACCGATACGCACCAGGAGCAGCGCCTGTGGGCGCGGCTCGACGGCGTGCCCGCGGTGAAGGTCTCGATTCGCAAGCAGCCCGATGGCAACACCGTCAACGTCGCCGATGGCGTCGATGCGAAGATCAGGTCCCTGGCGAGCACCAGCTTCATTCCGCGCGATCTGGAGTACAGCGTCATCCGGAATCAGGCTGGATTCATCCGGAACTCGCTGAACTCGGTTCGGAATGCCGCGCTCGCGGGCGCGCTGCTGGCGATGATCATCGTGTTCCTGTTTCTGGCATCGCTGCGCAAGACGCTGATCATCGGCGCCGCCATTCCGCTCGCCATTCTCGCGACGTTCGTGCTCATGGGGTTGAGCGATCTCACGCTCAACATCATGTCGCTCGGCGGGCTCGCGCTCGGGGTCGGTCTGCTGGTCGACAACTCCATCGTGATGCTCGAGAACATCTTCCGAAAGCGCGAGGAAGGGCTCAGCGATCCGGAGGAGGCCGCGCACGCGGGTGCGGCGGAAGTGAGCAGCGCGGTGGTCGCGTCGACCACGACCAATCTCGCGGCGGTGCTCCCGTTCCTGCTCGTGAGCGGGCTCGCCGCGCTCATCTTCAAGGAGCTCATCCTCACGATCTCGTTCGCGATTCTCGCATCGCTCGTCGTCGCGCTCACGCTCGTGCCGATGCTCTCCGCTCAGCTCGCGAAGGTGCGTTTCACGAGCGGCCTTTCGCGAGCGCGTCCGCTCGTCGCGTTCGAACGCTTGCTGGACCGGGTGCGAGGCGGGTATCGCCGCACCGCGACGGTGACGCTCCGGCGACGGTGGTTCTTGCTCGGCGGCGCCGTCCTCGCGTTCGGCGGCGTGGTTCTCCTGTCGCGCGGATTCGGGAGCGAGTTCCTGCCGCAGGTGGACGACGGAGGCGTCGGCGTCTCGGTGTGGCTCGCGCCGGGCAGCACGCCGGAACAGACCAACGCCATCACACTCGAGATCGAGCGCATGGTGAAGGACATGCCGTACGTGCAGCACGTCTTCTCCACGGCTGGCGGCTTCCTCTTCGGTGGGTCGACGGCGAACCGCTCCGGGCGCGGGTCCCTCGACATTCGCCTCGCCTCATCCGCTCGGCGCGACATCAGCGCCGACGCATGGGTGCGCACCCTCCAGGAGAAGATCGACGCGCGCGGCTTCCCCGGCGCCCGCGTCTTCGTGCGACCCCCTCGCATTCGCGGCCTCCGGACGTCGAGCTCGGGAACCGACGTCGACATCACGGTGCAGGGCGATGACCTCGAGATGCTGCAGCGCATCGCGCGCGACATCGCCGTGCGCGTGCGTGGCATCCCCGGGCTGGAGAACATGGAGCCCTCCACCGAGGAAGCGAGCCCCCTCCTCGTGATCCGGCTCGACCGCGACCGCGCCGCGCAGCTCGGCCTCACCGTCGCCGATGTGGGCCAAACGGTGCGCACCGCACTCGACGGCACGATCGCGACGCGATACACCGAGGGGAATCGCGAGTACGGCGTGCGCGTCATGCTGCCGCGAGAGCGCTTCACGAGCGCGGAGGACATGGGCGCCGTCGCGCTCTTCCCCGGTGGCGCGGGACGGGCCCCCATCTACCTCCGCGACATCGCCGACGTCAGCACGATGCTCGGCCCCACCGAGATCGAGCGTGAGAACCAGAATCGCGTGTTGAGCTTCAACGGCGACGTCATCACCGAGATCGCGTCGGTCGGCGAGGTCAGCGACTCCATTCGCGCACGCATCGCCGACCTCGAGCTGCCGGATGGCTACGGCGTGATCCTCGGCGGCGAGGAGGAGGCGATTCGAGAGAGCAACCAACAGCTCACCATCGTGACGCTCCTCGCCGTGTTTCTCGTCTTCGTGGTGATGGCGCTCCAGTACGAGAGCTTGATCAACCCGCTGGTGATCATCGTCGCCATCCCGCTGTCGCTCATTGGCGTCGCGCTGGCGCTGTGGATCAGCGGAACGCCTCTCAGCGCACCGGTCCTGCTCGGGGTGATCCTGTTGGCCGGCATTGTGGTGAACAATGCCATCCTCCTGGTGGAGTACGTCGAAGAATACCGGCGCGACCGAGGAACGCCCATGGAGCAGGCGGTGATCGACGCCGGCGTCGTGAGGCTTCGACCCATTCTGATGACGACGATGACGACCGTGTTCGGCATGCTGCCGCTCGCGCTTGGTCTCGGGGAGGGCTCGGAGCTCATGCAGCCGCTCGCGATCGCCGTGGTCGGTGGGCTTTCCGTCTCGATGCTCCTCACCCTCTTCGTGGTGCCGAGCGTCTACGTCGTCATGCACCGGGGCGGAGACCGGCTCAAGGCGTGGGTGACGGGGCGGCGATCACACGAGGCTGTTCCGGCTCCGGCGGCGGGGGACTAGGGGTTGTCGCGCGACGAGCCCTGACAGCCTATCACGAGGACACAGAGACATTTACAGAGACTCACAGAAAACTGCAACGGCGAAGGGCTTTTCCAAAAAAGGTTCTTCGCGGATTTCCGGGAACGATCGTGGTGACGGGCCAC
>JAICNG010000051.1 GCA_025931335.1 Gemmatimonadaceae bacterium | reverse complement strand
GTTCCGCTCGCGCTCGCGCGTGGGGGACTGAAGCGACTTCCGCACCCGATACCATGGAGGACGCTCTTCCTCATGGCGATCACGGGCGTCGCGCTGTACTACGTCCTCTTCAATCTGGCGCTGGCCTACACGAGCGCCTCGCGGACGGCACTCATCCAGAGCGCGTTTCCCGCGATCGTCGCCGTCATGGCCGTGTTCTGGCTGCGGGAGCGCGTGACGCGCCAGCGCTTTACCGGCATCGGCCTCGCCATCGTCGGTGTCGTGCTGATCGTCGCGGCCCAGGACGATGCGTCCGCACGCAATCCGCTCCTTGGCAACGCGCTGGCCTTCGCATCGGTGCTCTCGTGGGGCACGTACACGATTCTCGCCAAGCGCATCTCGGACGCCGATCCGATCGCGGTCACCGCGGTCATCTCGCTGATCGGCACCGTCATGCTCGTTCCCGCCGCGCTCATTGAGAACGCGGACGTCGCCCTCTCCTCGATCCCGCGTGACGGGTGGCTCGCCATCGTCTATCTCGGCGGCCTCGCGTCCGCCGCGAGCTACCTGCTCTACAGCCGGGCGCTGCGCGACATCGACGCGAGCCTCGTCGGCGCGTTCATCAATCTGAGCCCGGTCATCGGCGTCGTCAGCGGCGTGCTGATTCTCGGGGAAGCGCTCACGACGTCGGCGATCGTCGGCGGCGTGATGGTGTTGGCGGGCGTTTGGCTGTCATCACGGACGGGGCGAGATAGGAGTTAGGAGTCAGGGGTCAGGGGTCCGGGATGGAAAGGGGCCGCCGCGCTTCGCGCGTGCGGCCCCTCGTCAGATGAGCCCGACAGCGAAGCTGCCGCGCCTTTCCACCCCTGACTCCTGACTACTGACCCCGAGCGCCTACTTCGTCGCCGTCACCGCGCCCAGCTCATCCTGAACCTGCTTGAGCGGGCTGTAGATGAACGTGCGGTTGTCGGAGCTTCCGCCCCAGAGGATACCGACGAGCTGCACGTTGTCGCCGCTCGTGATGCGGAAGACGGGCGAGCCGCTGTCGCCGCTGCCGACCACAACCGCGCCGCCGGGATTGCTCACGAACGTCTGGCAGAGCTGGGCGATGTTCGTCCCCTGAACGCCCGTGTGCACGCAGGTGCGCGTGACCTCACCCTGCGTCCACCCGGTCGTCCGGCCGACTTTGTTCACGACGGTGCCGAGGGCAAAGTTGCTCGTCGCGTTGTCCTGCGACGACACGGTGAACACTCCCGCGACGGTCAGCGAGCCGTTGTTGGCGCCCGTCGTCTTGAGAATGTCGCCCTGGTTCGACGCGGTGCCGCTCGCGTAGAGTGCTCGTGAGGCGTCGCTGTAACGGCACTTCTTCCCCTTGGGGCACGCCCCGCCGCGGAAGTACTCGGGGTCGGCGGCCTCGGTGGCGATGACGGTGCCGTTGATTCCACTCGATGGCTGGTAGTACTGCGTTCCTTCCGTGCCACCCTGCCGGTTCGTGCAGTGCGAGTTGGTGATGAACGAGCGGCCGGAGGAGTGCGAGACGTTGAAGCCCATCGTGCACAGGTACTGGCCGAAGTGGATCTGAATTCCGGCCTGTGTTGGGCGGAATACATCGCGCAGCGTCGCCATCTGGTAGATGGGCGCAGTCACCTCCATCTCGTATGCGGAGCTCGGGACGCCGAGCCGGGCGAGCGCAACGCGAATTCCAGGAATCGCCGCGGCGTTCTCGACGCCGAACACGAGCTTGTTGACTCTCTCATCGTGGTCGGCGAAGACGGCGCCGGGGAGCGCCAGCACCGCGGGAGATGCCTGATCGAACCACGACGCGAGGCGGTCCTGTCCGCGCTGTGCGGAAAGGCTGACGTCGGGCGCGGTCGGTGAGACCGCATCGGCGCAGGCGGTGA
This sequence comes from Gemmatimonadaceae bacterium, assembly GCA_025931335.1. GTDB lineage: Bacteria > Gemmatimonadota > Gemmatimonadetes > Gemmatimonadales > Gemmatimonadaceae > JAICNG01. The sequence goes on along the minus strand of JAICNG010000051.1, from coordinate 22,370 downwards.
CGACGAGGATGCACGCAAGTGCAGAGACGGGCCGTGCGAGCTGCTTGCGGATCATGGATACCTCTCTGACGGTGAGACCGGAGTGCAGAGACGGGCTTCCGCGTCGAAGCCTGGATTGGGCGGGGAATCATTCGTTTCCGGGTCGCCCCTGTCAAGAGAGTGTCAGCGCGAAAGACGAACGAGGAACGAGGAAGTCGACCGGAGAGATCTCCAATCGACTTCCTCGTTCCTCGTTCCTCGTTCGTTATCCCCTACGTGCTAGCCAGGATTCCGAACCAAGGGGTCAGTCGCAGTGTGCCGGACCGATCTTCCCGTTGTTGTAGTCATCCAGCGTCGCGGCCCACGCGAGCACCTGCTGGCGCTGCGCCGACGTCAGCGAGTTCCAGTCAGCGGCGGCGTGTGTCGCGAGGAATCCGTCCGCCTGCGTAATCGTCTGCAGCACCGCCGAGCCACTCGCACCGTTCGCAATGTTCAGCTTGGCCGCGAGGAGCTGCGCGTACAGCTTGTTAATGCCGTTCGACGCGTCCCCACTCTTGTCGAGTAGGGCAACGGCGAACGCCGCGGTCGTGACGTGCACGCTCTTCCCGCCACCGCTCGTTCCGAGCCACAGCGGAAGCAATGGCGTGACCACATCGGCCTGCGGTCCGAAGCCCGCGTGGTTCTTCCAATATCCAATCGTGCGGGTGCAGACGTCGCCGGTGGGCGGCGGTGGCGGCGCTCCGCACGCTCCGACACCCAGACGACCGTCGTTGTAGGCCGTCAGTGTGGCGACCCATTCGACGACCGCCTTGCGCTCCGACTCCGAGAGCGAATTCCAGTCCTCGCCCCGGTGCGTTCCGAGGAAGATGTCGGCCGCAATGCGCGCCTCACGAACGGGGCGCGGATCGCTGCCGCGAGCAATGTTCAGCTTCGCAATGAACAGCTGCGCGTAGAGCTCGCCAATCGGGTTGGTAACTCCACCCCGTGCGAACACGAACCGGATCGGGTTGAGCCCGTGGATGATCAATGTCGTCGGGCCATTGGCGACGCCGAGGAAGATCGGGGCATACTGCATGACCGAGTCGGGGTCAGCCCCTTCGCCGTAGTGCGTCCGCCACCACTCCTCGTTCTGAACACAGATGCCGCCACCCGGAGGCGGGCAATCGCCGGTGGTGATGATGAGCGTGCCCGACACGTCCCGGGTTTCGCCGCCCGGCGGATTTGGCCCGCTTTCACGAAGCGGCTCGTCGATCTTGTATACGAACGTCTGCCCGCACACGCCCGAGTTCAGGATGTCGACCATGAATGACATCCCGAGATGTCCGGTCGCCGTCGGCGGCGCAATCCGCTGATCGCGCGGAATCCCGTCGATCGATGTACACATGAAGTCCGGACCGAGCGTCTTCTCGCAGCCGGCGAACCCGCCGTCGCGCATCCACGCCGCGGCATCGACCTCGAGCGTGCTCTGCTCGTGAGGCAGCCCGAACCCGGCAGCCGCCTCGGCGACGCGAATACCGCTCAACGCGGCCACTGCGGCGACAACGCGGTATTCGACATTGGGCTTCGCGTCGAAAAGAACCTCGTAGGAGACGCAACGCGTCTCGTTCGCCGCCAGCGCCTGTTCCGATTTAATGACGACGCTCGCCCCTGGGACCGCAACGAAGCTTTCGCCGGTCTTGGCCATGACCTGCTCCGTCACGACAAACCCCGGGACGGTGGCGTGGCCGGTGTTCGTCACGCACGTCTCGCCCCGCACACCCTTGACGACGTCGTCCGACGCAAGGCGGCGCTGCGCGTCGACCTGCCAGGTGACCCAGACCGTCTGCCCGGGGAGAATCTCGACGCGGTCGCGCTCTGGTAAGAGACGCATGTCATGCCCAACGTGGATTTCACGGACGTACCGCTGCGCCGTCCAGTCGTACTCGATACGCCGCTCCCAAAGGCCGTGGGCCGTTTGAGTGGCGGTCAGTCGGCTGCTGCCGTTGCCGGCAGCGCGCAACAGGTCGGCGGTATCGGGTGAAAGGGGTGAATCGTGGCAAGCGACAGCGAATGCTGCCGCTGCAATGGGGACTACATATGCGTACCGCATGCTACGTCTCCTACGAATCAGTGTCGTGGTGCGATCACTCCGTGATCTGGATGTCGTTTACTCGGTCGCGCCGGCGTAGGCGCGTGCGATCTCCGCGTGCAGGAGCTGGTCCCCGCGCTCGAGTGCGCGTTCGGCGGCCCGAATGCCGATCGTCATGCCCGCTTCGGCGTCGAAGCGGTAGTGGATGCCGGCGTAGACACGCGAGTCGCACGCTTCCACAGCCATGCGCTCGAGATCGTCGGCTTCGCTCGGGAACAGCGCAGCAAGTACTTTCGCGCCCGCGCCCGAGAAGCACGCGTGTCCCGACGGATACGATGGATGAGGCGGCTGCCCGATCGGGGTCGTGACCCGAGAATCGGCCTGCCACGGTCGAATGACCCAGTAAGTGAACTTCGAGTCCCAGCAACCGATCGCGGCGTCAGCCATGGCGACGTTCATCAGCGCGAGCGTCCGCGCCGCCTGGAGATCGCCGAAGCCGCGCTCGCGGATGAGCTGGGTCGCGATCTCGTTCCAGTGACCCGGCGGTGTGTACGTCCCCGCACCGTCGGCCCAGAATCGGGCGATCTCCATCTGGGCGGCCGTCCGCGTCTCGGCGATCTGCCACACCTCGTCCAGCGCGTCACGGAACTGCTGGGAGTTGAACGCCGGTGGGGCCGGGGCTCTTAGCTCGCTCCCCGATTCCCACAACCATGGTCGCACCTGCCCCCACATCGGGAGCTGTGGCGAGGCGCCGGTCCAGAACCCGTCGCCGTTAGGCACCGTCCCGGTCCAGGCCGCATCCCATCCATCGCGTTGTGCCCGCTCCAGCAGGCTCGCGGCGATGCGTGCCCCGATCACCTCTGCCCGCTCGATCGCCGCCACGTCGATCGACTGCCCGCGCAGGGCGCTGAGATCCGCGGCGAGCGCATGCTCGATGCGCACTCCGTGGGACGGGAAGAGCGCGCCGAGGACGCGAGCGGACGCTGTCGCGATCGCTGCACGGGAGGGACTCTCTGCGTCGCGAAGCGACGCCAGCGATGGGATTGCGTCGGGACGGATCCCTCGAGCCGACAGTGCCGCGGCGTATTGGGCGACACTCAAATACGTGTACGCCCGACCCGCGACCGGCGGTGAGGTGCGATCGAGAACCACGAGCTCGCGCGCGAGGGTATTCCAGCGGACGCTCGCGTCGGTCGCCTCGGGAACCGGCGCCATGGCGCCGTCCGAGCACGCCGTAAGTGCGGCGGCGGCCAACAGACACCCGCTCAGCAGGCGGGCCGTGTTTTTACGAAGATGACTCGCTGTCGGTGGTGGCGCGGCGCGCCCCACCAGGTTCCGAATGTCCATCGGCCCGACCGTTGGCGTGAAAGACGTCTCTCGTGCAGGAGATGGCCGTGCACGTGCGCCTTGCAGGGCTCGGCGGCGCCTGTGACTGGGGGCGTCGAGGCCGAGTGTCCTGGCTCACACCAAAGCAAAAAGGCTGCCAGCGGGAAACGTATGTAGGTGAGCGACGGTTCTGGCGCTGGGAGCGTCGTTCCGGGCGCGGTAGGGGCTTTAACCTCCAAAGAACCAGGAACGAGAAACGAGGAAGTCGACCGGAGAGATCTCCAATCGACTTCCTCGTTCCTCGTTCCTCGTTCCTGTTCTTTTCCCCAGCGGGCTACTGCCCGACGTAGAGCACAGTCGCCTCGTTGCAGTCCGAGTACATGATCTGGGCGAACCCCATGCTGCCATCGTTGCGCACCGCCACGCGAACGGTGCCGGCGACGAAGGGAGACCACGCCAGACCCTCCGCGACCGCCGCGGCGCACTCGGCGCTGTACTCGAGCGCCTCGACCGTCGTGATGTTGAAGTGCGCGGAACGGCCGCCCTGACGGTACTCCATGGAGCCATTCACGTTGTAAGTCCCATCGGGAAGCGGCTCACCGTGCGTGATCGTCGAGCCCTGCGCCGCCGCAAAGGTCGCGGCCCAGTCCACGTCGACGCCGAGGCTGGGATAGCCGTTGAGCACCGCCGACTCGAGCCCGCTCACGGCCTGAGACAGGCCCGTCTGCGAGGCGCTCACCGAGGTGAGTCCGTCTCGCCTGACATAGCCGCTCAACTCCGCGGTGGCGAACGTGAAGCGGACGTTGTCGAGCGCCATGTTGAACGCCATCCCCGCCGTGCCGGGAGCGGGGTCCGTCACACGGATCATCCCGGTGAGGTCGAACGTGCCGTTCTCTTCGATGAAGCGGCACGCCGGCAGCGAGAAGGTGATCGTGAGATTGTCCGGAACCGCGTCGGCATCGCTGTCGGTGGGGGGATTCTGCGACATGACGCCGCACTCGGTACCCACGACCTGGAAGGACGGAGCGCTCGCGCCCTGGAGATTGAGCGAGAGCCCGCTGAGGCCACCCGGGGCGCGGCGCTGTACCGAGAACTGCGGCATTTCGACGCCGGTCATCGCGTCCTGCGCGGTGAGCTGCGTGACACCGCTTTCGATCTCGGTCGCCATCGCCTGGCCGATCACTTCGAGCTGCTCGGGAGAGACATCCAGTGGAGCGGTCGAGTCGCTACATGCAACAAGGGTCACCGCAGCAAGCGTGAGAGCGCTCGCGCGTCTGAGAGAACGTGACGAGAGAGTCATCGGGGCCTGTGGTTCGTATGAGGGAAATCTTAGCTGCGAGCCGCAGCTGGATACCTCTCATCAACGATCGAAGGCGCACCGGGGAAACGTGTCCGAAGTCACCGCGTCCGTCAGCGGCGCAAGGCACGCCGACCGCCCGTTTCGATGGCCTGCGCTGGACCAGCCGTCCCGACGATGAACTGGAGAGACGCGCCAAATGCCGCTATCACGAAGATCTGCTTTTCGGCATCGCGCACCTCGAGCGGGAGGTCCGACAGGACGCCCCACCGGACGCGGAGACCGGGCTCGTCAGGCACGATCTCGATGCGACCGAGCGCGGCATCCTCATAGATGCCGACGTAGTCGGAGAGGCGGCGCGGCGGCGCGCGCACCGGACGAGGCGCGCTGGCCACGCGCGCTCGGCGGGCCTCGAGGCGTGTCACGAGCGTGTCGAGTCGCGCCTGACCGCGCGCGTCGGCGTCTGTGCGGCCCAGGAAGACGTCGTAGGCATACGCGGCGATGATATCGGTGAGCCGCCATCCGGGCTCGCTGTTGACCTGCGCGACGACGCCAACGCGGCGTGCCGGCAGCATCGAGAGATGCGATCGAAACCCGGTGTACGATCCGAACCGGCTCACCATCGGTTCGCCGTCATAGCTTCCGATGTCCCACCCGAAGCCCCAGCCGTCTCGCTGGAAGTAGGCGAACTGCGCATTCTGGCGCCCGAGGATCTCGTGCGAGCGCCGAACGACCTGCGCAGGAAAGACCTGTCGACCGTCGAGGCGGCCGTCATCCATGTGCAGAATCGTCCAGCGCGCCAGATCGGCGATCGAGCCGACGTGCCCTCCCGCGGCGTTCATCGTCCGGTCGCGCTTGAGGAACGGCTGCGCCTCGTAGCTGCCGTCCGCGCGCAGCTCATGCGCCTTCGCGATGCGTCGCTGCGGGATACCGGTCACGCGATGATGAATGTCGCGCAGGCCCGCGGGCGCGAACACGTTGCGATCCAGATAGTCCTTCCATCCTTCCGCGTGCTTTTCGGCGATCACCATGCTGGCAACGTTGTAACCGATGTTGCTGTAGTTGAGATCCCGTGACGGCAGCGGGCTGCTGAAGGCGAGGAGCTGATTGAAGTCCTCCTCGGGAAAGGCGCCCGTATATGCTGCCGAGAGGACGAGCGGACCGCTGCTGAGCCCGTGCGTGTGGGCGAGAAAGGACGCGAGCGTGATGTCATCCGGTCGCGCGTCCGGATGCCAGGTCGCACGGGGAAGCAGGCGTGTGATCGGTGCGGTGACGTCGATCCCCCCCGCGGCCTCGAGCAACGCCACCCCGAAGCCGGTGAATGACTTCGACGTCGACGCGACGTACCAGAGCGTCGAGTCGGTGACGGGAATCGCTTCCTGGACGTTCGCATGTCCGAGCCCGGCGCTGTATACGACGCGGCCGTCCGAGACGACGGCGACGCCGAGGCCCGGGGTGACGCGGGTCGCGAATGCGCGGCGCACGAATCCGTCGATGCGCTGAACTCTCGGGTCGACTATGGGCAGCGCGGGAACGGTCCGACAGCTTGTGGCCAGGAGCGGCAGAGCGAGGGCGATCGCGAGAGCGAGCTGCATGGTGAGGCGGTCCGGAATCGGGTAGATGCGAGTACGTGTCAGCCAATCTTGGACTCGGGACCGCCTTGCGGCTTGAACGAATGAAACCTGTCTACGGAGCCGGGGCGTCTTCCGTTTTCAGTCGATACTTGAGCGCCCCGGATGGGCAGTGGCCGATTTGCGCGGCAATCGCTGCCGCTGCGCCCAGCTCGGGCATCACCCACCGCCGGCGGCGCACGTCGAACACGGCGGGCAATCCACGGACACACACGCCCGAGTGAATGCAGAGGTCCGGCTCGAACGTGACGGTGATCTCGGCGGTCTCGTACACCTGCAGTCGCCTGGGCATGGGAGCCTCGGAGGTGGCATGCCTAACGGTGGGGAAAACCGGATCGCCCCGTCCCAAGGAGGCTAATGTGGCGCTCTGGCCGGTCCAGTCAACTCGCGGCAACGTTCAGGTGTTTCACCGCGCCGGAGGGACCCTTCGCCGGACGTCAGACGCCGCCCGCCCAGTGGGGTATGCATCGTGCTCGGACTTTCCCCCATGTCCCGCGATGCGCCTGCCACACGACGCCGAGCCCTCGCAGCGCTCACGACGATCGTCCTGATCGGGCTCGTCGCCGGACCGGCCGCGCAGACGACCGACGCTGACGCCCACGGGGTGCCTGGGCCGACGCCGTTGCCGCGCGCATTCGCCGACTCGACGTGGATCGAGATGCGCAACGTCCTCCTGCACATCGATGACCGCGGCGTCATTCGGATCGAGCGGCTGCGCGGCCAGGTGATGACCGACAGCGGAGCATCCGCGATCCTGGATGATGCGCGATCGTTCGCCATTCGCGTGACCCGTGGAGCGACGCGGATGAATGGCGACGACCTCGCCGGACTGCTCAACAGCGTCGTCTTCGCCTACGAGGGTGCGCCACTCACGAGACTGAAAGCGCGCATGGAAGGGAACGCGGTCGTCCTGAGCGGAAAGATGCGCAAGGGGGTCAATCTTCCCTTCTCCATTACGGCGACGCCGACGCTCGAGCCTGACGGTCGCGTCCGCATGCACCCCACGCGCACGCGCATCCTCGGCATCAACGGCGCCGCCCTGATGAAGGCGCTCGGCCTTCAGCTCGACGATCTCCTGGACCTGAAGAAGTCGCGCGGCGCTGTCGTCGACGGAAACGACATCCTGCTCGATCCGACGCAAATCCTGCCGCCGCCGCGAATCGAGGCGCGTCTGGAATCCATTGCCGTGGTCGGCGACGAGCTGGTGCAGACGTTCGTGACCACGCCGCTCGATTCGATCTTCGAGCGCTATGTCCGTCCCGACTCGACGCACCCGAACTTCGTGTACTTCCGGGGCGGCCGCCTTCGCTTCGGCAAGCTCGAGATGATCGACGCCGACCTCCACATTGTGGACGGCGACCAGAGCGACCCCTTCGACCTCTACCTGGCCAAGTACAACCGGCAGCTGGTGGCCGGAACGTCTCGAAACCTGGAGACTTACGGCCTCCGGGTGACCATGCCGGATTTTGAGGACCTGGTCGCGCCGAAAGAGATTCCGGTAGCGGCTCGGAGGTAGTCGAGGATGTGCGGGTCATCGGGTGATCGAGGTCCCGGCGTCGCCTCTCCCCGATCACCTCGACAACCTCGAGACCCTTGACCACCTTCTCCACCTGGGACAAGCGGAGACAACACCAATGCCAGACAAGAAGATCATCGCCGTCGTGGGCGCGACTGGTGCCCAGGGGGGCGGGCTCGTGCGCGCGATATTGGCCGACAAGGACGGTCAGTTCGCGGCGCGCGCCCTGACGCGCAATGTCGATGCCGACAAGGCAAAGGCGCTCGAGAAAGCGGGCGCCGAGGTCGTGCGGGCGGACCTCGATGACGAGGAGAGCCTGAAAAAGGCGTTCGCGGGAGCGCACGGGGCGTTCTGCGTCACCAACTTCTGGGAGCACTTCTCGCCGGAGAAGGAGTACGCCCAGGCGGGAAACATGGCGCGCGCGGCCAAGGCCGCGGGACTGCAGCACGTCATCTGGTCGACGCTCGAAGACACGCGAACGAAAGTGCCGCTCACCGACGACCGGATGCCGACGCTGCAGGGGAAGTACAAGGTTCCCCACTTCGATGCGAAGGGGGAGGCCGATCAGATCTTCCGTGACGTGGGCGTCCCGACCACGTTCCTGCTCACGTCATTCTACTGGGAGAACCTCATCCATTTCGGAGCGGGCCCAAAGCCCGGGCCGGATGGGAAGCTGGCGCTCACCTATCCCATGGGTGACAAGAAGCTCCCTGGCATCGCCGCCGAGGATATCGGGAAGACGGCGTTGGCGATCTTCAAGCGGGGGCGCGAGTACATCGGCAAGACCGTCGCGATCGCGGGCGAGCATCTCTCGGGAAAGGAGATGGCCGACAAGCTGAGCCGCGCGCTCGACAAGGAGGTCACGTACAACGCGGTGCCGGCGGAGGTGTACCGCGGCTTTGGCTTCCCCGGCGCCGACGACATGGGCAACATGTTTCAGTTCAAGGCCGACTTCAACGACTACTACGTGGGCGTGCGCGACATCGAGTCGGCGCGAAAGCTGAATCCGGAGCTGCAGACCTTCGACAAGTGGCTGGAGCGGCACAAGGAAGAGATCCCCGTAGAGTAGAGATCCCGCGTCTGGCCGGCTTGCGCAGCGAGCGAACCGCATCGGCACAGAGGCACAGAGGGCACCGGGACCGCGATTCCGCGAGCGTTTGGAAAAAGTGTCCTCGGTGTCCTCTGTGGTGATGCGGTTGGCTCGCTGCGCCGTCGGTGCAGGTCGGAGGACCTTCGATGAAGATTTCCTGGCGCATTGTGTTGAGTCTCCCGCTTCTCGCGTGCGGGGACGACGGAGTCGCGCCGGTGCTCGAAGGGCCACCGCTCGTCGCCTCCGACCGCCGGCTCACGTTTTCCTCGACGCGGGATGGCAACCTCGAGATCTACTCCATGAACGTGGATGGGACCGACCAGAAGCGCCTAACGAACCACGCCGCGGCCGACCACAACGCCGACTGGTCGCCTGACGGCAGCAGGATCGCCTTCATGGGGTATCGCGACGGCGACTACGAGCTGTACGTCATGGATGCCGACGGCATCGCGGTCCGGCAGCTGACCTTCAATTCCGCACATGATGGATTCCCGCGCTGGTCCCCGAGCGGGCTCGAGATCATGTTCACCTCGCTGCGCGACGGCAACTTCGAAGTGTACGTGATGAGCGCGTTCGGCGGGAACGAACGCCGGCTGACGGTGAATCCCACCGATGATGTCGGAGGCGCCTGGTCCCCCGATGGCTCGAAGATCGCCTTCTCGTCGGGGCGCGACGGGAACCTCGAGATCTACGTGATGGACGCCGACGGGGCGAACCCCGTGCGCCTCACCACCCATGATGCGTCCGACGGCGGCCGGATCGCCTGGTCCCCCGACGGCACGCGGATCGCCTTCTCATCGTTCCGCGATAGCAACGACGAGATCTACGTCATGAATATCGACGGCACGAATCTCACGCGCCTCACGAACCACCCCGCGAAGGACAAGTATCCCGCGTGGTCACCGGATGGCCTGCGCCTCGCCTTCAGCAGCAACCGCGAGGGGAACGACGAGATCTACGTCATGAACGCCGACGGCACGGGGCTCAGCCGCCTGACGAATAACGCCGGCATCGATTTCCTCGACGCGTGGAGGAAGTAAGGCCGGGGGCGGTCAAGGTGATCGAGGTCGTCGAGGTGGTACCCCTTGACCCCCTCGCCTCGATCACCTCGACATCCTCGATGAGCTCGACCACCTTCTCCCCATCCTCATGCCCACCCCCATGGACCGTCGCACATTCCTCGCCGCGCTCGGAGTCGTCGCCTGCGCACCTCGCGCCACGCTGGGCGCGACTCGACGTCTGAACCGCGTCGGCATTCAGCTCTACTCGCTTCGCGACGATGCGCGACGCGACCTCGAGCGCACCATCGCCGACATCGCCGCCATCGGGTACAAGGACGTCGAGCTCCTCGGCTCGATGAGCAACTTCGGCATGCCGCCGGCACAGCTGCGCGCCGTGCTGGACCGCAACGGGCTGCGCGCCCCGTCGACACACGTGAGCGGAAACGCTCTCGACGATCTCGATCGACAGCTCGATGACGCGCGCACGCTCGGACATGACTATCTCATCGTCGCGAGCCTGCCCATCACCGGCCCCCGCACCGTCGACGACTACCGGCGCTGGGCCGATCGCTTCAACGAATCGGGACGTCGCGCGCGCGAGCGCGGCGTGTGGATCGGGTTCCATAACCACGCCAACGACTTCACGCCGATCGACGGTGTCGTGCCATACGACGTGCTGATGGACGGGACCGATGCGGCCGTCGTCCGCATGCAGCTCGATACCGGCAACCTCGCCATGGCCGGCCTCGACCCTCACGAGTACATGAGACGCTACGGACCGCGCTACTGGTCGTTCCACATCAAGGACGTCGCCCGCCTCGGCGCGACGCACGACACCGAGCTCGGCAAGGGGGCCATCGACTTCACGCGCCTTCTCGCGAGCATCGACCGCATCGACGAGAAGCATCTCTTCGTGGAGCAGGAGACGTATCCGGGAGCGCCGGTCGAAAGCCTGAGACGGGATTACCAGTACATCGCCGGTTTGGAATTCTGACGCCGAGGTGATCGAGGGCGTCGAGGAGCGTTCATGCAGGGATCGAGCTACGACGCGATCGTCGTCGGGTCGGGAATCTCGGGAGGTTGGGCGGCAAAGGAGCTCACCGAGAAAGGGCTCCGCGTCCTGCTGCTGGAGCGCGGGCGCAACGTCGAGCACATCAAGGACTACGTCAACGCGACCAAGGGACCGTGGGAATACCCACACCGCGGTGGGCGCACGCAGGAGATGGTCCGCCGGTACCCGGTGCTCAAGCGCGACTTCCCCCTCAACGAGAAGAATCTCGACTTCTGGGCATCGGACGAGGATTCACCCTACACCGAGGTCAAGCGCTTCGACTGGTTTCGCGGATATCAGGTCGGCGGCCGCTCGCTCATGTGGGGCCGATGCAGCTTTCGGCTGAGTGACATCGACTTCGAGGCCAACCTCAAGGACGGCATCGCCGCCGATTGGCCAATTCGCTACGCTGAGATCGCTCCCTGGTACAGTCACGCCGAACGATTCGCCGGAATCGCCGGATCGAAGGAGGGCCTCGAGCAGCTTCCCGACGGTGAATTTCAGCCGCCGATGGCCCTCAACTGCGCCGAAGCGCTCATCGCGTCGCGCCTGACGAATCTGTTCGATGGGAAGCGCCGGCTCATCTCGAGTCGCACCGCGAATCTCACCCAACCGCTTCCCGGCCGCGGCTCGTGTCAGTACCGCGATGCGTGCTGGCTCGGCTGTCCGTACGGGGCGTATTTCAGCACGCAGTCCGCCACGCTGCCGGCCGCCATGCGCACGGGACGCCTGACGCTTCGCCCCTTCGCGATCGCGAGTGAGGTGATCTACGACCGTGACCGGAAGCGGGCGACCGGGGTTCGCGTGCTCGATGCGATCAGCAACGAGACGACCGACTACACGGCGAAGGTCGTCTTTCTCTGCGCCTCCACGCTCAACTCGACGTGGCTCCTCATGCGCTCGGCCACGGATGTCTGGCCGGGCGGGCTCGGCAGCAGCTCGGGCGAGCTCGGCCACAACCTGATGGACCATCACTTCCGCGTTGGCGCCGCGGGTCGCGTCGATGGGCTGGAGGACAAGTATTTCTATGGCCGCCGCCCGAACCCGTCGTACATCCCGCGCTATCGCAATCTCGGTGGGGACAAGCGCCCGTATCTGCGCGGGTTCGGCTACGAGGGCGGGGCGAGCCGCGAAGGGTGGTCACGCGCGGTGGCCGAGCTCGGCGTCGGCGGCGCCTTCAAGGACGAGATGGCGGAGCCGGGGCGATGGACCTTCGGCGCCACGGCGTTCGGGGAGATGCTTCCCAATCACGCCAACAGGGTGACGCTCGACGAAACGAAGAAGGACAAGTGGGGGCTGCCGGTTCTCAAGATCGACTGCGCGATCGGCGAGAACGAGCGCCTCATGCGGAAGGACATGGCGGCGGACATGGGCGAGATGCTGACCGCCGTCGGCGTGAAGGACGTGCACACCTTCGACGACGAATACTACCCCGGCATGGGCATCCACGAGATGGGCACGGCGCGCATGGGCCGCGACCCGAAGACCTCGGTGCTCAACCGGTGGAACCAGGTGTGGGACGCGCCTAACGTCTTCGTCACCGACGGGTCATGCATGGTGTCGACCGCATGCCAGAATCCGTCGCTCACCTACATGGCCTTGACCGCGCGCGCCGCGGATCACGCGGTGAATGAGCTGAACAGGCGGAGCCTGTGAGGAGCTAGGGGTCGGAGCCACGGGTCAGGGGTGTCAGGGGTGGGTTTCGGGAGAGAGAACCGCCGGTCTCACCTCGCACCACTTCCCTGGCACCTCTGACCCTGACCCCCGTGCGCCTGTTTAGCGTTTAGCCGTCGTGCGCCCCTTCGGTGGTTTCGCTCGCCTGCTGGCGACGGGCAGGATCGGCCAGTGCATCAGCAGATCGGCCGGATCATCGTAGATCGCCATCGCCTCCTCGAGCGCGTCATCGTCCCACCATCCGCCGCAGCGCACCGCGATCGCGCGAACCCCGGCCTTTCCCGCCGCCTCGATGTCGTACGGCGTGTCGCCGAGCATGATGAGCTGGTCCGCCTTGAGCTTGCTCTTCTTGATGGCGGCGCCGATCACGTCGGGGTCGGGCTTCGAGTTGTCGACATCGCCGGACGAGGTCGCCTCGTGGATCAGGTCCGCGACCCCCGCCTGCTCGAGCAGCCCCTTCATCTCGTCGCCGCCAGCCGACGTGGCGACGACGAGTGCGAGTCCATCGGCAAGCAGACGCTCGAGGAGCGCGCGCGCGCCGGGCGTCGGTTTGAGGTCCGCCAAGTAGCGTTCCTCGAAGATTCCCTTCTTCCGCTCGACGATCGCCTTGCCTTCCGGGGTGTCGTGCTCGAAACCGGTCAGGGAGGGGACGAGCTTGTCGCTTCCCATGCCCACGAGTGGTCGCACGTGATCGAACGGGATGTCGATCCCATGCTCCGCGAACGCTCGCGTGAACGCCGACGCGTGCGCGTCGTTGCTATCGAGGAGCGTTCCATCGATGTCCAGGAGGACACCCTTGAGAGGAGCCGTCGCCATGACCGTATCGAGAGCAAGAACGTAGCCGACGGGCTCGCCGATCAACTGCTTTTTACCACAGAGTTCGCGCTAGCGCGACAGCCTTGACCACACCGCGGGATCCTCCTGTCCAAGCCTCCAAAACGCAAAACGCGTCACTCCTAACTGCTCGGCACGCCGCATCAGCTCTTCGAGTAACGCGGCGTCGGTGAGCCATATGACCGAAGTGCCATTACTGGTCGCGCCACGCAACGTCCTTGACGTGGAGTCGCGGCTCAACGTCATGCCGTCCCGCTCGGCGGTGCGCATCGCGGTCGCGTACGAAACGCCGACGCCCGGCTTGCCCTTCACCCAGTGATATCCGTAGAGCGGGAGCCCCGCAATCACTCGTGAGGCGCCCACCTCCGCGACTACGCGCGCGAGATTGCGCGTCATCCAGTCGGGCGCCGAGATCGGACCGGCGTCGGAGCCGGACCAGTGCTGGTCGTACAGCATCACGAGCACGAAGTCCGCGACCCCCATGAGGTCGCGCGTCGGATACGCCTCATCGGGTTCGGCAGGAACGGCCACGGCGATAGTCGTCACGCCATGCGCCTTCGCGGAATCGACGATCGCGCGCAGCAGCACCAGCTGTGCGTTGACGTCGCCGGCCTTCAGCGTCTCGAAGTCCAGCACCAACCCCGTATACCGCATCGATTGCGCATGACGCGCGATTCGGCCCGCGACTCGAGCACGGCGCACCGGATCCGACCCCAGCGCGCGAATCGACGCCGTGTGAAAGCCCTGGCCGTGCCACGAGGTCACCAGCGCGAACCGCCGCACTGTCCCCGCAGCGAGCCGCATCGTGTCCGCATACGCGGACGGCAGCAGCGGCTCACCGGTCAAACTGTCGAGCGCAATCCATCCCGTGACGGCGACATCGAGCCGCGACGCATTGGCCCGCAGGCTCGCGTCGCTCAGGGGATCCCACGGTCCGGTGAACGCCCAGAACGACTTACGCTCCTGAACGCTCCCGCCCAGCGCCGTGCACGCGACGATCGTGACAAGGAATACAACAACCGATGTGATTCGCCGCATGAGGGCACGCCAATTGAAAGAGTGGAAGGCTCGGATTCAAGCTCAATCAACGTGCCACGCAGCACGCAGGATATGTCCAGCGACGATCCATTCTTCGACGGCGCCCTTCCCAGCGGCATTGAGCCCCTCGATGCACTGCTCGGCGCCCTCGTGCCCGGCCGCATTCATGTGATCTGCGGCACAACTGGCACCGCGAAAACGATCGCGGCGCTCCAGTTCGCGTATGCGGCGGTCGCCGAGCGGTCGACAGCGCTCCTGCTCACGCAGGATGACGCGGCCGACATTTCCGCGCTGGGTCGCTATCTCGGCATGCGCCTCGGCGACGCCGTGCGCGCCGGACAGCTGACCATCCTGCGCTGTCGCGGGGACTTCGCACGACGGTATCGCCAGGCGGCCGAGCCAGAGTCGGTGTTCGACGAGCTGCGCGCGCTGGTGGGGTGGAAGCTGCCCACCCGCATCGCCGTCGATTCCGTGGCGCCCTTCATGGAAGTCTCGGCGACGTCGGGTGCTGCCGTGGCGGCGCTCGCGCGGTGGCTCGAGGCGACCGGCGCGACCTCGCTCGTCACCTATCCAGGCGATGTCGCTCGCACCGACGACCTGCGGGTGGATGCACTGCTCCAAAGAGCGGCTGCGGTCGTTCGCTTCAATGCACACACCGAACGGGGCCGCCGGATGGAGGCGCTCAAGACGCGGTTCTCCGGCGCCTCACGAGCGCCCGTCGAGTTCCGCATTGAGGGCGGACGCGGCATCGTGGCCGGCGCTGACGGGCTGCGGCTCGCGACGAGAGCCTCGGCATGATTCGCGACCGCTACGCGATGCTGTTCAGCCTCGGTATCGTCGTCCTGACGACGGGGGCCGCATACGCGTACAGTCACCTCGGGGCGACCCCGACGCGCACCACGCTGGTGCTTCCGCCCTCGAGCGGTGAGCCGGTGAAGGTCGACGTCGACCGCGCGATCGTGCCTTCACTGGAGGACTATCGACGGTTCGCCGCGGAGGACGCCGCGTGGCGTCGCAAGAACGCGCGACTGCTCACGGCGGATGAGTACCGCGCGCGCGGAGATTGGCGCACGCCCGAGCGCCAGGCGCTCGACGACCGCGTGTTCGCGCTGACCAGACGCGGTGAGAACGCAAAGGCGATCGCCGAGCTCGAGCGTTGGGTCGCGAGATACCCGCGTGACACCGACGCCCTGCTCGATCTCGCCCGGCTCACGAACCAGGTCGGCCGGAACGACGAGTCGATCCGGTGGTATCGCGAGGTGCTCGCGCTGAAGGAACGCGCGCGGTGACGCGCGGGCTCCTGGTCGGCGTGCTGCTGGCAACCTTGCCAGCCGCACTCGACGCGCAGCGTCAGACCGACACGCGCCGCATTCGCGCCGAGTATGCGGGTGTCTTGCTGCAATCGAAGAAATACGACCAGGCGATTGCCGAGTACCGGCGGCTCGTCGCCGACGAGCCGACCCGCTTCGAGTATCGCATGGGCCTGGCACGCGCCCTGGCGTGGTCCAGGCGCCATCGTGACGCCGAGAGCGAGCTGGCGCGACTGCGGGCGCTGAGGCCCGGGCACGCCGAGGTCGAGCAGCTCACCCGAACGGTTCGTGCCGGACTCGATCCGTCGTCGGGCGAAGCGCGTTCGTGGGTGGTGCACGACCCGGCTCATCTACCGTACCGCATTCAGCTCGCCCGCGCGTATGCCCGTGAAGGGAAGTCTCGTCAGGCGGCCGATCAGTTCGACACGATCTTCCGCCAGGGGGCGCGGGATGATCTCGCGCAGGAAGCGGCAGCAGCGAACGCCGACGCAAAGCGTTTCGCCACCGCCCTGCCGCTGTACCGGCGCGCGATCGCGCGCGCGCCATCGGACACTGCGCTCCGCCACGATTATGCGCGTTCGCTCTGGTCGGCGGGCGAACGGCAGGCCTCCCTCGCACAGTATGACACGCTGCTCCTGCGCTTCCCGTCTCCGGCGTGGCTGGTCGAGCGCGCGAAGCTTCGCGTCGCCATGCGTGACCACGACGGTGCCGAGCGGGATCTGGCGGCGGCGATCGCGATGTGCCCGACGGCCGAAGCGCACTTCGTGCGGGGCGAGCTGCGGCGATGGGATGGGCAGCTCGGAGCCGCGCGCGCCGAGTACGAGCGCGCCCTGCAGCTCGCCGGAACCGACTCGGCGGGACGGGAGATCCGCCAGCTGATCGCGCTCATTGAGCGCGAGGCGCGGCCTTCGCTCGGGGCCGCCCCGGAAGGCGATGCCGTCGGGTGGGTGGGACGCGCGGAGCTCGCCGCTGACAACACCGGCTTCTCATACGTCAGCGGCGGCGGGCGCTACGGCATTCCGCTCGGGGGGCTCGCGGCAGTCAGCGTTGGGATCGAGCAGCGGCGGGTCACGGCGAAGTACGATCTCTACACACGCGAGAGTTACGGATTCGGTGCCGACCTGGGGGCGACGTTCGGCCTGCCCTTTGCCCGCCTCAGCGCGCGCGGCGGCTTGCTTCGCCATGGCGGTGCGACGGAGACCGGGTACGGCAGCGTCGGAGTGATCGGTTGGTGGCGCTCGTGGCGTGCGTCGGCGGAGGTCAAGCGGGAGCTGGCGTTCCCGCTGCTGATGACGGCACGCGCCCTGGCCACGAGTGACGACATACCGACCGGTGAGACGGTCGACGCATCGATCATGGCGACGCGCCAGATTTACGGGCTCGCCGGCGCGATCGGCGTCGTCGATTTCGGGATCGTCGCCGACATCATGCGTCTGACGGACGGCAATTCCCGCCCCGCGTTGACGACGACGGTGCGCTATCCGCTCGGAGACGCGATGTCGGCGCTGTACGTCGCCAGCGACCTTCGCTTCGAGGAACGTAGCGCCTTCTACTGGGACCCCGACCATTACATGGCGCACTCGTTAGGGCTGGAAGCCTCGGCGCGGCGGGATCGCGGCCTGTCCTATGTCGGTCGACTGCTCACGGGGTTCGCTCGCAGCTCGCAATTCGCGGTTCGCGGTTCGCAGCCAGATACCACCACCACGACCCGCTATGCCTTGCACGCCACGGCAGAAGGCGAGCTGTCGTACCGCGCGTCGGGATGGGACGCTGGCCTGACGTCGTGGTACGGTCGAGGACGCGAGGGCGACTACCAGCGTTGGGGGGGAAGCTTCCGGATTCGCCTCAGCACGCCATGATCACGCGCCGCAGGCTCGCGCACGCCGCCCCGATCACGATCGTGCTGCTCGTCATCGCGGCAGGGGTGGTCTGGCTCCACGCGCGGTTCGCGATCGAAGCGGAGAGTGTCGTGCTCCGCATCGGCGTCACGTTTCTGCTGGCCTTTCTGATTCTTCTGGTCATCCGGTACGTGATCCTGCTGTGGCTCAGCTATTTGCACCACGTCGACCCGACTCCGTCGTTCCTCGCTCCTCGTTCGGATGCCGCCGTCTCCATTCTGGTCCCGGCATTCAATGAAGGGCCCGTGATCGAGGCGGCGATCGGCAGCCTCCTCGAGCTCGATTGGCCGTCGTTCGAGATCATCGTCATCGATGACGGCTCGACCGATGACACCTACGAGCGCGCCTGCACGCTCGAAGGGACCCACGGAGCCGCGACGGTGCGCGTCATCCGCAAGGTGAATGCGGGCAAGGCGAGTGCGCTCAACACCGGGCTGGCGGTCGCGTCATCGCCCTTCGTGCTCTGCATGGACGCCGACTCCCGGCTCTCGCGGGACACGCTGCGGCGGGCGATGCGCCACTTCTCCGATCCTCGCATCGGCGCCGTCGCGGGAAACGTGAAAGTCGTCAATCGCGGGACGTTGTGGACGAGGCTGCAGGCGCTCGAGTACATCCAGGGCCTCAACCTTCCGCGCCGCGCACAGGGATTCATGCGCGTCGTCAACATCATCCCCGGGCCGATTGGCGTCTTCCGGCGCAGCGTCCTGACACGCGTCGGGGGCTACGACACCGACACGTTCGCCGAGGATGCCGACGTCACCATCAAGATCCTCGGCGCCGGCTGGCAGATCGTGTACGAGGATGGCGCGATCGCGTGGACCGAAGCGCCAGAGACGGTGCACGAGCTGCTCAAGCAACGCTACCGCTGGACGCGCGGCATTCTTCAGGCGCTTCGCAAGCGACGCGATTGGCTGGCGCGTCCGCGCGGCGATACCGCGGTGTGGCTCTCGTTACAGGCGCTTCTCTTCGAGGCGATCGTGTGGCCGGTGGTGAACGTCGTCGGGAACCTCCTGTTCGCGATCGCGGCGCTCTCACTCGGCGCCGCCTCGATGGTGATGCACTGGTGGCTGTTACTGACGATGCTCGACCTCGCCGCCGCGCTTCACACGGTGGCGATGGAGGAGGAAGACATCACACTCGTCCCCCTCGCGATCCCCTATCGCTTCTTCTTCATCACGTTGATCGACGTGGCGAAAATGTTCGCGACGGTGGAAGAGTTCGCGCACGTGCGCATGACGTGGGGGAAGTTGGAGAGAAAGGGCGCTGGAACAGCGCCTTTTTACCGTCCACTATGACCATCGAAAAACTCTTCTCTACCATCATCCTCGTCGCCTTCCTCGTCACGATCTTTCTCGCGATGGGAAGCTACGCGGCGTACAAATGGCGCGAGTCGCGTCGGCCGAAGCTCGACGAGCACGCGGCGAGCGACGAGCCGGTGTACTTCGAGCGCATCACGCTGGGGGCCGATGACGACGAACCGGTGCGGTAATGTTCGCTGGGTAGTCCTCGTCGGGCTCACCGTCATTGGCGTTTCCGTCGCGCTCGCGGCGCGCGGCGATCGCGAGCCGACACGCAGTGAAGGACCGAAGCGATTCGCGGGGTCGACGACCGTCATCCCGATGCCATCCGTCCTTCCTCCAGCGACGCTGGCATCGCCGGTGCGAGTCGCGCTCGTCCGCGACCCAGCGGCGGCGGCGTATTTCACGCGGAGCGCCTCCTACGATTCGATCGTCGATCGCTGGACGGCGACCTTGCGCGCGACAGGCGCCGACGTGCGCGTGGTCGCGCCCGCCGAGATCGCGGGGAGCGGCGCTCGCGTGCTCGTGATTCCCTCGGCGCATTGTCTCAGCGTCGCAACGCGCGACGCGATCGATCGCGCCGGGGTGCGCGGCCAAGGCCTGATCGTCACTGGCCCGATTGGCACCAAGGACGCGCGCTGCCGTCCCATTGGCTACGGGCTTCTCGTTGCGCTCACCGGCGCGTCACGTGTGGAGCCGATCGAACAGCGCGACATCGCCTACGTCACCTTTCCGACTGGCAGCGCGCTCGCGACGCACATTCCGCCGGGGACGCGTCTCGAGCTCGACCCCGCGCCGTACGTCGCGCTCCGGCGCGCCGGGCGCGATGGGTTCTTCTCTTCGTTTTCGCTCCGGCCCGAGCCGGCGCGCGGCACCCGACTCGTCGACGCCGCGGTGGTCCGCTCGCGATATGCGGGCGCGCCGGTGGCATACTGGAGCTTCGAGCTCACCGGCGTAAACGACCTGCCCTGGGATCGCACGATCGCGCAGATGCTGGTCCGCAACGCGGTCGCCTGGGCGGCACGTCTGCCGACGGTCGAGCTCGAGCCATGGCCGCAGGGCAGGCGCGCCGCCGCGGTGCTGGCGCAGGATGTCGAGGACCAGTTCGCGAACGCGGAGTACGCCCTCGATTCACTGCGCGCTGCTGGGGTGCGAGGCACCTACTTCCTTACGTCGGAGCTCGCGCGCCGGCATGAGCGCCTGACGAGAGCGATCGCGGAGGAGGATGAGATCGGGACGCATAGCGAGAATCATCGCTTGCTGGGCGGCGAGCCAGCGGACGTTCAGCGTCGCCGCCTCGCGCTGACGCAAGTTCACCTGCGTGATCTCCTGGGCGCACCGGTGGCCGGTTTGCGTCCCCCGGAGGAGCAGTTCGACAAGGCCACGCTCGCCGCGTGGATCGAGGCGGGCGGGACGTATGTATTCGGGGCCAACAACTCGCGCGCGGCCGCTCCGGAGCTGCTCGAGGTAGATGGGGACACGATCGTACTCCTCGGTCGCGCCAACGTCGATGACTTCGACGCCGCGAGCCTCGCCTCGCGCGGGAGCCTGGATGAGATCGTGAGGGAGTATCTCGCGGAATACCAGAAGATCCGGGCGCTCGGCGGGCTCTATCTGCTGAGCTATCACTCGCAATTGCTCGCGCGTCCGGAGCTGGTGCCTGCGCTCGCGCGCATCGCGCGCCGCATCCGTGCCGACACGGTGGTCTGGCTCACCACCGCGAGCGATGTCGTCGACTGGTGGCGCGCCCGCGCCGCGGTGACGACGCGAGCGACGCGCCTCGATGCCCGCACGCTGACAGTCGCCCTTCACAATACCGGTCGCGATACGGTGCGCGGCCTGGTCGCGCGCGTGGCACTCGCCGGGGGCGCGCGAGCGTCGGGTTCAGCGCGCGTGCTGAAGTCGGAGGCCGGAACCCTGCGCTTCATCGTTCCTCCGCTCCCGCCCGGCGCGGAGCGGACCTGGAAGTTCGCGATTGCCGACTAGGAATCAGGAGTCTGGGGTCAGGGGTCAGGGGTGGTAAGGGGCCGCGGCGCTTCGCGCCGGCGGCCCTCAACAGATGAGCGCGGCAGCTCCGCTGCCGCGCCTTCCTTCCCTGACCCCTGACCCCTGACTCCTGACTCCTGACTCCTGGCTCCCAGTCCGACGGTGCAAGGAATGCGTAGATCGCAACGCATGACCGCCATTCGTCCCGTCGCCCGTGGGCCGCACATCGAGACGCCGGAGGAAGCGCAGGAGCGGCTGCGGCGCGAAGTTCACGCCGGGCTTCGCGCCAATCCCAAGACGCTGCCGCCGAAGCTCTTCTACGATGACACCGGTGCCCGGCTCTTCGAGGAGATCACCAGGCTCGACGAGTACTACGTCACGCGCACCGAGCACGAGATCATGGAGGCGCACGCGGCCGAGATGGCAGCGCTCATTGGGCCGAATGCGGTGGTGATCGAGCCGGGAAGCGGTGAGGCGATCAAGGTGCGCGTCCTGCTCGACCATCTCGAGAACCCAGCCGCGTACGTCCCAATCGACATCTCGGCCGAGCAGCTGGCCCGCGTCGCGCGCGAGCTCACCGAGGAGTACCAAACGCTCGACGTCATTCCCCTCGAGGCCGACTTTACGCGCGGACTATGTCTCCCGGAGTTGCCTGACACGACCCGCAACGCACGACGCGTCGCGTTCTTCCCCGGCTCGACGATCGGAAATCTCCATCCGCCGCAGGCCGTTGCCCTGCTTCGCGAGATCGCGCGCATCGTTGGCACGCGCGGCGGACTGCTCCTCGGCGTCGACCTGCGTAAGGACCCCACCATCCTGCACGCAGCATACAACGACGCCCGTCGCGTGACCGCCGCATTCAACAAGAACGCGCTCGTACGGCTCAACCGCGAGTTCGCCGCGACCTTCGACGTCGATCGCTTTCGGCACTACGCGTATTACAACCCGGTCGCGAACCGTGTCGAGATGCATCTCGTCAGCCTGGAGACGCACGAGGTCATCGTCGATGGCGAGCGCATCGTGTTCGAACAGGGGGAGCCGATCTGGACGGAGTCGTCCTACAAGTACTCGCCGACCGAGCTCGAGGGCTGTGCCCGCGAGGCGGGCCTGGTGCTGCGACGAATGTGGTGCGACCGCCGGCAGTGGTTCATGGTGGCGTTCTTTGAGACATAGGGTCAGGAGTCGGGGGGCAGGGGTGCGGGGGGGCCGGGGGGCGGGTCGGGGGGGACCCCACCCGCCCCCCCCCCCCACCCCCCCCCCCCCCCCCCTACCCCCTCCCCCCCGACTCCTGACCCTTACGTCTCAAAGAACGCCACCATGAACCACTGCCGGTGGTCGCACCACATTCGTCGCAGCACCAGGCCCGCCTCGCG
>JAICNG010000043.1 GCA_025931335.1 Gemmatimonadaceae bacterium | reverse complement strand
GGAGGATCCGGTCGAGTACAACCTGTTCGGGATCAACCAGGTGCTGGTCCGCACCGACATCGGGATGACGTTCGCGGCCGCGCTGAAGGCGTTCCTTCGGCAGGACCCGAACATCATCATGGTCGGCGAGATCCGCGACCTGGAGACGGGCGGCATCGCCATCAAGGCCGCGCTCACCGGTCACCTCGTCATGTCGACGCTGCACACGAACTCCGCTCCGGAGACGGTGACGCGTCTGCTCGACATGGGCCTCGAGCCCTTCAACGTGGCCTCGGCGCTCAACCTCGTGCTGGCGCAGCGTCTCGTGCGTCGTGTCTGCAACAACTGCAAGACGCACTACCAGGCCGATCCCGACGAGATGCGCGCCCTCAAGATCCCCGAGGACGCGACCTTCCGCTCGATGCAATTCACCGAAGAAGCGGTCGAGAACGCGAAGAAGACGTCGACGAAGCACGCCAAGCCCTTCAGCGACGAGTACACGCTCGACACCCGTCTCTGGGACGTGACGTTCTTCAAGGGCACCGGCTGCGACTCCTGCAACGGCTCGGGACTCAAGGGCCGCCAGGGCATTTACGAAGTGATGGCGATGACGCAGCGCCTGCGAAAGCTGATTCTCCAGAACATGGGCGTGCAGGAGCTCAAGGACGCCGCCGTGCAGGACGGGATGCTCACGCTCCGCATGGACGGCCTGCTGAAGATTCTGAAGGGCATTACCACGGTGGAGCAAGTTGTACGAGAAACGAGCAGTTGATGCGAAGGGATCGAAGGCGGCCGAAGGGATCAACGGGGTCCACGTGACTTCGCCCTTCGAATCCTCCCCTCGATCCCGTCGATCCCTTCGATCCCTTTGACCCCTTAGTTCAATGACGGCTCCCGCAACGGCTCCCGCAGGCGTCAACCTCCGATCACTCCTCGAGGAGATGATCGAACGCGACGCGTCCGACCTGCACATCACCGCGGGCGAGCGTCCCAAGCTCCGCATCGACGGCGACATTCAGAACTCGAACGTCGACTACGTCCTCACGCCGAAGGACACGCTCACGCTGGCGTACTCGATTCTCACCGAGAACCAGAAGAAGCGGTTCGAGACCGAGGACGAGCTCGACTTCTCGTTCGGCATCCAGAACCTGGCGCGATTCCGCGGCAACTGCTTCAAGCAGCGCGGATGCGTCTCGCTGGTGATCCGGCAAATCCCCTTCAACATCCGCACGTTCGAGGAGCTGGGGCTCGCGGGCGTCGTGGCGAAGATGGCGGAGAAGCCGCGCGGGCTGGTGCTCGTCACCGGTCCCACCGGCTCCGGGAAATCGACGACCCTCGCCGCCATGCTCGACAAGATCAACCGCGAGCGGCGCGGCCACATCATCACGGTCGAGGACCCGATCGAGTTCATCCACCGCCACCAGAACTGCATCGTCAACCAGCGTGAGGTCGGGAGCGATACCAAGTCCTTCGCCAACGCACTCAAGTACGCGCTGCGTGAAGATCCCGACGTCATCCTGATCGGTGAGATGCGCGATCTGGAGACCATCCAGGCCGCGCTTACCATTGCCGAAACCGGTCACCTCGCCTTCGCCACGCTGCACACCAACTCGGCGGCCGAGGCGATCAACCGTATCATCGACGTCTTTCCGTCGCACCAGCAGTCGCAGGTGCGGGCGCAGCTCGCGTTCGTGCTCGAGGGCATCGTCACGCAGACGCTGCTCCCCCGCGCGAAGGGACGCGGCCGCGTGATGGCGGCCGAGATCCTCGTCGTCACGGCGGCCATTCGTGCGCTGATCCGCGAAGACAAGATCCACCAGATCTACTCATCCATGCAGTCCGGGAAGAAGTTCGGCATGCAGACGCTGAATGACGCGTTGTACCAGCTCTACATGTCGAGGGAAGTCACGGCCGACGAGTGCCTTCGCGTGTCGGGCGACCCGAACGAGTTCCTGCGCATGATCGGCCAGCCCGCCCTCGGCGACGAGAATCCCGTGGACGGCAAGGGCAACCAGAAGCCCGGCGCGCCGAACGCCAACAAGCTCGCGCCCGCCGGCCGGCGGTAGCAGCACACGCACGACTAGAGAGGAGGCTCGATGCCCACGTTTGCCTATACCGCGCGCACCCTGAGTGGCGACCTCAAGTCGTCGACGATGGATGCGAACACGCGCGAGGACGTCGTCGCGCAGCTCCGTCGTCAGAAGCTCATCGTCGTCAAGGTCGATGAGGAGCGCGGCAGGAAGAAAGGCGGCGGGAGGATCAAGACGCGCGACATCGTCATCTTCACCCGGCAGTTCGCGACGATGATCAACGCCGGTCTGCCCCTCGTCCAGGCGCTCGACATCCTGTCGAAGCAGAGCGAGAACAAGACGCTGAAGGAAGTGACGCGCCAGGTCGTATACGACGTGGAGTCGGGGCATACCGTGGCCGATGCGCTCGGCAAGCACCCGAAGGCGTTCAGTGAGCTCTACGTGAACATGGTCGCCGCCGGTGAGGCGGGCGGTATTCTCGACACGATTCTGTCGCGCCTCGCCGTGTTCATGGAAAAGAACGACGCGCTCGTCCGGAAGGTGAAGGGCGCGATGATCTACCCCGGCGTCATCATCAGCGTCGCCGTGATCGCCATTACCGTGCTGCTCGTGTTCGTCATTCCGACCTTCGAGCAGATGTTCGCGTCGGTGAATCTCGCGCTGCCCATGCCGACACGCATCGTCATCGGCATGTCGCGCTTTCTCACGGGGTATTGGTGGGCGGTGCTCGCCTCGGTCCTCGGCGCCGGCTTCATGACGAAGCGCTACTACGCGACGCCGAGCGGCCAGCTCGTCATCGACCGCTTCATGCTGCGCCTGCCGGTGCTGGGCGACGTCCTTCGCAAGTCGGCGGTCTCGCGCTTCACCCGGACGCTCGGCACCCTGATCTCGTCAGGCGTCTCGATTCTCGATGGGCTGGAGATCACGGCCAAGACGGCCGGCAACCGCGTCATTCACGACGCGATCATGCAGTCGCGCTCCTCGATCGCCGGCGGTGACACGATCGCGGCGCCGCTGGCCAAGTCGGAAGTCTTTCCGCCGATGGTGATCTCGATGATCGCCGTCGGTGAGCAGACCGGTGGTCTCGATGAGATGCTGTCGAAGATCGCCGACTTCTACGACGAGGAAGTGGACGCGGCCGTCAGCGCGCTATTGTCGCTGCTCGAGCCGATGATGATCGTGTTCCTCGGCGTGGTCGTCGGCGGCATGGTCGTCGCCATGTACCTGCCGATCTTCGACATGATCAACGCCGTGCAGTAAGTCGCGCCGTCGGCGCGATTGACTGCTGGGCCTGGGGCCAAGGGCCAGGGGCCGAGGGTGTGGTAAGGCAAACGGCCGCGCGAAAGCGCGGCCGTTTGCTCATCTGGAACGGGCCCCCGATCGACGTGCTCGCACTCCCTTGGAGCCACACCCGTGATCGGAGCGTTCATCATGCTCGATGATCTCGTGCCGCAGCCGTCATGGCCGCCGCGCACGGAGACACCGCCCTTCATTCGTTCCAGCGACCGCGGCCGCAGTCCGCCCTAGCTGCTCGCCCCGATCGCGACCTCTTCGAGTCTCGCGGTGAGCGAGGCCAGGCATCGCGAGGCCAGGTCGCGGGACGTGTACGTACCAAGCGTCTGCCCATCGCGGCGCCAGCGCCACGTCTGCTCGGTGGCCGCGTCGGCGACGAAGACATCCTCGCGCAACAGCGTCGCGGGGCGGTAGGCATGACGCACCGGCATCCGCTCGGGCACCTGGTCGGTGCCGCGGCGCACGATGCCGTCCCACTCCATGATCATGAGGCGCCCCTCGATGACGGCGTCGGTCCGCGAGCGGATCCACGACATCGTCAGCGCGACCGGTCCGAGCTGAATGATGCATCGTCCGGCGCCACGCCTCACCTCGATCTCGCCGGCCGCATCGTCGCGAGCCATCGACTCGATCCGCGAGACGACATCGTCGGCCAGACGCTCGAGCTCACGCGCGCACGCCGGTCCCGACCGATGCGATCCGAGGTAGCTGTCGCGATCGCGAACGATACGCTCGTCGATGGCGGCGCGCGCCGTCGCCTCCTCGGGAGGGTCCGACCGGACGCGGCCGCCCTGTTCGGCGATCGCCTCGAGCAGCGTCTCGATGCCCTTGTCGAATGGCACCTTGCCCAGGTCCTTGACCTTCGCCTTGCGCGCCCACGATGGGAGCGGGGTGTCGTCGAGCGGAACGAAGAAGATCGTCGATCCGCCGCCGCGCGCGATGCGCGCCTCGAGGGCGGTGCGGTCCTCGGTAGTCGGCGACGCGCGTCCCCAGAGTCGGTCGTGAAGGACAACCACGGTGCGCGCGCTGACGCACGCATTGTCCGAGGTCGTTCCATCTGCGTCCGCCATCGACGGATCGCGCGTCCAGACGCATCGCGACTCGTCGAGCCGCGCGCGGAGACGTTCGGCGAGAAACCGCGCCGTGTCGCTGTCGTACTCCGCACCGAGGATGGCCGTGTCGTACTTCGGCCGGGCGGAGGCCTTGATCATCGCTTCGACCTCGAGCGTTCACGCCGTCTCGCGGCCGCCGACTTGAGCTGGCGCGCCTCGCTCGGCTTCACATAGTGACGGCGGCTGCGCAGGTCCTTGAGGATCCCGGAGCGCATCACTTTCCGCTTGAATGCCTTGAGCGCCCATTCGATGCGGTCGCCCTCGGCGAGCTGAACCTCTACCATGTCTCCTCCCGTTTGTTGGTCCTACTGCCCATGAAAAAACCGTTGGGTCTGCCCGGCAAGCGCCGAGCCGACCCAACGGCTTCATCTCACGTGCGGTGCAACAGAATCAACGACCCAGCTTGACGACGTTCTCCGCCGCTGGTCCCTTCTGGCCCTGCACGATGTCGAACTCCACTTTCTCGCCCTCGGCGAGCGACTTGAAGCCGCTGCCCTGGATGGCCGAGTGATGGACGAAGCAGTCCTTCTGACCGCCCTCCGGCGTGATAAAGCCGAAGCCCTTCGCGTCATTGAACCACTTCACTGTTCCGGTCGAGCGCATACGATACTCCTCTGGTGTACTGGGGTCGGGGTCCGGAAGAAGTACCGTACGTACCGACTCATGTTGTTTCGTGGTCAAGGCCGCCACGATCGGCTTTTCCCGTCTGCCAGACGTTGATCCGGCCGGGAAACAACGAACGGGGCTTCGCGAGAGCGAGGCCCCGTCATTTCCTCGACGCCGCGCCCAATTCGCGCGATCGTCCACTGAGCCGAAACATAGTGGCGTCGCGCGCCGAAGTCAATGTGGAGGAGGGGCTTCGGTCGAGCGCTTCGGGAAGCCGCGGAAGCGGCGAATGGCGCGGATCATTTCTGTCTGGTGGCGCGTTGATAGAGGCCGCATCACGTGGAGCTTCGCGCGTTTGGGAGCCGCAGTCGAGCGTGTCCTGGCGGCCAACCCCAATACAAATAGTTGCATGAGGCTGCCTGACTACACCCTAGCCGCTTCGCGGATGAACGTTGAGGCGCCGGTACCGATGGTCCGCGCCTGCGAAGGCTCTCCTGCTGGGGATTTTGTGGGTGTGCTTGCGCGAGGGCGCTGTCTGGTGCGGGAGGCGATTCGCGCAATTCGTGTTGTCGCCCCGACAGGAATCTCAATCTCGAACGCCCCATGACTACGACGATGCCACGCGACCTGCTGGCCCCTGTGCTCGATCTCGACTGGCCCGCCGAACGCGCGGCCGCCCTCGGCGACGAGATCGTCGGATTGTGGACCGAGTATCTCTCCCGTCTGCGCGACCTCCCGATCATCCACCCCAGCTCGGCCGACCAGGTGCGCGCCGCCGTCACGCGCGAGGTGCCTGACGAGCCGGTGCCGGTCGGCGAGCTGATGGAGTACCTGCGGACGCTCGTCTTCGAGAACGCGACGCTCACCGGTCACCCGGGATTCATGGCGTACGTCTCCGGCGCGGGCACCGTTCCCGGCGCGGCCGCCGATCTGGTCGCGGCCGCGATCAACCAGAACGTGGGCGGTTGGCGACTGTCACCGGGGGCGACCGAGATCGAGCTGCATCTCATGCGCTGGTTCGCGGCGCGCCTCGGCCTCCCCGCCACCGCGGGTGGCTTCATCACGACGGGCGGCGCCATGGCCGCGCTGTTCGGGCTGGCCGCTGCCCGCGACGTGCGCGCCGGG
This sequence comes from Gemmatimonadaceae bacterium, assembly GCA_025931335.1. Lineage (GTDB taxonomy): Bacteria > Gemmatimonadota > Gemmatimonadetes > Gemmatimonadales > Gemmatimonadaceae > JAICNG01. The sequence continues at coordinate 24,122 of JAICNG010000043.1, read as the reverse complement.
TGGGACGTCCGAAAGCTCGGTGTCGCGGCGGGACCGCCGCTCACGGTGTACGCGTCCTCCGAAGTTCACACCGTGAACGCGCGCGCGTGCGACGTGCTCGGCATGGGCGCAGACGCGCTGCGCCTCATCCCCGTGGACGACGACCTGCGCATTCGCGTGGACCTGCTTCGCGAGGCGATCGCTCGTGATCGTGAGGCGGGACACCGCCCGCTCGTCATCATCGCCACCGCGGGCACCGTCGGGACTGGCGCGATCGACCCGCTCGAGGAGATCGCGGACCTGTGCGCCCGTGAGGCGATGTGGCTCCACGTCGATGGCGCGTACGGCGGGATCGCCGCGCTCACCGATGAGCTCCACCCGCTGTTCGCGGGCATCGAACGCGCCGACTCCGTCGCGCTCGACCCGCACAAGTGGCTCTACACGCCGCACTCGGGAGGCGCACTACTCGTTCGCGACCAGCGTCATCTCGCGCAGGCGTTCAGCGTGAATCCCTCGTACGTCCACGAGGACAAGGAGCTCACCCGGCGCGGTCTCGACTTCTACGCGCACACGCCGAATTTCTCTCGCGGCTTTCACGCGTTGAAGATCTGGGTGTCGCTGCTCGCGCACGGGTGGAGTGCGTATCAACGACGCGTCGCCCACGACGTCGCCCTCGCGCGGTATCTCTTCGATCGCGCGTCCTCGCACGAGGAGCTGGAGACGGTCGGCCCGCCACCGGCGCTGTCGATCGCCTGCTTTCGGTACGTGCCGCGAGCGCTCCGCGGCGATCCGGCGGCCGAGGAATACCTGAATGCGCTCAACGAGCGCCTGATGGCGGATCTCCAGCTCGGTGGACGAGTGTTCCCCTCGAACGCGGTGATCGCCGGGCGCTTCGCCATCCGGGCGTGCCTCGTGAACTTTCGCACCGAGGCCACCGACCTCGATGCGCTCGTCGACGAAGCGGTCACGCGCGGGCAGCGACTCCATGCCGAGGGCGCAGTGCGCGCGTGACTCGGGAGCGAGATGTCGAGTCTTTCTCATCGACATGCTCACCCGGCTCCGCTCCCTCGCGCTCATCCTTGTCGTTGCCGCCTGTGGCGGCGACGTGGCATCCACACGCCCCACCCCGGGCCAGGAGTTCGTCATCGAGGTCGAAGGTGAGCAGTTCCGCCTTCGCACCACGAATCCGGCGGCGGCCACGGCGCTCGACGAGCGCCGCCGCACCGGAGTGCTCGGCGTGGTCTCTGGGCGAATCGTTCGCGGCGACGGGGGATTCAACGCGCCCTGGGGCTGGCATCTCGATCCGCTCTCGATCGAGGTTCCCCAGGCTTCCATCGAGCTGTGCGATGGCCGGCCATCGATGGTCCAGAGCGACCTCGACTACTGGGTCGACACGGTCCAGCGCTACTGCCCCTGGGCAGCCCGCGTCTACGACGCTCAGTAGCGAAAATCCGAAGGCCTGACGTCTTCCAACGCCGCCCGGGCTGGCGCCTTCTCCTCCTCCAGCGCTTCCGCCCTTGCCATAGGGGTGGGGGGTATACTACCCTTCATCCATGCAACCACTCACCCTCACGATCCGCGGGATGTCCTGCGGCCACTGCGTCGCCCGGGTGACGAAGAGTCTGGGCGCGCTCGACGGGCTGGAGATCGACGCGGTGCGCATTGGCGCCGCCGAGCTGCGGTTCGACCCGACGCGCCGGTCGGTCGACGACATCCTCGAGGCGGTGCGCGAGGCGGGCTATGAGCCCGCCGTCGCCGCATAACGACCGCGGGCCGGCATGACGACCACGCTCGAGCGGCCGTCCCAGGGGACCGTGCGCGTCACGATTCCGGTGGGCGGCATGACCTGCGCCGCCTGTCAGGCGAGCGTGCAGCGCGCGCTGTCCAGGGAGCCGGGCGTGCTCGACGCGTCCGTCAACCTCATGACGGAGAGCGCCGCGGTCACCTTCGACCCGAGCGTCACGACCCCGACGACGCTGGTCGGCGCCATCCAGCGCACCGGCTACGAGGCGGAGCTGCCGGTGCCCGACCGCGAGATGATCGCCGAGCAGGACGCGCGCGACCGGGCCCAGGCGAAAGAGTACGCCGCTCTCAAGCGAAAGGCGATCGTCAGCGGGATCATCGGTGCGCTCGCGATGGCGATCTCGATGCCGATGATGCACGCGCCGCCCGGGCCGCTGGCGTGGGCGCTGCTCGCGGTCACCGTGTTCGTGATGGCGTGGGCGGGCCGGCACTTCTACGTGCGCGGGTGGATGGGGCTTCGGCGGCGGTCGCCGGACATGAACACGCTCATCGCCATCGGCACCGGCGCCGCGTTCGTCTACTCGGCCGTCGCGACGGTGGCGCCGCAGCTGTTCGTGCGGCACGGCCTCCAGCCCGACGTGTACTTCGAGGCGGTCATCATCATTATCGCGCTGATCCTCACCGGAAACACGCTCGAGGCGCGCGCCAAGCGCAGCACCGCGTCGGCCCTTCGTGCGCTCGCCGGCCTGCAGCCCAGGAGCGCGCGCCTGGAGCGTGGCGGAAGCGATGTCGACGTGCCGGTCGAGCAGGTCCAAAGCGGCGACATCGTGCTCGTGCGGCCTGGGGAACGCATTCCCGTCGACGGAGAGATCATCTCTGGCGCAAGCGCGGTCGACGAGTCGATGCTCACCGGCGAGTGGATGGCCGTTGCGAAGGCGCCGGGCGACCGCGTGACCGGCGGCACCATCAACAGCAGCGGCGCGTTCCGCTACCGCGCGACCACCGTCGGGGCCGATAGCGTCCTCGCGCGCATCGTGCGCGTGATGCGCGACGCGCAGGCGTCGCGCGCCCCGGTGCAGGCCCTCGCCGATCGCATCAGCGCCATCTTCGTTCCGACGGTGCTCGCGATCTCGGCGATCACGTTCATCGTCTGGCTCGTGGTGGGCGGCGAGGCGTCGCTGGCGCAGGCGCTCGCGGCGTCCGTCTCGGTTCTGATCATCGCGTGCCCGTGTGCCATGGGCCTCGCGGTCCCGACGGCCGTCATGGTCGCCACGGGACGCGGTGCGCAGATGGGGGTGCTCATCAAGGGAGGCGAGGCGCTGCAACGCGCGGGTGAGGTCACCCTCGTCGCGCTCGACAAAACCGGCACGGTCACAGAGGGGCGTCCGACGGTGACCGACATCATTCCGGTCGTGACCGGCGCGGTGCCTGACGCCGACGAGCTGTTGCGGCTGGCGGCGTCTCTCGAGTCGGTGAGCGAGCACCCGCTGGCAGAGGCGATCGTCAGGCACGGGAAGAACCGGGGCGTGGTCGTCGAGCCGCCGCAGGCGTTCACGACGATTCCCGGCCGAGGTGTCCGCGCGACCGTCGGAGCGCGCAGCGTGGCGCTCGGCAACGAGCCATTCATGCGCGAGCTGGGGGTCGACATTGGGCCACTCGCCGCGACGCTTGGCCTCGTGGCCGCCGGCGGCAAGACGCCCGTTCTCGTGGCCGTCGACGGAGCAGCAGCCGGCCTTCTGGCGATCGCCGATCCACTCCGGCCCACCGCGGCGGAGACGGTGCGCGCCCTGCGCGCGCGCGGCCTCGAGGTCGCCCTCCTCACCGGCGATCACGAGCAGACGGCGCGAGCGATCGCTCGTGAGGCAGGGATCGACCGGGTGGTGGCCGGGGTCTCTCCCGAGGGCAAGGTCGCGGAGATTCAGCGACTGCGCGCCAGCGGGCACGTCGTGGCCATGGTGGGAGATGGCATCAACGACGCGCCGGCGCTCGCCAGCGCCGACGTGGGCATGGCCATCGGCACCGGAACCGACGTCGCGATCGAAGCCGCCGACGTCGCCCTCATGCGCGGCGACCCGCGTGGCGTGGTCGACGCGATCGACCTGTCGCGTCGCACGATGCGCACGATGCGCCAGAACCTTTTCTGGGCGTTCGTCTACAACGTCATCGGCATTCCCGTCGCCGCCGGCGTGCTCTATCCCGCGTTCGGGATCCTGCTGAACCCGGTGTTCGCCAGCGCGGCGATGGCGTTCAGCTCCGTGAGCGTCGTCACGAACTCGCTGCGGCTGCGCGCCTAACCACGCTTCGTCCCGCGAACGTCGAGGCTGGGCGAGAGCCGCGGCACGACCGCGCGCGCCGCCAGCGTTGGCGCGATGAGCGCGACATCGAGGGCCTTGACCAGCGGATTGCTCATGATCCCATGCCGGCGAGAGATCGGGAACAGCCGCTTGACGGCGCTGTTCGCCTCGATCGTCAGTGAATCGAGGATGGGGATCTCCACGCGCACGTCGTGGAATCCCGCCTTGTGCAGCATGGCGGTGAGCGAGCGCCCCGAGAAGAAGTTCAGATGCGTGGGGTCCTCCAGGTTCCACCAGGCGTCGCGGAACACCTCCAACCCCATCGACTCGGCGTTCGGCGTCACGAAGTAGAAGCGCCCGCCGGGCGCGAGCGCCGTCGCGAGCTTGTCGAACACGCGCTGTGGATCGCTCAGGTGCTCGATCACGTGGATGCCGTACACGAGGTCGAAGTGGTCGGGCGGGAGCTCGATATGCTCGGCGTGACCGAAGTGGAGCGTCGCGCGCTCTCGCACGAGCGGATCGATGTCCACGTCGAGCATGCCGGCCTCGATGCCGTGCACCTCGTGGCCGGCGTCGAGGAACTCGCGCAGCATGAGGCCACGGCCGAAGCCAAGCTCGAGAATGCGAGCGCGCTTCTGGCGCGGGAGCAGGGGTCGCATCCGCTGCATGGTGATGGCGATTCGCACCTTGTCGAACGCGGCGCTCCCGCCCCACGCGTGACCGCGCACCGGACCACTCGAGTACCGGAGATCGCGCACGATGTGCCCGCAGGCGGGACAACGCCCCAGCACCGTGTCATGGCCAACGTCCCACCACGCCGTGCGCGTGCCACACGCGGGGCAGGCAGGAGCTTCGGCGGCAGCAGGCTTCACTCGGTGCTCACTCGGTGGGGGGAGGTGTCGCGACGAGCCAGGCCGTCATCACCAGCACGAAGAATCCAAAGAGAAGCTCCACGGCCGCCGCGCGTCTGAGCGTGCCGACGCGGCTTGCGTCGAGCGCCGGGCGCAGCCGTCGCCAGTTGTACGCGCCGACGAGGAGAACGAGCACGACGCCGCCCAGCTTGAAGAGCAGCACCCGTCCGTAGTTCGAGCCGGTGAGCGCGCTCCAGGCTCCGAGTCGCAGCACCGCGGCGATCACGCCCGTCACCGCCAGCGCGCCGGCGAAGGTCAGCGCCATCGGTGAGAACGCCTCCACCATTCCCCGCACGGCGCGGCCGCGACCTGCTGGCTCGAGAGTACTGGTGGCGGGGAGCCCGGCGACGACGACCAGCAGGAGTGCGCCGAGCCACCCTCCGGCGGCGAGAACGTGCACCGTGTCGCTGAACACCGCCGCGACCGTCCAGTGACCGGACGCCGCGGCGTGGCCGGACAGGGCGGTGGCGAGCGCGAGCGCCACGACCGCGACCGCCGCGATCCGCCATGCCGCGCGTCGCGCTCGCGCCAGGGCGAAACCCAGCACGAGCACCGACGCGGCACCGAGAAGCAATCCAGCGCCCCACGGAGTGCGTGCGACATCTGAGACGAAGCGGGCGTCGGGCAGCGAGCCGCGCACCGCGAACGACTGCGCGATGAGCCGTGCGACGAGCAGGAGCGCGAGGGCGGCGGTGGCGGCGATCGCGGCGCGCGCTGCGCGATGGCGGGCCCCAATTACAAAATCGGCATCGAGGTCGGGCACCCGATGGTGAGTCGCGGGGACCACGATCAGCGCGAACACCACGGCGCCGACGATCGCGAGGATCGTGGCGAAGGTCAGCAGCCGAACCACCGCGTATTGCCACGAGTCCACGCCGAACGGGGCAGCGTCCGTCGAGCCCGGTGCGAGCGGTGTATCCACTCCCGGTGTCACCGGGGGCAACGCCGCGCTCGCCGCCGAGTCCATCGGGGAGATCGCGAGCCCCGTCGCGTTTCCGGCGATGTGGAACGTGACGGCGCCGCGAACGGGGTGGCCATCGGCGCTGGTGATCTGCCAGGCGATGCGATAGGCGCCGGCGCGGAGCGGGCCCACGATATCAGCGACGACGGTGGCGGCCGTGTCGGGCGCGGCGACGCGAAGGGGCGAGAGCGCCACGCGTTGCGAATCGGCTGCGATGAGCTCGACGCGCGTGAACGGCAGCTGGGGCGCCTCGCTGAACGTGAGGCGGATGATGCGTGGGGCGGCGCGAAGGGTCGCGCCGTTGGCCGGCTCCGATCTGCGCAGTGCGACGTGCGCGAAGAGCAGCGCTGGCCAGAGGACGAGGGATGCTGCGACCGCCAGCGCTCCGTTGCGTACCAATCGCATCACTCATCTTATCGCGACGCGTCACGGCGAGGTAGCGCGCCGCCGAAATTCGCTCGCGCAGGCACGCTTTCTGTACATAGGGCTGGTGGGACTACTCTGGAGGAGACTCGATGGGCGGGAGCAAGCCTAGTCAGTTCTGGCAGAAAGAGCCGGCGGCCACGGACCGCAAGTGGCGCGCGGAGGACGAAGGTGTGCTCGAGCGGGAGAAGCACGAATTCGCGGGAAGCGAGGCGAAGGAGCGGGACATGATTCCCGGCCAACAGCGCAAGCCGCAGAACCGTGCGAAGTCCCAGTCGCAGGGGAAGAAACGCGCGGGGAAGCGAAAGAAGTCCGGGCGCTGATCCGCACGGGCGGAGGGCGCGCCGTCCCGCGCCCCCGCCATCCCTCCGGAACCATTCGCGCGTGCGGTGCGTAATGCCCGCATGAGCTCGCCTGCGCTGTCGTGGCCGCGCGTGTATTGGCGGCAGAGCCGCGCCCACCGCTACAGTCTCCTCTTCGCGCTCCCACTCCTCCTCGCCTACGAGGTGATGGCGGCCGTCCTCGGCCACGGGGAGCCGCAGGCCATTCGCAACGGCGCCGACGTCCTGCTCAAGAGTGTGTTCATCACGCTCCTCGGCCCGCGAGGCCCTCTCGTCTTCGGCGCCCTGCTGATCGGCGTCAGTCTCTGGCTGGTCGTACGGGACATGCGCGCGCACGGCAGGAGGCTCGCCCCGCGGGTCTTCGCCGGCATGATGGCGGAGTCGATCGTGCTGGCGCTGGCCTTCGGGGTCGTCGTCGCCTCGATCACGACGCGCGTGCTGGCCCCGTTCGCCGCGATGGTCCAGGCGCCGATGCAGCAGCTCGACACACCGACGCAGCTCATGGTCTCGCTGGGCGCGGGCCTGTACGAGGAGCTGCTGTTCCGCGTGCTCCTGGTGGGGGCGATCGCCGCGTTAGGCGCTCGCGTGCTGGGCTGGCAGCAACTCACCGCCGGCATCGTCGCGGTGGGCGTCGGGGCGCTCGTCTTTTCGGCGTTCCATTACGTCGGGCCCTTCGGCGACCGCCTCGAGGCAGGATCATTCACCTTCCGGCTCATCGCGGGCATCTTCTTCAGCGCCCTGTTCGTCACGCGCGGATTCGGCATCACCGCGTGGACGCACGCCCTGTACGACGTCTTTCTTCTCTTCGGATGATGAGCGACATGAGCGACGCCGGGCCCGCCGTCACGGAGCACCATCTGACCGTGACCCGCACCGCGCGATACTGCACACTGGGCGATGCGACGGCGGCGGTGACCGACCTCTGGATCGTCTGTCACGGCTTCGGCCAGCTCGCGCGCACGTTCATCGAGGAGTTTCGTTCGATCGCGCGCGCGGAGCGACTCATTGTCGCTCCCGAGGCACTCAATCGATTCTACCTCAACCGCGACGGCGGACGCGCCGGGGCGAGCGCTCGCGTCGGCGCAACCTGGATGACGCGGGAAGACCGCCTCGCCGAGATCGACGACTACGTGCGCTATCTCGACGACCTGTACCGCGAGATCGCGGGGGAACACCCGGGGGGCAGCGTGCGCCTCACCGCGCTCGGGTTCTCGCAGGGCACGGCGACGGTGGCGCGGTGGCTGGTGCACGGCGCCGCGCGGATCGATCGCCTGATCCTGTGGGCCGGCATTCTCCCCCCTGAAATCGACCCGTCCGGCCCCGCACGCGCGAAGCTGGCGTCCACCGAGCTGTATCTCGTGGCCGGCGCGCGCGATGAGATGCTGACCGCCGAGCAGGTGCAGGCACAGCGCACGCTCCTCGAGCGTGCCGGAGTGCCGTGCCGGCTCGTCGAGTTCGACGGCGGACACAGAATTGACCGGGTCACGTTGGAGGAGCTCTAGAAGTGCTGGGGAAGCGCCCTTAGCGCTTCTCCAGCGCCTAGTGAACTGCGTCTGAATTGGTGAGTGCAGTCGCAGTAAGGGCGACGGCAACCGCGACGACAATTTTACCGCAGAGAACGCGGAGAGCGCAGAGGACTGCACCCGCTGGAGTCGTTGTCAAAAGCCGCTGTGGGTGACGTTTCTCTGCGTCCGCTGCGTTCTCTGCGGTACAATTGCCGTTGCCGTGCTGTTTTTGCCGTCAAAGAACCCGTGTTCAGGCGAGGTTGCCGTTCGCATGTCGCTGCGGCTCCGTGGACCCCCTGCACTCAGGACCTCGGACGCAGTTCACGAATCTAGCCGTTATATATCTCTCCCGTCGCCGCGTAGCTCTCGAGCACCGCGCGCGCCTCGTCGCGCAGCAGGCCGCGCACGATCGCGATCCCCTTGGCCTCGAGGTACCGGTACGATTGGGGGAACACCGGCCCCTCGTCGAAGCGTGCTCCCATCGCGTCCTCGCGCGTGGCGCCGCAGACCAGGCGGCGCACTCCGCTCCACAGCGTGGCGCCGAGGCACATCGCGCACGGCTCGCACGACGAGACGAGCGTGTGGGCGGGAAGCCCCGGCGCGCCTAACGTGTAGCTGCCCACGCGCCGCTGCGCCATCATGAACGCGATCACCTCGGCGTGCAGGATCGAGTTGTTCTCGGGCACCACACGGTTCACGCCAATCGAGAGGAGGCGGCCGGTCTCCTCCTCCACGATCACGGCGCCGAACGGGCCGCCGGTGCCGCGTCGCACGTTCTCGGCGGCGAGGGTGATCGCCAACCGCATGCGGGTGTCATCGTCCGGGTAAGGACGCGTCCACTCCACGACCTCGGCGACCCACGGGGGGAGCGCGATGCGCAGCTCGTGCTCGCTCATGCGACACGCCCGGCACGGTCCCGTTTCGCCGATCGGCACACGTCGCGCACGGGGCACACGTCGCAGCGCGCGACGCGCGCGGTGCAGATGAGCGCGCCCAGCTCCATCACCGCCTGATTGTGTACCCAGGTGGCGCGCCCGGTGCGCGGCAACACAGCCTCGGCGATCGCCCACAGCGTCTGCTGTCCGCGCGCGCTACGCGGATCGAGTCGGGGCGCGAACACGCGCCGCAGCACGCGCGCGACGTTGGTATCCACCAGCGGCGCCCGCCGCTCGTACGCGAAGGAGGCGACGGCGCCGGCCGTGTACGCGCCGATGCCGGGCAGCCGGCGCAGCTCCCCCGGATCGGAGGGCAGGGCGCCCTCGCCACGCTCGACCGCGCGGGCGAGCGCGTGGAGATTCCGCGCGCGTGCGTAGTAGCCGAGCCCTTCCCACGCCTCCATCACGCGCGCCTGGCGCGACCGGGCGACGGTCCCCAGCGTGGGAAACTCGCGCAGGAACTCATCGTATCGCTCGAGCACCCGCGCGACCTGGGTTTGCTGGAGCATCAACTCGGACACGAGTACGCGATACGGATCGCGCGTGCGCCGCCAGGGCAGATCGCGCCCGTTGGCGCGGAACCAGGCCCGCAGTCGTCGGCCAAATCGGCGGCGTACGTCGTCCGGGACGCGCACTCCCCGGGGAAGGCGAGGGGCTGTCATCGCGGCGCGAACGATATGAGCGTGCGGCGGCCGGCGCCAGCGCAAAACGGCGCGCGCGGCATTACATTTCGGACGCTCGTGCACCCGCCCGCCTAACCTCTTACGCCCCGCTCTCATGTTCATTCGATTCTCCGCCCTCGCGCTGGGGACGCTCGCGCTTGTTGGCGCGTCCGCGAGCGCTCAGTCCGCTTCGTTCTCGTACGCTCCTGGTGCCGCGCAGTATCGCGTGCAGTCGAGCACCCGGGTGAGTCAGGAAGTAAACGGTCAAGCCATCGAGGGTGAGCTCAACACCCGTCATGTGCTCACCGTCGACATTGGCAGAAAAGCCAAGGACACTTTGGCGCTCACCTACACGTGGGACTCGGCGAGCGTGTCGACCACGGGCCCCGTTCCGGCGCCCGATCTCTCCAAGGTGGGCGGGACGAAGTCCTCTGGTCTCGCGTCGGTGACGGGCAAGATGTACTCGTTCGATCCGGGGAAGGCAGCCGTGGACGGGATGCCAGACATGGCGGAGTTCGAGATGTTCCTGCCCGTCGTCACCGCCGCCAACAAGAAGGTCGGTGACAGCTGGGTGGACACGGTCGCGGTCACCGGCAACCGCGGCGGCATCGACGTCAACACCACGATCATCGTCACCTCGAAGCTGGCCGACGACACGACCTATGCGGGTGAGAAGTCGTGGCGGATTCAGCGGGAGCTCGCCTTCACCGTGTCTGGCGCCGGTGCCCAGCAGGGCATGGCGCTCGTGATCGAGGGCACGGGCACCGGCCAGCGGACGGACTACATCACGTCCAAGGGCGTGTATCTCGGCTCCTCGCTCAACCAGACGTCGAACAGCACCGTCACGCTGCCCGCGAACGGGATGACGATTCCGATGACGACGACGGTAACGTCGAAAGTGGAGCGGGTGAAAGGCTAGCGGGCGGAGCGGGCGCTACTGGTCCGACTCACCAGGCGTGCCCGCATAACGTCGCACGACGGCCACCAGCTCGCGGTTGCTCACCGGCTTCACGAGATACTCGTCGCCGCCAGCCGCGAGCGCGGTGTCCCGATCACCTGAGCCGGCGAGAGCCGAGAGGAAGACGATCGGCACGCGCGCGAGCCCACCGTGCCCGGTGCGAAGCCGGCGCGCCGTCGTCACCCCGTCCATCGACGGCATGGCGATGTCCATGACGATGAGATCGGGATGCGCCAGCCGCACGAGGTCCAGCACCTCACGCCCGTCCGCCGCCTCGAGGACCTGATACCCCTCGGCCTCGAGCACCGTCCGCGCCATCATGCGCTGAAAAATGCTGTCGTCGGCGAGCACGACGGTGGGCGTGCGCCGGCCGGCCGTGGTTCGCGACGGGGCAAGGCGGGTCGTCCGCTTTTGGGGGGGAAGGTGCTGCATGGAAGCCTGCTGCATAGGTAGCATCTTGAAAAGCAACGAGCGGGCCACCCGGGTGCGAAATGCAGCTATTTCCTCGCGTGGTTATTCGTCCCCTTTCCAGCGACGTTGGCGCTTGCGCTCGCGGTGCCGTCGCTTGCCTTCCAGCCGAGCCTCGACCGCGCGACGAGGCACTCGAGTGCGTTTGCGCGCCTTAGGCAGCGCTAATGCGCGGCGAATCAGGTCGCTCAGGCGCGCCTCGGCGCGCTCGCGGTTCTGCCGCTGACTTCGGGAATCGCTGGCGACCACCCGCACCGTCCCTTCCTCGCTCAGGCGCGCGCCTAACCGCGCGACGACGCGGGCGCGCTGATCGTCGGTGAGCGCCCTGGTGCGCAGAACATCCCAGGTGATCTCGATGCGCGTGGATGACGTGTTGACGTGCTGCCCGCCAGGGCCGCCGGACCGCGTGGCACGGACCACGAGCTCGGATCGAGGGATGGCCACGGCCTCGGTAACGTGGATCGCGTCGCCGTCACGCTCGCTCACGCCGCGGTGCCCGCTCCCGCCGGCGCGCGGTGCACACGCACGGCCGCCACGCGACGGCCATCCATGGCGACCACCTCCAGCTCGCCTCCAGGGAACTTGACCCGGTCTCCGACGCGCGGAAGCCGGCCGAGACGCGAAAACACGTACCCGCCAAGCGTCGACCAGCTGCCCTCGGGGATGGGGATGTTGTGGTCGGATCGCACGTCGATGAGCGAGAGCGATCCCGCGAGCTCCAGCACGCCGTCGCTGACGAGCGCGGTGCGCGAGGCCAGGTCATACTCGTCGGCGATGTCCCCGACCACCTCTTCGACGAGGTCCTCCATCGTGAGGATGCCGGCCGTTCCACCGTACTCGTCGAGCACGATCGCCATGTGAGCGCGCGTGCGGCGCAGATCGTCGAGCACACGCTCCGCCGGCCGGCTGTCGGGCACGAACAGCGGCTCACGGAGCAGATCGCGAAGGTTGAACGCCTTCGACCGGTCGTGGAGCCACAGGTCCTTCGCGAGGAAGATGCCCACCACGTCGTCGAGCGACTCGCCGTACACCGGATAGCGAGAGTAGCGCTCCTGGCGCACGGTGTCCCACACCTCGGGCTCGGTCGCGTCGGCCGAGATCGCCATGATCTCGGTGCGTGGGCGCATGACGTCGCGCGCTTTCTTGAAGTGAAAGTCGAACACCCCCGCTAGCATGGCCCGGTCGGACTCGTCGAGCAGACCGTGCGCGCTCGTCTGCATCACGAGCATGCGCAGCTCTTCGGGGGAATGTACGCGAGCCGCCTCCTCCACCGGCCGGAGCCCGATCAGCCTCAGCAGGCCGTTCGCCGTCCCGTTCAGCACCCAGATGAAGGGCGTCATCGCCTGAGCGAACCAGCGCAACGGGCGAACGACCCACATGCTCACCACTTCCGGGTGCAGGAGGGCGAGCGACTTCGGCATCAGCTCCCCAAGCACGATGTGAAGGAAGGTGATGATGAAGAATGCCGTGGAAATGGCGGCCACGCTGTGCACGGCGAGGGCGGGCGCCTCGTACCCCAACGCGGCCAGCGCCTCGTCGATGAGCGCGGCCAGCGTTGCCTCGCCGATCCAGCCCAGGCCGAGCGATGCCAGCGTGATCCCGAGCTGGGTCGCCGAGATGTACTTGTCGAGGTGCGAGATGGTGTGCTGCACGATGCGGGCGGTGGCATTTCCCCGGGCGGCCAGGGCATCGATGCGGCTTTTGCGCGCGCCCACGAGCGCGAACTCGGCCGCCACCATGAAGGCGTTGGCGAGCACGAGTACGATGACCGCGAGCAGTCGGAAGGCGACTTCGCCAAGCGTCAAATGCTCGACCGTGGGCTCCACGTAACCCCTTGGTGCGCTGGTTCGTCGAAGATATAGCAAAATGCGACGGTCCGGGTACTTCCGGGGCGTCGCGAAACGCAAGACGGAGCAGGATTACGGATTACGGATTGCGGACTGCGGATTAGTATGTGCCGCCTTTCGCCAATCAGCGCCGTTGATTCGCAATCCGCAATCCGCAGTCCGCAGTCCCCCGACCGTCCCCCCGAATGCTCGACTCTCGCCGCATCGTTCGCTGGGCCTACATCGGCCGGCTGTCGTTGTCGGCCGCGATCTTCTCCGCGGCGCTTTTCGCGTGGGAGATCGCCAACCCGACGAACACCCGCCTGGCGGCCCTGATGCTCATCGGGTCGATGATCTTCACGGTGGGCTCGGCGTGGTTCGAGATGACGCGCCCCGAGCGCGCCGGCCGCGCCTTCTTCTATCTGCAAACTCTGTTCGACCTGATCCTCGTCACGGCCACCGTGCACATCACGGGCGGGGCGAGCTCGCCGTTCGTGGCGCTGTACATCCTGGTCATCGCCTATGCGTCGCTCGTTCTGCCCATCGGCAGCGGGCTTCTGGTGGCGGCGTTCGGCAACGTCCTCTACATCGGGGACGTCGTCTGGAGCCACGGATACGAGGTCGGGGCAAGCGTTTGGCTCCAGCTGACGATCTTCGCCCTGGCCGCGCTCGGCACGGGCGTGCTTGCGGCTCGAATGCGCGAGGCGGGGGCTGGCGACGCCCTCAAGCTGGAGGCGCAGCTCGAGCGCGTACGGCTTCAGGCGGACGATGTCCTCCGGACCATTCGGAGCGGCATCCTCACCGTCGAGCACAACGGCGAGCTCGCGTTCGCCAACCCCGCCGCGGGCCGCATGCTGGGCTTCGAGCCCGCGCAGGCGATCGGCACGCCCATCCGTGAGCTGTTTGGCGAAAAGGCGCCCGTGCTCGTTCAGGCGCTCGAACGGACCATTCGCGACCGCATTCGCATCTCGCGCTGGGAGGCGACGATCGCGGCCGAGAGCGGCCCTTTTCCCATTGGACTGAACACGACCACGATCGACGCCGACGGCACTCCTGAAGGCATTTCCGCGACGGCGATTTTCCAGGACATCACCGACTCCAAGCGACTCGAGGAGCTGCGGTTGCGCGCGGAGCGCCTGGAGGGTGTGGCCGAGCTGAGCGCATCGCTCGCGCACGAGATCAAGAATCCGCTCGCCTCCATCCGCAGCGCCGTCGAGCAGCTGTCGCGCGCGCCGCAAACGACGGACGATGCCCGCACGCTGTCCGCGCTGATCATTCGCGAGTCCGACCGGCTCTCTCGGTTACTGTCGGAGTTCCTCGATTTCGCGCGAACGCGGGTCACCCGCATCGCGGAGGTCGAGCTCGGCGATCTGGTCAAGGGCGCGGTGACGCTCGCCGCGACGCATCCCGACGGCCATAAACGCGTGCGCGTCTCGTGCGCGACGCCCACGCAGGGCATTCCCGTCGAAGGGGACGAGGACCTCCTGCATCGCGCCGTGTTCAACATCGCCCTCAATGCGGTGCAGGCGGCGCGCGATGACGGCCACGTGTGGGTGGAGGTCGCGGCGGTTCCACCCGAGCAGCTCCCGGTCGGCGTCTCGTTCGAGCGCGGTGCGGCCTCCGTCCGCATCACCGACGACGGTCCCGGGATTCCCACCGAGGTTCGCGCCCGGATGTTCGACCCGTTCGTCACCACCAAGCCCGGCGGCACTGGGCTTGGCCTGCCGATCGTGCATCGCGCGATCGAGGCACACCGCGGTCTCGTCTTCGTCGACAGCGGAAGCTCTGGAACGCGCTTCACCGTGCTGCTTCCGCGTCGCCAGCCCAAACCCGAGGAGTCCCCGTGATTGCCCCCGCGTCTGACCCGCGCCCGAGCGTGCTGATCGTGGATGATGAGTCCGCGATTCTCGATACGCTGCGCATTCTCCTCAAGAACGAAGGCTTCGACACCCACGTCGCCCTCGGCGGCAAGCAGGGGATCGAGCGGCTCCAGGACGTGAAGCCGGACATCATCATCACCGACGTGCGCATGCCGAACGTCGGAGGATTGGAGGTGCTGAGCGCGGCACGCCAGCGCGATCCCGACCTTCCCGTGATCCTGATGACGGCGCAGGCTGACCTGCGCTCGGCCATCCAGGCGGTGAATGCCGGCGCGTACTACTACGTGCAGAAGCCGTTCGCCAACGACGACATCATCGCGATTCTGCGGCGCGCGGCCGAGCACCGGCAGCTGCGGGTCGAGAACAAGTCGCTCAAGCAGGAGATCAAGCGTCGCGGGCTCGACACGTCCTCTCGCCCCATCGGCCGGAGCAAGGCGTGGCTCGACGTGCTGCGGCTCGCGGAGACGGTCGCTCCCTCCGAGTCCACGGTGTTGATCCAGGGCGAGTCGGGGACCGGTAAAGAGGTCGTCGCGCGCTACATTCACGAGCTCTCCGGGCGGGCCGACGCACCCTTCCTTTCCATCAACTGCGGCGCGCTCCCGGAGTCGCTCCTCGAGAGCGAGCTCTTCGGGCACGTGAAGGGATCGTTTACCGGCGCCGTGAAGGACAAGGCGGGTCTGTTCACCGCCGCGGCCGGCGGCACGTTCTTTCTCGACGAGATCGGCGAGACGACGCCCTCGACGCAGGTGAAGCTCCTGCGCGCGCTTCAGGAGCGCGAGATCATCCCGGTCGGCGCCACCGAGGCCATTCCGACGGACGCCCGCGTGCTGGCGGCGACGAACCGCGAGCTGGAAGAGGAGATGAAGCGCGGCGGGTTCCGCAGCGATCTCTACTATCGCTTGAACGTGTTCGCGCTGCACCTGCCGCCGCTGCGTCATCGCAAGGAGGACATTCCGCTCCTCGCTGCGGCGTTTCTCGAGCGCACGGCGAAGGCCCGCGATGAGCCGCTCAAGCGGCTGAGTGAGGAGACGCTCGAGATCATGCGCGAATACCAGTGGCCCGGCAACGTGCGCGAGCTCGAGAACTCGCTCGAGCGCGCAGCGATCCTGACGACCGGAGACATCATCGACCCGTCAGCGCTGCCGCAGCGTATCACCGAGCGCCGGTCCGAGCCGATCGTCGCCGAGCGCGGCCCCACGAACCCGACGCTCGACGTCATCGAGCGCGCGTACATCATGTGGGTGCTTCAGAGCGAGGGCGGCAACAAGAGCCGCGCCGCCGAAGTGCTCGGCATTGACCCGTCGACGCTCTACCGAAAGCTCTCGCGGTTCGGCGTCGAGGCCTGATCGTGACCGCGCGACCGCTTCCATCGCTCCGGTGGGAGCTGCTCGGGAACCTCGCGGTTCTCGCGACGGCCGCGCTCATGCTCGCCGTCGCGAGCCTGCTCGTGTTCACCGGCATCGCCGAGACCCGGCACGCCGCGTTCTGGCTGACGATGCTCATTGTCGCCGACGTCGCGATCTTCGTCGTCTTCGGCGGCTACCTCGTGCGGCGGCTGGTGATCCGGCCGGTCGATGAGATCGTCGCCGCGGCGGAAGCGATCGCGGACGGGGATTTGGGGCGCCGTGCGCCGGGGATGCACTCCGTCGAGTTGGCCCGCCTCGCCACCAGCCTCAATCGCATGACGACGCGGCTGCTCGAGGAGCAGACGCTGGTCGTCCGCACGGAGAAGATGGCGAGCGTCGGTCGCCTCGCCGCCGGCATCGCGCACGAGATCGGCAACCCGCTCGGCGCCATCAACGGCTACACGCACATCCTGCGGCGACGCCTTCGCGCCAACGGGCTCGACGATGAGCTCGACGCCATCGAGCGGGAGACCGCGCGCATCGATCGGATCGTGCGCGGGCTGCTCGACTATGCGAGGCCGCGTCGCGCGACGCCCGAATCCATCGATATCGGCGAATGCGTCGACCGGGTCGTGACGATGCTCCGCGATCAGGGGGCGCTCAAACAGGTCGATGTCCGTACCGACATCGAGTCGGGTATTCCCGCGTTGTCCGGTGATCGCCATGAGCTGGAGCAGGCGTTCGTCAACCTGCTGCTCAACGCGGCCGACGCGATGAAGGGAAGCGGGGCGGTCACCGTGGGTGCGCGAAGCGATTCTCTCGTCGCGCTTCGTGAAGGCACGGCGACGCGGAAAGGCGATCCGCCGAGCGCGCTCGCCGAGCGCGAGCGGAATCCACGCGTGCGGGCGTGGCTGCACCGCGTTGGCGAGCCCGTGCGAATTCTCACCGTGACGGTGGCGGATTCCGGACCCGGCGTCGATCCGGACGACGCCGATCGCATCTTCGATCCTTTCTTCACGACCAAGCCGCCGGGGAAGGGCACTGGCCTGGGGCTGGCGATCGTCGCTCGCATCGTCGACAACCTCGGCGGCGTCGTGTGGGTGCGCCCCGCGCGCGAGGGCGGCGCCGCGTTCGTGATGATGTTCCCGTTGGGCGCGGTGGTGTCGTCTCCGGTGAGACTCATGCCTCCGGTGCGTGAAGGCGAGCTCGTCAGATGACCGGGATGCGCATTCTCATCGTCGACGATGAGCCGGCACTTCGCCACACGATCTCGGTGATCCTCGATGACGAGGGACATGAGGTCACCACCGCGACCGATGGCGAAGACGCGCTCGCCAAGCTCGCCGCGGCGCCGGCGGATCTCATACTCTGCGATGTGCGCATGCCGGTGATGGATGGAATGACGTTTCTGGAGAAGCACGCGGCCGGTGGCGGCAACGGGCTCGTCGTGATGATGAGCGCATATGGCGACTCGGAGACGGCGATCGCCGCCATGCAGCGCGGCGCGTACGACTGGATCCAGAAGCCGTTCCGGGCCGAGGAGATCGTGCTGGTCGTGCGGAAGGCGATGGAGCGCGAGCGACTGCGTGCCGAGGTGAAACGGCTCGAGGGTGAGCTGTCGTCCCTGCGGCAGTCGGGGGACGCGATCATCGGTCGCAGCGCAGTCATGCGAACCGCCCTCGAGGTCGCCCGGAAGGTGGCGCGCCATCCCGCGACCGTCCTGCTGACCGGTGAGAGCGGCACCGGGAAGGAGCTTGTCGCCCGGCTCATCCACCGCGAGAGTCCGCGCGCGAGCGGGCCGTTCATCGCCGTGAACTGTGGAGCCATTCCCGAGGCACTGCTCGAGAGTGAGCTGTTCGGGCACGAGAAGGGCGCGTTCACCGGCGCGACGCGCGACAAGCCCGGGCTGTTCGAGGAGGCGCACGACGGCACGCTCTTTCTCGACGAGATTGGCGAGCTTTCCGCGCCGCTGCAGGTAAAGCTCCTTCGCGCGCTCCAGGAGGGGGAGGTCCGCCGCGTGGGAGCTACGACATCGAAATCGGTCGACGTCCGAGTCATCACGGCGACGAATCGCGATCTTCAGGCCGACGTCGCGAGCGGTCGCTTCCGCGCCGACCTGTTCTACCGGATCAACGTCGTCGCCATCGCGCTGCCGCCGTTGCGCGACCGGGCCGATGATGTGCCGGAGCTCGCGCGATTCTTTCTCGAGCGACATGCCGCGCGAATGGGCCTGACGGCGCGCGGCATCTCCCCGGCGGCGTTGCGTATTCTCGCCGAGCATTCGTGGCCCGGCAACGTGCGCGAGCTGGAGCACGCGATCGAGCGGGCGCTCGTGATGACCGGTGGTGAGATGATCGAGCCGGCGGACCTCCCGTCGCCGGTGCGCTCGAGTGGTCGCCACGCGGCGGTGACCGACGGCACGCTCTCGGTGAAGCGCCAGACGACCGAGCTCGAGAAGGCGCTGATCCGCCGCGCGCTCGAGCACACCCGCGGGAACCGCACGCGCGCCGCGAGACTGCTCGAGCTTTCGCATCGCGCGCTCCTTTACAAGATCCGGGAGTACGGGCTGGAATAGGTGATGAGGAATGAGCACTGAGCCGTGAGGAATTCCATTGAGTGTCTTCCGCAATCGAATTCCTCACTCCTCAGTTCTCATTCCTCATTGGCCCCATGCAAAAAGTTGCGACGCTGAACCTGTTTGCATAGCCGGCAGCGGGTTGGCGAAACGCAACCCGCTATCAGTCAACCACTTAACAACTGGCACGAGTCGCGCCTCTGTCGACGGCGCCACCCGAGGAGTCTTCATGCGTAATACTCGCTTCGCGTTCACAGTGATGGAGCTCGTCACGGTATTGAGCATCATCGGCATCCTCACCGTGATCGCCCTTCCGAAGTTCACCGAGACGGTCCGCCAATCGAAGGTGCGGTCCGCGCGCGACGAGGTGGTCTCGTATTTCATGCGAGCGCACGCCGTCGCCATTCAGCGCGGGCAGCGCACGCACGTGCGCGTCGCGGGCGATCGCATGTCGGTCGTCACCGAGGCCAACGGCGTCGAGCAGACCGTCCTCCAGAGCGATCTGTATGCCGGACACGGCGTTTCTCTGTACGCCTCCCAGAACGAATTCACCTACGATCCCCGGGGCTTCGCGCAGAACATCCCGGGCGCGGGGCGAGTCCTCATCACGCGTGAAAGCCGGTCGATGCCGGTGTGCGTGACCGGTCTGGGGAAAGCCTACCTCAACGGGTGCAACTGACATGCTGACCCGACTCTCTTCCGCTCGCGCCGCGACTCGTCGCCGGCGTGGTCCGCGGCGCGCTGGCTTCACCGTCATGGAGCTGATCGTCGCCATCGTCATTCTCTCGATCGGGCTCCTCGGGCTGGCGGCGACGTCCGGAATCGTGATGCGCCTGATCGGCGGCGGCTCGCATCAGACCGTGGCGGCAAACGTCGCGCTCGCACGCTTCGAGCAGCTGCGGTCCCTGAGCTGCGGGCGCATGGCGAGTGGATCGGCAATCAATCGCAACGTCCAGGAAGCGTGGTCAGTGACCCCCATTGGGCCGGTGGCTACGCCACGAGCGATGGATGTCCGCCTGACGATCACCTTCGAAACCTCAATGCGGCGCGGCGGCTCGTCGTCGCGGACGCAATCGTACCGGAGTCAGATCGCATGCATCTGATCACACTGAGCATCCCGACTGAGCGCGCGCCCCGCGCGCGCCGAGGGATCACGCTGCCGGAAATGATGGTGGTGCTGGTGTTGTTGGGGCTCGTCGTCGGTGGACTGATGACCGTCCTCGTCCGCCAGCAGCGCTTCTACACCGGCACGAGCGAGATCATCCAGACGAAGGGGAGCGCACGCCAGGCGATCGACATTCTGTCGAGCGAGCTGCGCGGCATTTCGACCGGCACCCGCAACGGCGCTCCGAACAACGTCGACATCTACGCCATGAGCGATTCGTCGCTGACCTTCCGGTCGCAGTTCGGCGGGTCCGTGGTGTGCACGATCGACCCGACGCGCACGATCATCACGCTGCCGCCGCGGCTGATGGCGGCGCAAAACGGCCTCACATCGTTCCTCTCCGACGCGCGGACCGGCGACTCGGTCTTCGTGTTCGACCAGGGGGCGCAGCCGGGAACGAATGACGACCGCTGGCAGCGCGTGGCGCTCGCCCGCGATCCCGATGTTGGCGTCTGCCCGGTCGCACCGGTGGGCTTTACGACGACTGCGGTTGAAGAGGCCGCCAGCATCCAGATCGTTCTCACGGATCCACTGAATCCGGACGTCGTCCTCGGTGCGCCGATCCGGTTCTTCCGGCCGGCTTCATACAGTCTGTACCAGGGCGCAGGCGGCGACTGGTGGCTGGGATACTTCTCCTGCCCCGGGAACGCATGCACGGCGCGCCAGGCCGTCAGTGGCCCGTACCAACCGTACGCGGGCGCGGGCGGACCCAGCGGGCTCGCCTTCGCGTACTTCGATTCCACCGGCGCCGCCACTGCCGACCCACGTCTTGTCGCACGCATCGACGTCGTCGCTCGTTCACAGAGCCAGTTCAACCTCGACGTCGCCAACGTGCGCAATCAAAAGTATCAGGATTCGCTTGGCGTCTCCATCGCCGTGCGAAACCGGATCTGATGTACGCCTCCAGGAGAAATCTCATGTCACGCATGACCTCGCGACGTCTCGGCTTCGCGCTTCCGGTGGCGGTGTTCGCCATCGTGATCATCGGCGCGCTCGTCGGCGGTGCCTTCTTTGCCTCGACCCAGGAGTTCCGCATCGGCACCAACACGCTCCAGCAGACGCGCGCGCTTGGCGCAGCCGAGTTCGGGCTGAACCAGACGCAAGCCAACTGGAACGGCAAGTGGAACACGTCGATGCAACGGGGTCAGGTGCAGACGCTGACGCCCGCCACCTCCGACGGCTCGGTCGCCACGGTTCGCGTTACCCGTCTCAACGACCAGGCATTCCTCATCGCCGCCGAGGGAAGCTCCGGCCAGGCGCGGCGCCGCACGGCGAAGCTGCTCGTGCTGAACCTGCCGCAAATCAACTTCCTGGCGGCGCTCACTGCCCGCGGCGGCACGAGGATCGGTGGTAGCTCCTTCATCGACGGCACCGACCACAACTATCCGGGTTGGGACTGCCCGGCGGCCGGCCCGGCCAAGCCCGGCATCGCGGCCTCCGACACGTCGCAGATCACAACCTCGGGGTGCTCGAACTACAGCTGCATCGTGGGCAATCCGAAGGTTGTCGAGGACCCGGCCGCCGCGGATACGAACACCTACTTCAGCTTCGGGTCGATCGGCTGGAACGAGCTGCGCTCCATGGCGAGCAAAATCGTGAGCGGTAACCTCCAGGGAGTCGGCCCGACCGCGACCAACGGCCAATGCAACACGGCGGACTACAAGAACTTCGGGGAGCCGTGGAAGGGGACTGGCGCTCCATGCACCGACTTCTACCCGATCATCTACTCGCCAGGCGACCTCACCTTGAACACGGGACGAGGGCAGGGAATCCTCCTGGTGGAGGGCAACCTGGAAGTGCAAGGCGGATTCGAGTTCTTCGGGCCGGTCATTGTGCGTGGAACGCTCAAGACGGCTGGTGAAGGCGGTCACTTCAACGGCGGCGTGCTCGCGGCCAACGTCGAGCTCGACCAGAACGTCGTGATCGGTAACGCCGTCATCTCATATTCGCGGTGCGCGATCCTCAAGGCGCTGAACGGCAGCGCGACGCCGACGACGGCGGTCGAGCGGGCGTGGTACGAGGTGTACTAGGAACGTCCGCAGACGTCAGGTCTCAGACGTCAGGTATCAGGATTCAGAATACTTCGGGGAGCCGGTCATCGGCTCCCCGAAGTCGTTTCCTGACCACTGACACCTGACGTCTGACGCCTGACGTCTGCGGACGTTGCCGTCTTTTCGATGCTCGGCGCAGAAATGCGATGACAGCCGCGCGCCACGCGTCCTTATCGTGGCCCCATGTCTCCCCGCTCTCCCTCTCGCGACGGCTTCACCCTCCTCGAGGTCCTCGTCGCCCTCGTCGTCCTCGCGACGGGCATCCTCGGCCTCTCCGCGAACGCGGCGCTCGTGTCGCGGCTCGTCGGCGATGGATCGCGCCTCACCATAGCGGCCACCGTCGCTACCGCTCGATTCGAGCAGATTCGTGGCGGGTCGTGCTCGAGCGCCACGTCCGGGGCGGCAACCACGCGCGGAATCGACGAGCGATGGAGCGTGGCGCCAATGACCGCCGCGCCCGTGCGGGCACTCGAGGTCGAGATCTCGGTGACCTATCGCCTCCGGTCCAACCAGAGCGGCGGCACGCCGCGCATGCAGCGCTTCCGCGGCTCCGTGCTTTGCGGTAGCGGGTGACAATGCGCGCTCCTCATCGAACGGGCGTCACGCTCGTTGAGCTCATCGTCGCGCTCACGCTTCTCGGCATCGTTACCACGATCATGCTCACAATGGTGCGAGAGCAGCAGCGATTCCACATCGGATCGCTCGAGATCATCGACACGAAGCGCAGCGCGCAGCAGGCGATCGACCTCCTGTATGGGAACCTGCGCGCCGCGTCGCCCGCCGACATCTACGCCATGAGCGACTCGTCCATCTCGTTTCGGGCGACACTCGGCGCCTCCCACCTGTGTGCGATCGATTCAACGCGAGCATCCATCGTGCTCCCCTCCACGCGAACGACGCGCGCCGCGCCACTCTCCAGCTTCCTCTCGCTGCCGCGCGCCGGCGACTCGCTGCTCGTCTTCGACCCGGGCGCTGCCGCCGCCGCGATCGATGATCAGTGGCGTCCCCACGTGCTGGCGGCCGATCTGCGCGGAGGCGCCTGTCCACTGCGCCCGTTCGGGTTGGCGTCCAGTGCCCTTGAAGCCGCGGGGATCGCGATCGCGATCGCGCCCCCGCTCAGCGCGCGCGTCACCGTCGGCGCGCCCGTTCGGTTCGTGAGGCCGGCGAGCTACTCGCTCTATCGCGGCACCGGCTCCACCTGGATGCTCGGCTTCTCCTCGTGCGCAGCGGGGTCATGCACGGCGCGGCAGCCGCTGAGCGGACCGTACCTTCCCTTCGCGGCGGGAGGCGCGGGCGGCGTAAGCCTCCGCTATCTGGATGCGGACGGGGTTCCGACCGCCGACCGGTCACGCGTCGCGCGCATCGACGTCATTGCGCGCGCGCGGAGCGTGTCGATGCTCGACGTCGGCCACGTGCGTCGCCAGCGCTATCACGATTCGCTCGCGGCGACGATCGCCCTACGGAACGCTCCATGACCCGCCACGGTCGCCCGGGCTTCGCGGTCGCGACGACGCTCTTCGCGCTCGTCGTCGTCGGTGCGCTCGCGATCGGCACGCTGTTCGCGGCCACCGACGAGGTTCGCTCCGGCACCGATTCCATGCACCAGGCTCGCGCGGTCATGGCCGCCGAGCTTGGCGCAGAGCAAACGGTTGCGTGGTGGCGGCGGGAATGGAATAACGCCCTTGGCCGCGGGTACGGCCGATCGTGGGGTCTCGTGACTCCCGAAGGGGCGGACGTGACGGTCAGCCTGACGCGCCTGGCCGACGAGCTCTTCGTCGTGACATCCGAGGCGCGCGCCGGGCCGGCGCGCCGACAGGTCTCGCGCGCCGTTAGGCTCGAGGTCGCGGACCCCGCGCTGCCCGCCGCCCTCGTCGCGGCTGCCCCGCTCGACAGTTCGGGCGCCGCGACCATTGATGCAGCCGATCATGTGCCAGAGGGATGGGATTGTCCCACGCCGGGAGCGCCGCTCCCCCAGGTGACCGTCGCCGACACGAGCACGATCCTCCGCTTCGGTCAGTACGACTGGAGCGCGCTGGGACAGCTCGCCACAACATCTGTCGCGTTACGCGTGACGGGTGCCGCGCCGCGAGAGGGCGATG
>JAICNG010000019.1 GCA_025931335.1 Gemmatimonadaceae bacterium | reverse complement strand
CGTCGCGCAGACGCCCCTCCTCGGCCCGGGCTTCCGTGGCCAGCTCGGGGTCATCAACGCCAACGAGCTCGCGCGCCTGCGCGAGCTCGTTCTCGTACCGTTCGAGGCGGGACGCCAACGCCTTCACCGGCGCCAGCCGGCTATGTTCGCGCCCCAATTCGGCGAGCCGGCGCGAATCTCGCGCGGTCGCGGGATCGGACAACTCGCGCTCGATCTCCGCCGCACGCGACATCGCGTCGGCGAGCCGATCGCGAATGCTCAGCGTTCCTTACCGTACTTCTGGCGGAAGCGCTCCACGCGGCCGGCCGTATCGACCAGCTTCTGCTTGCCCGTGTAGAAGGGGTGGCAGTTCGAGCAGATGTCGGTGTGGATCTCGTCCTGGGTCGATCGCGTGGTGAACGTATTGCCGCAGGCGCACTTGACCGTCGCCGTCGCGTACGTGGGATGAATGTCGGTCTTCACAAGGTGCCTCTCGAGACAAAGATGGGAGCGCTACAATATACCCTGAACGGGCCGTAAAAGACAAGGCGACAATGGCTTGTGCGTTTGACAGACACCGCGTGGAGGGGTAAGTTGCCGCGTCGGTCTCACCTTTGGCACGGCGTGCACGCATGGAAATCGTAGAGTTTCTCGCAACCGTCCCACTTCTCTCCGGCATCGGCCGGGATGAGCTCGAGCGGTTCACCGAGGTCACGCGCGAGCGCGACTATCCCAAGGGTAGCGTCATCGTGTTCGAGGACGACCCCGGCGACTCACTGTTCATCGTGCGCGATGGACGGGTGAAGGTGGTGCTCGTCGGGGAGGACGGGCGCGAGGTGATCCTCAGCGTGCTCGGGGTGGGTGAGCACTTTGGCGAGCTGTCGCTCATCGATGGCCAACCCCGCTCGGCCCACGTGATCGCGATGGACGACGCGAAGCTGCTCATCCTGCGGCGCGATGATTTCCGTCGCCGCGTCGCCGAGTCGCCCGCGGTTGCCTGGGCAATGCTGGTGGAGCTGTCGCGACGGCTGCGCCGGGCCGACGAGCAAATCGGCAGTCTCGTGCTTCTCGACGTCCACGGTCGCATCGCTCGCCTGCTGCTCGACGCGGCCGATGAAGGCAACGCGCCGACGATCACGAAGCCGCTCACGCATCAGACCATCGCGCAGATGATCGGCGCGAGCCGCGAGACGGTGTCACGCGCGATGCGTGAGTTCCAGGATCGCGGCCTGATCACCGTCGAGCGCCGCCAGATCACGATCGCGGATCGCGGCCAGCTCGAGCAGATGGCGCATGTGAGGGTCTAGGGCCAAGGGCCCGGGGCCAAGGGGAGGGTCAAGAGACAATGGGAGCAATGTTCCCTGACCCTGCATTCTGGCCCATGGCCCCTGGCCCGTGGCCCGCGCTCAACGAGCGGTGATAGTCGTCACCGCCCGACGCTCGCGACCACCGCGATCTTTCCTCCACAGCCATGCTCCGCCTTCATTTCTGGGGTACGCGCGGGTCGATCCCTAGCCCCGGCTCGCAGACCGTGCGATACGGGGGCAACACGCCCTGCGTGGAGCTTCGCACGAGCGAGGGGTGGCTGATCATCCTCGACGCCGGCACCGGCATCCGAGAGCTCGGTCGCTCGTTGATCGGGCGCGCAAACGGGGCGCCGATCGACGGCGACATTTTCCTCTCGCATGGTCACTGGGATCACATCCAGGGCCTGCCGTTCTTCGCCCCCATCTTCCAGCGCGGCAACCACTTCACGATCTGGGGGGCGCAGACGACCGAGGCGCGGGTCGAGCGGATCGTGAGGGACCAGATGTCCCCGGTCGTATTTCCCGTCTCGTTCGAGGAGATCGAGGCCAGCATCGACTTTCGTTCGGTGCTCGATGGCGCGCTCGAGGGACGGGGCTACACGGTGAGCGCCATCGAGGTGCGACATCCCGGCGGCGCCATGGGATATCGCTTCACCGACCGAAACGGGGGTGGGCGGGCGCTCGTCTACATCTCGGACAACGAGCTCGGGGCGACCGCACGATACGACTCCCCCGGCAACTGGCGTGACGACCTCGTGCGCTTCGTGCGCGACGCCGGCGTGCTCGTGCACGATGCGATGTATACGCGCGAGGAGTACGACCACCATCGCGGCTGGGGCCACTCCACGTACCACGATGTCGTGGCGCTGGCCCTCGATGCGAACGTCGAGCGTCTGGTGCTGTTTCACCACAAGCCCGAGCGCTCGGATGACGAAGTGGACCACCGCGTGGACGAGTGCAGGGCGCTTGTGCGCGAGCGAGGCGGCAGTACCGAAATCATCGCGGCCTCGGAGGGGATGACACTGACGGTCTGAGGCCCGACGCATGATGAGACGACTCGAACCGCGGATCGCGATTTGAAGCCACTGCTCATCGCGGCGCTCGGCCGAGCGATTCCGCACCTCCCGTCGGGACGTTCCGGGGACGATCTCGAGATCCGCCGCGTTCCGTCGTTCCCGGCGGCAACCGCGCTCGACGCCTCCCGGCCCACGGTCGTCCTCGTCGACCGGGCGCTGCTCCATACGCTCGACGGTGACTTTCGCGGGATGCGCGACCTCGCCGAGCGCGCTGCGCTGATCGGCGTGGGCGATCCGGACGAGGTGGAGCCGCCCGCGCATTTCCCAGCCGAAGTCCTCTCGGGATTTCTGCCCGGGAACGCGACGGCGGGCCTCGTGGGCGCCACGCTCCGCGGAGCGTTTCGTCACGCGGCGGCGCTCGTTGCCTATCGAGCGGTGCGTGCGCAGGAGCGCGAGCGCCACCGCGAGCTCACCGAGCTCACGCGTGTGGGAGTCGCCCTCACGACCGAGCGCGACCTGTTGTCGCTGCTCACCCTCATCCTCTCCCAGGCGCGACGCATCACCACCAGCGACGCCGGGTCGCTCTATCTGGTCGAGCGCAATGAGGAAGGCCACCCGGAAGCGCTGCGCTTCAAGCTCTCGCAGAACGAGACGCTGACGAGCGTCCCGCTGTCCGAGTTCACCGTGCCGATCGACAACACCAGCCTCGCCGGGTACACGGCGGCAACGCACGAGCCGCTCGTGATCCCCGATGTCTATCTGCTGCCCGAGGACGTAAGCTACCGCCTCAATCGCAGCTTCGATGAGAAGTTCGGCTACCGCACGAAGTCGATGCTCGTGATTCCGATGACCACGCATCGCGACGAGGTCATCGGCGTGCTCCAGCTCATCAATCGCAAGCGCCTCATGGGGACGCGCCTGACGACCGCCGAGGAGGTCGACCGCGAGGTGCTCCCGTACGATGAGCGCTCGGTCGAGCTCGTCTCGGCGCTCGCCGCGCAGGCCGCCGTGTCGATCGAGAATTCGCTGCTCTACGAGAACATCGAGCGGCTTTTCGAAGGATTCGTCACCGCTGCCGTGTCCGCGATCGAAGCGCGCGATCCCGCGACGTTCGGTCATTCGGAACGCGTCGCCACGATGACGGTGAGCCTCGCCCGCGCCGTCGATCGCGGCGGCTCGGGACAGTATCGGAGCACGCGGTTCTCGCGAACCCAGCTGCGCGAGCTGCGGTACGCGAGCCTCCTGCACGACTTCGGCAAGGTGGGCGTGAGCGAGCACGTCCTCGTGAAGGAGAAAAAGCTCTATTCGAGCGACATCGAGGCGATTCGCGGCCGCTTCGCGTTTCTCAGGAGCACGACGGCCCTCGAATACGAGCGACGGCGCGCGGAGTGGCTGCTGCGCCACGGGCGCGAAGGATACGACGCGCTCGCCGCCGAGCTCGACACCCGACTGCGCCAGCACGAAGCCGAGCTCGATCGCCTTCTCGCCGCCGTCGTGGCCGCCAACGAGCCGACGATCCTGAGCGAAGAGGCGGGCGCCGAGCTCGCCTGCCTGTCGAAGCGGACGTTCCGCGACATGGACGGCATGGAGCGCCCGCTGCTGACGGAGGAGGAGGTGCGCTTCCTCACGATTACGCGCGGCAATCTCGACGAGCAGGAGCGGCGCGAGATCGAGGCGCACGTCACGCACACGTTCCGCTTCCTCCAGCAAATCCCCTGGACGCGCGAGCTACGCGACATCCCCCGGATCGCGTACGCGCACCACGAGAAGCTGAATGGGGAAGGCTACCCGCGCGGCGTGCGAGGCGACGAGATCCCGGTACAAACGCGCATCATGACGATCGCCGACATCTACGACGCGCTGACCGCCACCGACCGCCCGTACAAGCCCGCCGTGCCCTCGGAGCGCGCGCTCGACATTCTCCGCATGGAGGCGAAGCAGGGGATGCTCGATCACGATCTGCTGACGACGTTCATCGAGTCGAGGGTGTACGCGCTCACGGATCCGAAGCGGTTTGGCGCGTACTCGCTGGGAGGCACCCCGGAGAGCGTTGCGGCAGTAAAGGGGTGACGGCGAGGTCAACACCCGAAGACGTGAGGGGTCAGGTGTCAGGTCTCAGGAATCAGAAATGGCAACGACCTCGCGCAGCCGAAGTCTCTGACAGCTGAGACCTGACGCCTGACCCCTGACGTCTTCGGACCTACCCTCGTCGCCCGTACCCTCCCCCGCCGGGCGTCTCGATCGTCAGCACGTCGCCCGCCACCATCTCCACGCGGCATTTCGCCGGCAGCCACTTGCCGTTCAGCGAGTTGCGCCCGGGCGCACCGGACGCCCCCCCGGATGCGCCGCGCGGCGATCGCCGGCGACGCTCCGTCAGCAGGGTCACAGTGCAGCGCTCCAGGGCGCGATAGCGTCTGACGACGCCGTCGCCGCCGCGCCCGGCGCCCTCGCCGCCAGTCTTGCGCCGGATCGCGTACTCGTCGATGCGCAGCGGCAACGACCACTCGAGCGACTCGATCGGCGTATTGCGCGTGTTGCTCATCCCCACGTGGACCGCGCTCGGGCCGGGACCGCGCGAGGAGCCCCCTTGTCCACCTCCGAGTGTCTCATAGAACGTCCAGCCCGCGCCCCCGAAGGTGACGTTGTTCATCGTCCCCTGCCCTTGCGCCGGCACATCGATGCCCGCGTCGGCCAGCGCCGCGAACAGCACGTCGGTCATCCGCTGCGACAGCTCGACGTTCCCGGCCGCGACCGCGGCGGGCCACGTCGCATTCATGACGGTGCCGCGCGGGGCGATCACCTCGACCGCTCGCGCGATGCCATCGTTCATCGGAACGTCATCGTCGAGCATCGTGCGAAGCACGAACACTGCCGCGGCCCGCGCCACCGCGAAGGGAGCGTTCACGTTCCCCCGCACTTGCGCAGCAGAGCCCGTGAAATCGCAGACGAGCCGCCCGTCGTGCTGGCGCACCGTGACGACGACGTGGACGTCATCCTCCGTGACGCCGTCACCCTCGAGCCCATCCTCCGCGCGCCCCACCCGCTCGCCCAGGGCGCGTACCGCCTCACGAGCGCTCCGCTCCGAGTAGCTCATGAGCGCCTGGCCCGCCTGCTCCACACGCGCGATGCCCTCGCGGGCGACGAGCGCGCGCCATCCCGCGCGGCCGGCGGCGCATGCGCCGAGTTGCGCGCGCACATCGCCCCGTCGCTCGTCGGGCGTGCGGACGTTCGCGAGGAGAATGGACATGACGTCTTCGGCGATCCCGGCCTGGGTGGCCAGACGCACCGGCGGAAGCACGAGCCCCTCCTGCACCAGCTCCGTCGCGCCCTGCGGCATGCTGCCGGGGCTCATCCCACCGACGTCGGCGTGATGTGCGCGCACGGCCGTGAACGCGGCAACGCGGCCCTCGTGCGCCACCGCCTCCACCAACGTGAGATCCGGAAGGTGCGAGCCACCCGCAAACGGATCGTTGAGCAGAAACACATCACCCGGGTTCGGCCGCCGCGCGATCACCGCCCGCACGGCTTCAGGCATCGCCCCCAGGTGAACCGGGATGTGCGCCGCCTGCGCGACCATCGCGCCGCGGGCGTCGAACAACGCGCACGACGAGTCCCGGCGCTCCCGAATGTTCGGTGACAGCGCCCCCCGCACGAGCACCGTTCCCATTTCCTCCGCGATCGCCGCAAAGGCATGGGCCATGACCTGAAGGTCGAGCAGGTCGAACGGGGCCGCGCTCATTTCTCACGCTCCACGAGGTACCCGCCCGTGGGGAGCGGGCCGGCACTCCATCCCGCGTCCACCCACATCGCCGCATCGGGGAGCGCCACGACCGCAGGGCCTCGCACCCGCCCGGTGGTGTCACCAGTCCCCACACCCGTGAGCCGCGCCTCACGAGCCGCGCCAAAGGCGGCATGGCGCAGGCTCACGATCTCCACCGGCCGCTCGAGCGTGAACCCCGCGCGCGCCGAGTGCAGCGTGCCGAATCGCGCGGCGACGGCCGCACCATCATCGTCCGGCGTCACCGGCACGTCGAGCTCGTGTCCCTGTCCCACGTACCGAGCGTGCACCCACCACCGCCGCTCCACCGCCTCCCCCGCGCGGTCGGCGAGCTCGGTACACATCGCGGCGAGCGCGGCACGATCGAGCTGCTCCGTCCGCTGCATCACGCTGCGCATCACGTCCCGCCGCTCCGTCGCGAGCGCCAGCCCGAGCGCGCTCAGCACACCGGCGTGCGGTGGAACCAGGATGCGCGTCATCCCCAGCTGCGTCGCGAGCGCGCAGGCGTGCAGGGGCCCGCCGCCGCCAAACGCGACCAGCGCGCAGCGTCGCGGATCGATCCCACGCTCCACGCTCACGCGCCGCAGCGCGCGGGCCATTGCCGCGTCCACCGCCGCGATGATCGCTCGCGCGACACGCTCAACCGGCGCAGACAGCCGCTCGGCGAGCGCCTCGACCGCGTGCTGCGCTGCCGCGGCATCGAGAGTGACGCCTCCGCTCATCCGCGACGCATCGATGTTGCCGAGGACCACGTGCGCGTCGGTCACCGTGGCATCCGTACCGCCGCGCCCAAAGGCGGCCGGTCCAGGCTGCGCGCCGGCCGAGCGCGGTCCCACCCGCAGGGCGCCCGCGGGATCCACCCAGGCGATGCTGCCGCCCCCCGCTGACACCGTCTCGATCAGCACGCGCGGGAGCGCGATCGGCACGCCGGCCACGGGGCCGCCGGACTCGGACAGCGGCTCGCCGCCCAGCACGAGCCCGGCATCGGCACTCGTGCCGCCGATGTCGATCGTCAGCGCATCCATGATCCCCGCCTGACGAGCGACGTGCGCGGCTCCCAGGATGCCGCCCGCCGGGCCCGATAAGGCGAGCGAAGCAGCGGTCTGCGCCGCCTCGCTCGCGCTCCGCATGCCGCCCGCCGAGGTCATCACCGCCGGCGGAGGGTACCCCGCCTGCACGAGCTCATCGGCGACCCGCCGAAGGTAGGTGCCGACGGACGGCCGCAGATACGCTTCGGCGACGGTGGTCGCCGTGCGCTCGTACTCCCGAATCTCCGGGAGCACCTCCGACGACAGCACGACGTCGACCCCGGCGATGAGCGAGCGCAGCGCCGCACCTAACGCCCGCTCGTGCCGGCCGTCGTGGAAGGAGTGCAGCAAGGCGACCGCCACCACCTCGGGTGTTCGCTCGACGGTCTGCTGGGCGACCCGCCGGACGGCGACCGCGTCGAGCGGCTTCACGAGTGCCTGGGGCTCCACCCGCTCCGGAACGGCGACGATGCGCTCGTGCGGCACGAGCGGCTCCGGGTGGTGCTTCGTCAGGTCGTACAGCGCCGCCCGGTCCTGGCGGCGAAGCTCGAGCACGTCGGCGGCCCCCTCGGTCGCGCACAGCACGACCCGGGCCCCCGTTCGCTCGAGCAGCGTGTTCGTCGCGACCGTCGTCCCGTGTACGAGGTGGGTCACCTCGCCGGGCGGCGCGCCTAACGCGCGGAGCGCGTCTCGAACGCCCTGGCTCTGATCGGCCGGGGTCGAAAGCACCTTGCGCGCGTCGATGCGGCCGTCGTCGGCGAGCGCAATGAGGTCGGTAAACGTTCCGCCGACATCGATGCCGACGGAGAATCCACTCATCCGCGACGCAGCCGTATCCAGGCCGTCACGACGAGCGCGACGGTCGCGAGGAGCGAGCCGAGGCCAAGCCAGTCCCCCACCCGCAGGAA
This sequence comes from Gemmatimonadaceae bacterium, assembly GCA_025931335.1. GTDB lineage: Bacteria > Gemmatimonadota > Gemmatimonadetes > Gemmatimonadales > Gemmatimonadaceae > JAICNG01. The sequence goes on along the minus strand of JAICNG010000019.1, from coordinate 42,954 downwards.
GAGCGTCGTCGCCGACGTCGTCTGCACCCGATACGTGCGGCTCGCGCTCACCTCGAGCGCGGTCTCGTCGTGAAAGCGACCCAGCGGATCGACGTACGCGGAGATTCCGGTGTTCGCGGCTCGCACGATACCGATGCGATTCTCGATGGCACGGAACGCCAGATGCGCCTCATGCTGGTACGGGGCGATGCTCCGCCCGAACCACGCATCGTTCGTGATGTTGACCAGGATCTCCGCGCCGCCGCGGCGATACTCGCGCGAGAGCTGGGGAAAGATCGACTCGTAGCAGATGAGGACGCCGGCGTCGCCAAACGCATAACGAAAGGGCGCCTGGTCCTCTCCCCGCCCGAATCCGCCGAAGTACTTCAGCCCCTTGAACCAGTCGGGGTCGAGGAACGGCACGCGCTCCACGACCGGGACGAGAAACTCCTTGCGGTAGGGACGCTGTCGAGCGATGCCACCGCTGGAGTCCGTCGTCATCGCCGCGTTGAACACCTCGTACTCCTGGGTGCCGTCGGAGGCACGCGTCGGCAGGAACTCCACGTCCAGCACCCCGAACAGAATCGGGATACCGGTGGGCGCCGAGAGGGCGCGGAGCGTGTCGGCCCAGTCGGGGTTCTGCACGAGATACCCGGGGAGCGCGACCTCCGGCCACACGACCAGGTGCGGGTTGCCACTTCGCATCCCCTCGCGCGTGAGCGCGGCCAGCATGGCGACGATCCGATCGCGGTTCTCGTCCTGCCATTTCTCTTCCTGCGGGATGTTCGGCTGCACGACGGCGATCGGGGCTACCGGCTCCATGGCGATCGTACCGAGGCGCCACTGACCATACGCCATCACCGCCGCCGCGAGCACGACAACGACGCCGATTCGCGCCAGCGCCCGTCGCGGGTGCGCCCGCACGAGCCATGCGTCGGCCAGAAGACCCGCCGTCGCGGCAATCCAGAAGCTCACGCCGCGCACGCCCGAGAGATCGGCGATCTGCGCGAGCGACGGAAACCGTGACGTCGCGAGCCCCAGCGGTAGCCAGGGAAACGCGAGGTCGCCCATGTAGTTGATCACGACCTCGGACGCCGTCCACACCACCGGAAGCAGGATCGCAAACGGCCATCGCGTCGCGCGCCGGGCGGCGTGCAGCCCCGCGATCGTGACACCCACGACCGGCGCCATGACGAGCACCGCCCCGATGTATCCGAGGAAGGAGAGCTTGGTGTAGATCGACAGCGCGATCGCGATCCAGTACAGCGTGAGCCCATAGGCCAGCGCGCCGAACCAGAATCCGAGCCGGAACGACGCGCGCACCGGCTCGCCGCCATCTACCTTGCGCGCCACCACGACCGCCACCGGCACGAGCGTGAGGAACGCCGGGAGCAGCAGCCGGAACGGCGGAAAGGCGATGAGGAACAGCGCGGCCGACGCGAGTGCCGGCAGCGCCTCGTCGCGTACCGGAAACCAGCCGGGACGCCTCACAGTCGAATCTCTTTCCCCTCGTCCGCCGACTTGTAGATCGCTTCGGCGACCCGGTGGACCATCACCTGCTCGACCGGCGCTTCGTACGCCGTCTCCTCACGCAGCACGGCCACGAAATGGGTGAGCTCGGCGCGATACGACTGAATGAACGCGCTTTCGCGAGCAGCCGCGCCGCCGGGGGACACGTCCATTGGCTTGCCGTTGATCTCCTTCACTACGCGCAGCGGCGCCAGCCTCGCATTGCCCCGAGATGCCAGCACCTCGAACCACCAGCGGTCCTCATCGCCGACGTACGACCAGGTCACGTCGAACGCGAGGGACATCCCCTGCGCGCATTCGAGGTACACGAACATCGAATCCTCGACGGCGCTCGCACCACGACCGCGCTCCATCTGCGCCGACACGCGTACCGGCTCGGGGAAATCGGCGAGCCAGAACGCGAGATCCAGCAACGGCAGCCCGTACTCGAAGAACGCCCCCCCGCCAGCCTCCGCGCGGCGATGACGCCATCCCTCGAGACTCTTCTTCACCTGATAGTGCCCCGCCCGCACGCCGGTCAGCCGTCCCAGCTCTCCCCCGCGCAGAAAACGGTCGAGTGCCTGGACATCGCTGCGAAAGCGATGATTGAGCGCGGCGCTCACCTTTCGCTCTGCGCGCTGCGCCGCGCCCAGCAGCCGCTCCACCCCGCGAGAGGTCAGCGCGAGCGGTCGCTCGCACAGCACGTGCACCCCCGCCTGGAGCGCGCTCAGCACGTGCGGCTCGTGCAGATGGTTCGGGGTGGAGATGATCACGGCGTCGAGCTCGTCGAACTCGAGCAGATCCTCGATGTCGGTGAAGACGTCCGGCACCCCGAACCGATCGGCGAGCGACCGCGCCTTGGGACGGTCGTTGTCGCACAGCGCGACGAGCTGGGCGCCCCGCATCTTCGAGAGCACGGGAATGTGCGCGATCTGCGCGATCGCGCCCACACCCACGACACCGATGCGGATAGCCGGCTTCATGGTGGAGACGATGGGGGCTGGTTGCCGAAGAAGTAAGTGACGAGCGCCCGGGCGGTCCAATACCGCAGGTTGCTGAGCAGATTGACGCGCGCCTGCAGACCGACGCTGAAGCGCCCCACCGGCTGCGTATCGAGACCGACGAAGGTGGCGAATCCGGCCGAGATGTTGTCGAGTGCGCTCTCGACGAACGTGTCGTTGATGAACGGTGACTCGGCGTTGATGATGTGGGCGCCAAGTCCTCCGCCCGCATACGGACGCAGCACCGCGTTCGGCCGGGGGGTGTATCGCAGGTCGACCTCGAGCGCGATGTCGGACACGTTGATGCGCCCGAGCTCGAGGGTGTCGTCGCCCGACGGGTCAATCACCTGCTCGCGCAGCCGCTGCTCGAACGTGTCGACGAACTCATCGCGGAAGTGGGAGCCCCAATACGTTGCCGAAAACACGACATGCCAGGACCGTGCGATGTAGCCGTAATCGGCATAGACCCCATACGACTGCGCGCGATGGGCGCGCGATGGGCGCACCGGACCCGCGTTGGCGCCGAGCGCGGTGAGTCGAAGGCGATCGAGGTTGAGCCGCTCGAAGAGCGATTGCGCGCCACCCGAACGTGGCACGAGAGCGCCGAGCACCATCAGCGCGAGCGATAACCGGCGCACGTCACTCCACCGCGGCAACCGATGTCCCCGGATAGTACGTGCCCAGGATGCTGCGGAAGTCGTGACCTGCCCGTGCGCGCCCGATCGCGCCCCACTGACACATCCCAATACCGTGTCCGTATCCTCCACCCTCGAACGTGGCGCGCGCCAGACGGCCCGACGCATCCCGCTCCGTGCGGACGGAAAAATACGTGCTGTTGAGGATCTCGCCATTGGGCACACGCATCACGAAGCGGACGTCGTTCCCTCGAACGAGAAACCGTCCGCGGTCGGTGCGTACGGCGAGGGCCGCCACGCGCCCCGACGCCGTCTTCCCATCGATCTCGAGACCACGCGGAACACCGACCCGGTTGCCGGGAACGCGCACGTACTGCGCGAGATAACGATCGAGCGCGTTCGAGAGCACCGAGCGCTCGAGCGTCTTCGTCCAGCGAAAGCGCGGCGATGGGTCGCAGTAGAAGCGGTCCGAGCCAGCGATGCGATCGCTGACGCGGCGGAGGTACGGCTCGTCTCGACTCCGATACCACACCTCGGACACCTCGGCGGTGGATCCACCGCACGTGGAGTGATACGGCGCGTTCACCATGCGTCCCGCATAGGTGAGCACGAGGCCGCGCGTCGCCCAGATCGCGGCGTCGGCGATGGCCGTCTCGGCGTCCGCCCCCCCGTACACCTGATCCTGCACCGTCGCGACGAGGTCGTATGGTCGCGCCGCACCGCCCGTCATCCGCACGTAGGCGTAGCTGCGCGCCGCGACCGCCTGTGCCGCGACCGCGGCCTCCTCCCCCGCAATGCGACGTCCGATCTCGAGCGGCACGACACCGCGAAGGTAGTCTTCGACGTGCAGGCGGTTGGCGACGAGCAGGCCATCGTCGCGGGCGGTGAGCACGACCTCGCCGCGATAGCGCTTCCCGTTCACCGTCATGAAGTCGCGCACGTGCTCCGCCCGAGCGACGAGAGGGCCCGCCCGCTCCGGCGTGGAGATACCCCCCCGTACGGCGTGCACCGACCGCCCGCGCGCCTCCATTCGCCATACGTCGCCAGGCGATACGCGCAGCAGTACTCCCCCGCCCTCCTGATCCAGGAGCCTCCAGTCCCCCGTCGCCCCGATCTCGACGGCGGCAACGCCACTCGAGAGCGCAATTCGCACGAGCCGGCCCGACCCGAGGGGCAGGGAGTCGACGGGCGCTGGAATCCGCCACACCGTGTCACGCAGGTCCGTCGAGTCGACGGGCGGCACCAGGGTGTCGCGTCGCCAGACGACAGGCGGCTCCGACGGCGTCGGTTGAAGCGAGGGGCCGCAGGCGGCGAGCGCGAGCGCGGCCCCGAGGGTGCGGCGCCGCACGTTAGGCACGCGCCTCATCCATCGCCTGCTCCACGCGCTCGAGCGTGGCATCGATGTCCGCGTCGCCGTGCGCGGCGGAAACGAATCCGGCCTCGAACGGCGAGGGGGCGAAGTACACGCCACGTGACAACGCGGCGTGAAAGAAGCGCCGAAACATCGATACGTCGCTGGCGCGTGCGTCGGCGAAGGAGCGCACCGGCTCGGCGCGGAAAAAGAAGCCGAACATCGACCCCGCGCTGTCGGCGGTGAATGGGATGCCGAGCCGTGCCGCAAGGGTGCGCATCCCGGCGACGAGTCGCGCCGTGCGCGTCTCGACCTTCTGGTGGAGCGCCGGCGTCAGCAGCCGAAGCGTCGCCAGGCCGGCGGCCATCGCGAGAGGATTGCCGGAGAGCGTGCCGGCCTGGTACACGGGTCCCGAGGGCGCGACCATGTCCATCAGGTCGCGACGGCCACCGTACGCCGCCGCGGGAAGGCCGCCGCCGATGATCTTGCCAATCGTCGTGAGATCGGCGCGCACGCCGAAACGCTCCGCCGCTCCACCCGGCGCGATGCGAAACCCCGTCATCACCTCATCGAAGATCAATAGCGCTCCCACCTCGTCAGCCGTCGCGCGCAACCCGCGCAGAAACGCGGGCTCCGGCGCGATGAACCCGGCGTTGCCGATGACCGGCTCGACGATGATGGCGGCGAGACGGTCGCCATGGCCGTCGACGACGCCGCGCACGCCGTCGAGATCGTTGAAGGGAGCGGACAGCGTGAGCGCCGCGAGCACGTCGGGAACGCCAGGAGAATCGGGGAGCCCGAGCGTCGCGACCCCCGAGCCCGCGCGGACGAGAAACGCGTCTCCATGCCCGTGATAGCAGCCATCGAACTTGAGGATCCGGTCGCGGCCCGTCGCCGCGCGGGCGAGCCGGATCGCGCTCATCGTCGCCTCGGTGCCCGTCGAGACGAAGCGCAGCATCTCGAGGTGCGGCATGCGCTGCCTCACGAGCTCCGCGAGCTCGACCTCGATCTCGGTGGGGGCACCGAAGCTGGTGCCGCCCTGCATCGCTTCGGCGATCGCGTCGAGCACCGGCGGCGATGCGTGTCCGAGCGCGAGTGCCCCCCAGGACATGACGTAGTCGATGTACTCGCGGTCGTCGACGTCGACCAGGCGCGCCCCTGCTCCCCGCTGGACCACGAACGGCTCACCGCCCACACCCTTGAACGCGCGGACCGGTGAGCTCACGCCTCCCGGAAGCACGTCACGCGCACGCGCCATGATGGCGGCGCTGCGCCCCCTCACCGACCAAAGCTCCCAATGCTCGTGAGCGCGACCACGGGCAACCCGGCTCGTCCGCGCGGTGGCACCGATGGCGTCCCCACCACCGCGTGCTGCGTGGCGAGGAAATCGTAATCGTCCTGCACGCCGGTGATCGTCATGTCCACGATCGAGCCCGGTGCCGCGTCGCCGTCGAGCCAGGTAATGCCGTCGATGTCATCGGCCTGCCAGATGGCGCGCGCTTCCAGACGGTCGCCACGCCGGTCGACGATCCCACGCACGCGCTTCCCCACCAGGCGCTCGTAGCGCTCGGCGGTGATCGCGCGCTGTAAGTCGAGCAAGCGCTCCTGCCGCTCGCGCTTCACCTCGTCAGGCACATCGTCGACGAGCGCGTGCGCGCGCGTTCCCTCCTGCGGACTGTACGTGAACGCGCCCACGCGCTCGAACTGCACGTCCTCGAGGAACTCGAGCAGCCGCTGAAAGTCCGCGTCGGTCTCGCCGGGGAATCCGACGATGCAGGTCGTGCGAATGGCCACATCGGCGACGGCTTCTCGCACGCGCTTCACCCTCTCGCGAATCGTCCGCTCCCGCTCGGGTCGTCGCATTCGCTCGAGCACCGCATCGGACGCGTGCTGGATGGGCATGTCGAGGTACGGCGCGATACGCGCCTCCCGCCCGATCACCTCGAGCAGTCGCGGCGTGAGGCCCGCCGAGTAGAGATACAGCAGGCGAAACCACGGGATGGACGTCTCTCGCAGCAGCGCCTCGAGCAGCTCGGGGACGCGAACGCCATCGCGCAGGTCGCGCCCATAGTGCGCGAGATCCTGCGCGACGAGGTTCACCTCCATGGCGCCTTGCCGCTCCAGCTCGCGCGCCTCGTATACCAGGTCATCGAGCGAAAACGAGCGATGCCGACCGCGCATCAAGGGGATGGCGCAGAACGCGCACCCGTGGTCGCACCCTTCGCTCACCTTGAGATACCGCACGTGCGGCAGATCGCCGGTGTAGACGCGGACCCCCGGATGGGCGACCGTCGGATCCCCCAGCACGCCGCGGCGCTCGAGCTCCGGAACGAGCTGGTCCATCTCGGAGGAGCCGAGGAAGAGGTCGACCTCGGGAAGGTGGTCGAGCAGCTCCTGCTTGTGACGCTCGACCATGCACCCGACGGCGACGACGGCCTGACAGGCGCCCTCTTCCTTGAGACGGGCGGCCTCGATCAGCGCGTCGATCGACTCCTTCTTCGCGGCGTCGATGAACCCGCACGTGTTGACGACGATGACCTCGGCGGTGGCGAGGTCGCGCACGGGCTCGGCGCCACGTCCGACGAGACGCGCGAGATACCGCTCGCTATCGACGGTGTTCTTGTCGCAGCCGAGAGTGATGAAGCCGATTCTCACTCACAAAAGCTAGTCGAGCGGCCCGGGGCGCTCAACGACAGCCGACTGTGACATGTTACCGGTAGTTGCCGAACTTGAGCTCCACGCCGAAGTCCTGACCGCGCAGCAACGCCATCACCGCCTGGAGGTCGTCCTTGGATGCGGAGCTCACACGCACCTGGTCAGCCTGAATCGCCGCCGTGACCTTCTTCATCTTCGCGTCCTTGATGGCGGCGACGATCTTCTTCGAGGTGTCACTGTCGAGCGACATCTTGAGTGTCACCTCGCGACGCACCGTGTCGTTGCCCGCGGGCTTCACCTCGCCGAGGTCGAGATTCTTCACCGGGACGCCGCGCTTGATGAGCTTGCCCTGCAGAACGTCCATGAGCGCGCGCATCTTGAAGTCATCGTCCGCGACGAGGACGAGCTTTCCCGCCGCGCGCTGAAAGTCGATGCTCGCCTTCGACCCCTTGAAGTCGTAGCGCTGCGCGATCTCCTTCTGCGCCTGATTGATCGCGTTATCGACTTCCTGGAGGTCGACCCCAGTCGTGATGTCGAATGAGCTGGTTTGCGCCATGTCAGTGGGCCAAGGGGCCAGGGGCCAAGGGCCAGGGGGCGGGTCGAGGGTCGGGGAGGTCCCGCACCCTCGACCCTCCCGGCCCTTGGCCCTTGGCCCTTGACCCGTCCTTCCTCACGGCACCTGCGGGGCCACTACCTTCGCCACCCAGAATCCGGTGTTGATGTCGGACACCATGATGTGGCCCTTGTGCGGTATGGCGCTCCAGGCCAGCGCCTGGTTGGGACGATAGCCGTCCAGCGCGCCGGTGTAGACCGAGCCAATCACGCGGCCCTGCTCTCGCAGCTCTCCGCGCAGATCGCCGCTCACATCCAGTACGCGGACGCCGCCGTCGTAGGCCCCGATGTAGAGGACGTCATCCTCCACCCACAGGTTGTGCGCACCGAACTCGACGGGATCGTATTGCGCGACCTTCCGCAGGTTGCGGATGTCGCTGGCGTCGAGCACGTGCACGATACCGCGCGTCGGAAGGCGCTCGCGGCTGAACAGGTCGAACGCCCCGTACAGCGACTCGTCGGCAATGAAGATGTACTTCCCCGCCGGAAACACCGCGTGCGTGCCCGCGACGAAGTCGGGCGGATACAGCGACGCGTGGTCGTAGGTGAACCGTGACACGACGGTGGGCGCGGTAATCGTTCCCCCCGCCATCCCGTTGCCCACGTCGAGGATCACGAGACCGTCGCGCCAGTAGGCGAGGTACGCGAGCCCGTCACGAACGTAGACGTCGTGCAGTAGTCGCGACCCGCGATCGGGCGTCTCCCACCGCGTGATCTGCTTCGGGGCCTTCACATCGCTGAAGTCGATGATGCGCAGCGATCCCGTCGCGTCATCGGTCGCGAACACGTACCGCTTCCAGATGAATGCGCTGTGGACTCCGCCGGTAACCGTCTCGGTGAACTCGGAGATGATCTTCGGATGCCGCGGGTCGGTCGCGTCGAAGAAGACGAGCCCGTTTCGCCGGCTCGACGCGCCCTCCCGCGTGAGCACGCCGAGCTTGCCGTCCTCCGTCAGGCTGACGTCGTTGATGACGCGCGCATCGACGACGAGCGAATCGGTGAGCTTCGGGGCCGTCGGGTCGGTGATGTCGAAGACGTACACGTGCGTGCTGATGGTCGAGACGTAGACCACGTCACCAAAGGGCCACACCTCGGCGCCCATTGTTCCGCTGGGGAATGCTGCGTGCGCCACCGAGGTGACGCGGCGTGGATCGTTGCGTGGAACCACCTGGACCGACGTCGCGCTCCCGACGGATCCCACGCTCGCCGTCACCGTGTAGACCCCGGGATCTTCGGCCACGAAGTAGCCCTCGTGATCCACCTGCGCGCCGGCACCGCTCACGCTCCATCGCACCGGGACTCCGGTGACCGCGGTCCCGCGCGCATCGCGCGTGACGGCCAGGAGCTTGATCACGTCACCCGTTCGTGCCGGTCGGGTCACCGGCTCCACGCGGACGGACCGCACGGGGTTCGCTCGGACGATGATCTCGGTGGTCGCGCTCAGCGCGCCCGACTCGGCGACAATGATTGCGCGACCCGGTGCCTTCGCGGTGACGAGCCCCGTCGGGCTCACGTCGGCGATCGCGGGGGTGCGCGACCGCCACCGCGCCGAGGAAACCTGTACCGCGTCATTGGTGCTCGTCAGCCCGCCGACGGCGAGCTGGAGCGTGCCTCCAGCGACTGTCGCTCTGCCCTCGGCACCCTCGATCACGAGACGCGACGGCGGCCGCTGCTCCACGCGCACGGAGGCGCGTCCGGGACGGCCGCCGACGATGGCGAAGACCTGAACCTCGCCGGGGTGTATCGCCGTCAGCGTCCCCGTGCTATCGATGCGCGCGATGTCGAAGGGGGTGGCGGCCCACATGGGCGCCTGCGCTACGGTCGCGCCTTTGTCATCCCGCGCGACCGCGCTGAGCCTGATCGACGAGCCGACGACCATGGTCGTCTCCGCCGGCGTGACCTCAACGCGAGCGATCGTCTGCGCGGAGAGCGTCAGCGGCAGAACGAGAGCGGCGAGGAGATGTCTCATGACCCCGACCCCTGGTTGGTGTCGACGGAAGGTCCCTCGCGCGTTTGAGCGGGTCAAGGGTCGGGGGCCAGGGGCCACGGGGGTGGAAAGGCAAACGGCCGCGTACGCGGCCGTTTGCTCATCTGATGAGGCGGCAGCGGCGTAGCCGCGCCGCCTTTCCACCCCCATGGCCCCTGGCCCCTGACCCTCGACCCTGCCCCTAAGGGCTCCAGCGGTCGTTCCCACGAACCAAATCCGGAAACGCCTTGTCCGGGTCGAGCTCCACGCTCAGCACACGCGGTGTCGCGGCCACGCGCGTCGTGTGGCGCGTTGCACCGGACAGCCACACGTCGGCCGGCACTACGACTCGGTCTTCACGACCGCCCTCGCGCCTGACGAGCAGGATCGCCGGCATCGGCGCGGGCTGGCGGCGCTCGATGTCGATCTCGAGGGAGTCACCCATCACCCGTCCGCCGGTGATCGCGAGATCCATCGTCCACGTCTCGTAGAACCAGGTCCGCCAGAACCAGTCCAGCTGACGGTCGCTCGCGTTCTCGAACGAATTCCACAGGTCGTACGGGGTGGGATGCCGGTTGCGCCACGACCGGTTGTGGCTTCTGAACGCGCCCACGAAGGCGCTGTCGCCGATCACCGCCCGCAACGCGCGGAAGATCGCGACTGGCTTTTCGTAGCTGGCGATGACGTACGCGGCCGTTGCCGGGTATTTGTCCGCGTGCGTCATCAACGGCGCTTCGACATCGGTGCCGGCGGCGCGCAGGTAGTTCACGAATCCGGTCACCGCGGGATCTCCAGCCGCCGGACCGAATTGATCGCGCGCCGCACGCGTCTCGAAGTAGCTCGCGAGCCCCTCGTCAGACCACGCGTAGCGCTTCTCGTCGGACCCGATCTGCATCGGGAACCACATGTGAGCCACCTCGTGCGCGATCACCGTATACAGCTCCTGCGGGTCGGGGACCGCCGCGATCGCCGTCAGCATGGGATACTCCATGCCGTACACCGTCGTCTCCACCGCCGTCATGTGCGGATACGGATACGGCCACAGCTCGCGCGACAGAAACTCGATCGAATGCTTTGTGAATCGCGCCGACAGCTCCCATGACGCCGCTGTTGCGCGGAAGAAGGTGTGAATCGCGGTCGTGTCGGGCCGGCCGTCGCCGTTGGCGTCACCGACGGCGGCGCGTGTCGCATCCCACAGCCACCGATTCGACGCGCCCCAGGCGAAGTCGCGCACGCCGCGCGCGACGTACCGCCACTCCAGAGATCCATCAGGGTCGGCGCGGGTGCGCTCGGCGTCGCGCCGCCACACGATGTGCACCACACTGGTGTCGGTCCGCGTGCGCTCGAGGCGCGAGAGCGCCGAGTCGGTGAGCACCTCGCGCGGATTCTGAAGCTCGCCGGTTGCTGCCACGAGCCAGCCGGGAGGAAGCGAGAGCGTCACGTCGTAGTCGGCGAAGCCGTAATAGAACTCGCCGTTGCCGAGATACGGATCGGTTTGCCAACCGCTCACGTCATCGTAGACGGCGACCATCGGATACCACTGGGCGATGAAGAAGACCTCGCCGTCCTGTCCCATGCGCGGCGCGCTGCCCGGCGGAACGCGAAAGCCCCACAGGAATCCCAGCTCAACGGAGTCGCCGGGTGCCAGCGGACGGGCGAGCGGAATCCAGCCGATGGTCCCCTGCACGTCGTACCCGCCATCGCCGCCGCGGGCCAGCTCACGCCCACCCACCGTGACCCGCTCCAGCCGCAGCCCCCCGGTGAGCGGCACGTTCTCGTTCTTCGGGGAGTTCGAGGCGAAGAGGTTTTGCAGCAGGTGGATGGCCACGCGCCGGAGCGTGTCGGGCGACCGGTTGTGATAGCGAACCGTGCCCTCTCCGGCGAGCTGTGCGCTACGCGGATCGAGTCGCGCGGACAGGCGATAGGATGCCCATTGCTGCCAGTAGCGCGGGCCCGGAGGGCCGGTGTCAGTGCGCGTGCCGCGGGTGATCGCGCGGGTGTACGCGCTGTCCACGGGGATGGCGACAATCGGCCCGCTGACGACCGTGGGTGCAGTGATCGCGCGCGAGCATGCAGCCGCGACCACGAGGAGAAACAGGGGGAGCGTGCGCATTCGTCTCGGAGATATGCGTTCGACACAAAAGCTGCGTCCGGCGCTCTCAGAAGCAAGAACGGGGCGAGCCCTGAGGCCCGCCCCGTTCACGATCGTGCCCGGGAGTGCCGCTTACCCGAGATAGGACTCCAGCGCGCGCGCCCGCGACACATGGCGGAGGCGCGAGAGCGCCTTCTCCTTGATCTGGCGCACCCGCTCGCGGGTGATGCCGAGCAGAGATCCGATCTGCTCGAGCGTCATGGGCTCCTCCCCGTCGAGGCCAAAGTAGAGTCGCAGAATTTTCGCCTCGCGCTCCTTAAGCGATGCGAGCGCCTCCTCGATCGACTCCGTCAACGCCTTCTCGAACGTCTGTTCGTCGGGCGTGGGATTCAGATTGTCGGGAAGGTAATCGAGGAGCTTGTTGTCCTCGCCGGGCGTGAGCGGCGCGTCGAGCGACAGGTGGGTCTGCGAGATCGAGATCGTCTTGGCGACCTCTTCCTCGGTGATGTCCATCCCGTCGGCGATCTCTTCGTGGGTCGGCTCGCGCCCCAGCTCCTGCAACAGGGCGTTGGCGCGCTTGCCGATTCGGTGGAGGGTACCGGCCCGGTTGAGCGGTACGCGCACGATGCGCGACTGCTCGGCCAGCGCCTGCAGGATGGCCTGACGAATCCACCACACGGCGTACGAGATGAACTTGATTCCCTTGGTCTCATCGAACTTGTGGGCGGCCCGGATGAGCCCGAGGTTGCCCTCGTTGATGAGATCGGAGAGCGACACGCCCTGGTTCTGGTACTTCTTGGCGACGGACACGACGAAGCGAAGATTGGAGCGCACGAGCTTGTCGAGCGCCTCCTGATCGTTCACGCGGATGCGCTGTGCGAGCCGCACCTCTTCGTCGCGGGAAATCAGCGGGTAGATGCTGATGTCGCGGAGGTACTGGTCGAGCGACCCTTCCTCGTACGACGACTTCCTGTGTGTGGTCACTCCCATGCGGGCACCGGCTCCTCGATGCGACCTCGCCGCGCGGGGGACGCGCGGTGAAACGGACTGCGACTCCGGCCCCTCAGTGAACGCGTTCTCCAAGGCGCCGCCACCTGATGTTGGTGAGCCAGGGAATTCGATGTGAGGGGGTACGCGCATAACTATAGTAAACGACGAAGGGCTGACCCTTCACCAGGCTGTCCGGCACGAAGCCCCAATAGCGGCTGTCGTACGAGTTGTCCCGGTTATCGCCGAGCACGAAATAGCTCTTCTCAGGGACGACCAGCGGACCCCAGTTGTTACGCGAGGGATGGTACGGCGCGCCACTCGCCGCGGCCTGTTTCACGAGGTGATTTCGTTGCCAATCGAAGTCCTCACCCGAAGGGTCCTCACCCGGGGCGGTGTGATCCACGTACTGCTCCTCGAGCGAGCGCCCGTTGAGGCGCACCACGCCCTCGCGCATCTCGAGCGTATCGCCGGGCAGACCGATGAGCCGCTTCACGAAATTCTTGGACGGGTCCTTCGGCCACTCGAAGACGATGATGTCGCCACGCTGCGGGCGCGCGATGGGCGGGAGATGCGCGCTGGTGAACGGAATCTCGGCCCCGTAGACGGCCTTGTTCACGAGCAGGAAGTCGCCCACGAGCAGCGTCCGCTCCATGCTCCCGGTCGGGATCTTGAACGCCTCGACGAGGAAGGTGCGAATGAGGAGGAACAGGACGATCGCGACGACGAGCGACTTGGCCCAGTCCACGAACATCCGCAGGCGCGAGCGCGGCCGATTGAGCTCGCGCAGAATCTGCCTGCGCTGCTCCTCGGTGATCTCGACGCGGTTGGGAGTCGTGTGGGGGTGTTCCGTCATCGCGAGCCGGCCTCGGCTAGACATGAATTCGACACCTGCAACCGCGCAGCCAACTGCTCGAGCGCGGCGTTCGCTCCAGAAGGGAGCCGAAGCGTCACGACGGTATGCCGTCCCGACGAGGCCTTGCCCATCTCGGAGATGACTACCCCTTCCGCCTGGAGGTCACGCCGCAGGCGCAACGTGAGATCGGACATACGATGCTCGCGCGCACGGCCATGAGCCCCGCAGGTCCTTCGGTCGCGGCGACATCGCCGCGACCCTCCAGCGCGTCGACCACCCGCTCGGAGAGCACCCGAACGATGTCACCGCGACGCACGGCGGACATAGGCTGGAATAAACCAACGGGATCGGAGCATTTCAATGGGATCGAGGGATCGAGGTGTCGAGGGATCAAGGGCGCGCGTTGGATCCGGGCGGATCGTCCTCGACACCTTGATCCCTCGACCCCTGTCAGTCCGGCGTCCCCAGGTAGTTATCAATCTGCGCCCGCTGCAGCGTGCCCGAGAAGTCGACGTATCCCACCTTCGTCTCCGAGTAGAACTCGTACACTTCCCATCCGCCCTCGCGGTGGCCGTTCCCTGTCTGCTTTACCCCACCGAACGGCAAATGTGCTTCGGCCCCGATCGTGGGAGCGTTGATGTACGTGATGCCGTTGTCGAGCTCGCTCAGCGCCCGGAACGCGACCGACACGTCGCGGGTGTAGAGCGAGGAGGACAGGCCGTACTTCACGCCGTTGTTGATGCGGAAGGCCTCGTCAGGCGTATCCACGCGGACCACGGAGAGCACGGGGCCGAAGATCTCCTCCTGCTCGATGCGCATGCCCTGCTCGACGCGGGCGAAGATCGTCGGCTCGAAGAAGTACCCCTTTTCGAGCCCCTTCCCGGTCGCACGGCGACCGCCCATCAACAGATCGGCCCCCTCCGCGACACCGATGTCCACGTAACGCTCCACCTTCTTCACCGCGGCCTCGTTGACGAGGGGGCCCACGTCCGTTCCCTCGCGGCGCCCGTCCCCAAGTATCAGCGCACGCGTCCGCTGCGCCAGCCGACTCAGGAAATCGTCGTGAATCCCCGACTGGAGAATGAGCCGGCTCGTGGCGGTGCATCGCTGGCCGGTCGTGCCGAACGCGCCCCACAGCACCCCCTCGAGCGCCAGCTCCACGTTCGCGTCATCGAGCACGATCATCGCGTTCTTGCCGCCCATCTCGAGCGACAGTCGTTTGTGGAGGCGACCACAGGTCTCTCCGACGAGTCGCCCGGTTTCCGTCGACCCGGTGAACGACACGAGCGACACGCCCGGATGCCCGACAATCGCCGCGCCCACCGCCTCGCCGGTGCCGTGGACGAGCTGAATGACCTCGGGAGGAAGCCCCGCCTCCAGCAGCACCTCGACGAACACCGTCCCGGTGTGCGGCACATCCTCCGCCGGCTTGAATACGACCGCATTCCCGCACAGGAGCGCCGGAAACATCTTCCAGGTCGGAATCGCCAGCGGGAAGTTGAACGGCGTGATGATGCCGGCCACGCCGATCGGCCGCCGGAAGCTCATCGCCCATTTGTCCCGCAGCTCGCTGGGCACGGTATGCCCGAACAGGCGCCGGCCCTCGGTGGCCGCGTAGTACGCGGTATCGATCCCCTCCTGGACGTCGCCGCGCGTCTCGGTCAGCGGCTTCCCCATCTCGCGGGTCATGAGATCGGCGATCTCGTCCTTCCGCCTGACGAGAATGTCGCCGGCGCGGCGAATGACGTCGCCGCGCGCCGGCGCCGGTGTGCGGCGCCATCGCTCGAACCCCCGCTGCGCCGAGGCGACGGCCTTGTCCACGTCCGCGCGCGCCGAGAGCGGAAAGCGGCCGATGACGTCGCCGCTGTCGGCCGGGTTGATGTTGTCGAAGTACGCGCCCGTCGTGGGCTCGACCCAGGAGCCTGCTATGAGATTCTTGAAGAGCTTCATGTGTCGACCGATTACGGATTACGGATTGCGGATTGCGGATAGCGGGCGGCGTGCATCATGCGCAATCCGCAGTCCGCACTCCGCAATCGTGTCATTCGCACTGCCACACGCTCGGATGCTCGAGCGTCGGCTTCGCGTAGCCTGTGCGCGGCAGGATCTCCTGCGCGCCCAGGATCGTGCCCCACACGATGATCAACAACGACAGCACGTGGGCCTTGCCGGCACGGTGCCGCCACGCCCACACGGCGCTCCACGTGCCGGCGCCGATGAGCACCGCGACCGCCAGCAGATACGCCATCAAGCCGAGTCCGCATCGCGCCTCGTAGGGCCAGAAGATCATGCCGATCCCCAGCGCCACGGACAGCAGCAGCCGCACCATGACGCCGAGCGTCGAAGTGCGCGACTGCTTCTCGACAATCTCCTGACGCTCGGGCGATGTCGTCGCGGCAGTCTTCGGAAACAACTGCTCGTCGGACACCGACTCCAGCTGCTTGTCGATCTTGGCGAGCTCGCGATCCCAGTCTTTGTCTGCCATTCAGCCCTCGAGTCGCGCCGCGGACGGTCCCATCACGCTTCCTCCCTCGCCAATCCATAACGTTCGATCTTCTTGTAGAGATTCGACCGTGGCATGTCGAGCAGGCGAGCGGTCTCGGAGACGTTCCAGTTCGCCTCGCGCAGCTTGGCGAGGAGAAACGCACGCTCGGCCGCGTCCTTGAACTCTTCGAAGGTCCGGCACTCCACGAGCGACCCCAGGCTCGTCTGCTCGGCCGCGCGCTTCCCTACCAGCCGCTCCACATCCGCCGCCGAAATCCGCGGCCCCGACGCGAGGATGAAGAGGCGCTCGACGGTGTTGCGGAGCTCGCGGACGTTCCCGGGCCAGTCGTACTCGGTGAGTCGCTGCACGGCGTCATCCCCGATGCCGCGGGGCGGAACCCCTTCGGCCCTCGTCAGGCGGTCGGCGAAATGCGCGACCAGCTGCGGGATGTCCTCGCGGCGGTCGCGGAGGGGTGGCACGCTCACCGGAACGACGTTCAACCGGTAATACAGGTCCTCGCGGAACCTGCCCTCGGCGATCTCGTGCTCGAGGTCCTTGTTCGTGGCCGCGATCACCCGCACGTCGACCGAGACGGGTTTGCTCCCGCCGATGCGCGTCACGACCCCATCCTCGAGCACGCGCAACACCTTCGCCTGCGCGGCGAGACTCATGTCACCGACCTCATCGAGGAACAGCGTGCCGCGGTTCGCGAGCTCGAACTTGCCCGCGCGGTCCTGAATCGCCCCCGTGAACGAGCCCTTCATGTGCCCGAAGAGCTCGCTCTCGATCAACTCGCTCGGGATCGCGGCGCAGTTCACCTCGACGAACGGTCCCTCCGCGCGCGGAGAGAGCCGGTGCGTCGCGCGCGCGACGAGCTCCTTCCCCGTCCCGTTCTCCCCGGTGATCAGCACCCGCGCCGGAGCCGGCGCGACTTTCTCGATCTTGTCGAGCAGCGCCTTGATGGCGTAGGACCGCCCAACGATCTCGTATCGCGACTCGATCGTCTGCTTGAGCCGCGTGTTCTCCTCGGAGAGCGACAGATGCTCGAGCGCATTCCGCAGCGTGACGAGGATGCGGTCGGTGTCGAGCGGCTTCTCGAGAAAGTCGTAGGCGCCGAGCTGCGTCGCCTCGACCGCCGTCTGGATGGTCCCATGCCCGCTGATCATCACGACGACGGCGTTCGGATCACTCGCCCTCAATCGCTTGAGCGCCTCCAGTCCGTCGATGCCGGCCATCTTCACGTCCATGAACACCAGCTGCGGCCGGAAACGCTCGTACTCGGTGATGGCATCCACGGCGTTTCCCGCCGTCTTCACCTCGTATCCTTCGTACTCGAGCAGTTGGCCGAGCGCCTGGCGAATGCCCTTCTCGTCGTCGACGACCAGGATGCGCCGGCTCATCGCGCTGTCGACTTGTAGAGCGTGACACGCCCCTGGCCAATCCGCACGTCGGCGACGAACGCCGGCACCTCGAGCGGCAGGCCATCGTCCGCCAGCCCCGGGGGCCGCGAGCCACGCGCCACGCGCTGGAGAAGTCGCGGAATCATGCGCGACGGCACCGACAGCTCGCGAAGGCGCAAAACCTTCACGCGATACTGCGCCAACCCGGGACGTACGAGATCGAGCGTGCCACCGAACTCCACGGGCTCGCGGTCTCCGAGCATGCTCGCCAGCGGGCCGAGCGCGCCCGATCCACCGAAGTCGCTGAGCTTCACCAGCGCGCGCACGTGCAGGCGATCGTCGATCACGGCCGCCTCCAGATTCTGGGATGACGGCGGCAGCTGCTTCGAGAGCTCATCGAAGATGTACGACGCGAGGTCGGCACCACCGATGTTGGTGAACACCGGACCGGTCGACCGGGACAACAACTGCACCGACGCGCGAGCGCGCTCCGCGCCTTCCGGCGTCAGCGCTTCCCACACCGGCGCCGCCGCCATCTCCGCCTCTCGCCGCGGCCCCTCCAGATACATCCAGATGGCCACGGCCATGCCGGCGAGAAAGATCACGACCACACATCCGAGCTTCCGCATACACCCCATTTACGAGTGGCCGAGTGGCACCGCGGCGAGCACGGTGTACCGAGGACCCGTCGACGACAGCTCGCTCTGCATCACGTCGATACTGCTCGCCTCCACTGCCGCGCGGTACCGGACGCTCATCGCAAGCCGTGCCAGCGCCGACGCCTGCTCTGCCGTCACGTCGCGCTTCACTCGGCCCAGCGTGAGGTGAGGACGGAACGCCCGCCCTTCGACGTCATGGCCGAGCGCCTCGCAGGCGACCTCGAGATCATGGTGCAGCAGCTCGAGCTTCGGATCAGCGGTGATACCCATCCAGTAGATTTTGGGTGCCCGAAGATGCGGAAAGGCGCCAACCCCTCCGACATCGAGGCGCACCGGCTGGAAGCGCTTGGCGACCGCCGCGAGCGCGTCGCGGATCCCATCGACATCCTCCGCGCGCTGCTCGCCGAGGAACTTCATCGTCAGGTGGATGCAATCGGGCGCCACCCACGTCACCTGGCTCGCCGCCCCGCGAAGGGGCGCCGTCGACTGGTGAATCGCCTGGCGCTCGGAGTCGGGGAGATTAATCGCGATGAACAGCCGCACGGCCGGCGTCATCGACGACCTCGAGCGCAAGGTGCGTGAAGCCGTTGCGCTCAGCGGCGCTCACCGCCAGGGACCGCAGCTCCTCGTCGCCCAGTCCCGCGTCCTCGTCCATTCTCAACACCGCCAGCGAGCCGCGCACCTCGACGATCCCGTGAAGTCCGATCTCCGCCAATGCACGTTCGAGCTTGTCCACGTTCATGCGGCGCTCACCTCGTTGAGAATGTTGAGCGAGCCGGATCGAAAGCCACGCAGGTCCACCGCGACGCGAGCGAATCCCGCCGCGCGAATCGCGGCGCCGATCATTCGCATCGGGAGTGGCGACAGCCAGAGTGCAAGCATGTCACGCGACATCTCGACGCGAGCGAGGTCGCCATGATGCCGTACACGCAGGTCCCCGCTGATGCCGAGCTCCCGGAGCGCGCGCTCGGCCTGCTCGACCTGTCGCAGCCGCTCGGCGGTCACCGAGAGGCCGTACTGCAAGCGAGACGAAAGGCACGGCGCCGAGGGGCGCGACCAGGTGGGCAGTCCCCGCACGCGTGAGCGCTCGCGAACATCGCGTTTCGTCATCCCGACGTCGACGAGCGGCGATCGCACCCCGTGGTCGCGGGCCGCGAGCATGCCGGGACGATGGCCGCGGACGTCGTCGGCATTCGTCCCATCGATGACGACGGCGAGTCCGCGCGCGCGCGCCAGCGGGGCGAGCTTGCTCCACAGCTCGGTCTTGCAGAAGTAGCAGCGGTTCGACGGGTTCGCGACGTACCGCGGGTCGGCCATCTCGGCGGTGTCGACCTCTTCGACGCGAAGGCCGATTCGTGCGGCGACATCCCACGCCGTGCGCCACTGCTCCTCGGGATACGACGCCGACCGGCC
This sequence comes from Gemmatimonadaceae bacterium, assembly GCA_025931335.1. GTDB lineage: Bacteria > Gemmatimonadota > Gemmatimonadetes > Gemmatimonadales > Gemmatimonadaceae > JAICNG01. The sequence goes on along the minus strand of JAICNG010000019.1, from coordinate 23,354 downwards.
GATGACGGCCAGGATGCGATCCGGCCCCAACGCCTCCGTCGCAACGCTCGCGAGATAGGCGGAATCGACGCCGCCGCTGTAACCGAGCAGAGCGGACCCCCGCTCCTGGAGCCAGGCGACGAGTGCGCGCTCTTTCTCATCGGCCGGCGGCGTCGCCGTCATCTCGTCGGGGGCGGTCATGCTTCAACGTAACCGCGCCCCCGCGCAGTGGGGAGGGCGGCGGGCGGCCCTCTAACGGAGTTGCGCGCGCGCCTCGTGATCGAGCAGCCAGCGCTTGCGCTCAATGCCGCCGCCGAAGCCTGTCAACGATCCGTCAGCCCCGATGACGCGATGACAAGGGACGATGATCATGAGCGGGTTGCGGCCGTTCGCGGCACCCACCGCTCGCACCGCCTTCGGATGGTCGATCCGTCGCGCCAGGTCGGCGTAGCTCATGGTATCGCCGTACGGGATGGTGCGCAGAGAATCCCATACACGTCGCTGAAACTCCGTTCCTCGCGGCTCGAGCGGCAGGTCGAACTGCCGGAGACGCATGTCGAAATACGCGTCCAGCTGCTCCTGCGCGGTCGCGAGAATGGGGTCGGCCTCCGGGGGAACGTGCTCGCCCTCCTCGTCATCGTCACGAACGATCCCGAGGTGGGTGAGTGCGGCGCCGTTGCTGGCGAGGGCGAGCATCCCGATCGGGCTCGCAACGCGAGTGCGGACAATGAGGTCGTTCATCGTGGCGATCATGACATCGTCTCCGAACGTGCCGCCCGCAAGGGCGGGCGGGAGGGTGATTGGTGACCAGCAAGATATCGTGTGGGTGCCCAGAGCGGCTGGCCATTTTCGGACGCGATCATGTCAGCGCGCGGGCCGGCGCCGCCACGGTGTGCTCGGCGGTACCGCCGAGGCGAAACCGAAGCGCTTCGGCAATGTGCGGCGCGTGAATGCCGGGCTCTTCGTCGAGATCCGCGATCGTGCGCGCCACGCGAACGGTGCGATGATAACCGCGCGCCGTCAGTGCGCCCCGCTCCGCGGCTCTCACGAGCAGACGGTGCCCATCTTCGGCGAGGCCGCCATGCGCATCGAGCCACCGCCCCGGCGCGCGCGCGTTGCACTCGACGCCCGACAAGCGCGCGAACCTCGTGCGCTGGACCAGCCGCGCGGCATCGACGCGCTGGCGCACCTCGCGCGATCGTTGTGCGCTCCGCGCACAGGCGAGCGAGCCGACCGCCACCGCGCGCACCTCGACGCGAAGGTCCACCCGGTCGATGAGTGGGCCCGAGAGGCGTCCGCGATATCGTGTGATGTCGCCAATGGCGCACACACAGGCCCGGCTCGCGTCCCCCGCATAGCCGCACGGGCACGGGTTCATCGCTCCCACGAGGAGAACGCGCGCGGGAAAGGCGACCGAATGGCCGGCCCTCGCGATGATCACGCGCCCATCCTCGAGTGGCTGCCGCAACGCCTCGAGAACGTGGCGACGAAACTCGAGCACCTCGTCGAGGAAGAGCACGCCGTGATGCGCGAGGCTCACCTCGCCCGGGCGGGGCGGGTTCCCTCCCCCAATGAGCCCGGCATCGGAGATGGTGTGGTGCGGGGCGCGAAACGGCCCGCGCCTCACGAGCGCGCATCCCGAGGCAAGCATCCCCGCCACGGAATGGACCGCCGTGACCTCGAGTGCCTCGCCCTCGGTGAGCGCCGGCAGGATGCCGGGCAGCCGCCGCGCGAGCATCGTCTTGCCGGCTCCCGGCGGACCGGTGAGCAGCACGTTATGTCCCCCGGCGGCGGCGATCTCCAGGGCTCGCTTCGCGCTCTCTTGCCCCGCGACATCACTGAGGTCATCGACGTCGTCCGGAATCACCAGGCGAGGACGGGCCGGTGGCTCGCGAAGCACGCCGGCGCGAAGCTCTTCGACGAGCGCGTGCAACGTCTCGGGGGCCGCGAGGGCGACGTCGCCCACCAAGCCCGCCTCGGCGACGTTGGCGGGAGGAACGATCAGCGCCCGCCGACCGGTGCTCTTGGCGAGTCGCGCGACCGGCAGCGCACCACGCACGGCACGGAGCGCCCCGTCCAGCCCGAGCTCGCCAAGCGCCATGACGCCGTCGAGGGAGGTCGCGGGGAGTTGGCCGGTGGCGACGAGAATGCCTAACGCAATGGGCAGGTCGAACGCGGTTCCTTCCTTGCGCGTGTCGGCCGGGGCCAGGTTCACGGTGATGCGGCGCGGGGGCAGCCGAAAGCCGGTATTCGCGAGCGCCGCCCCGACGCGTTCGCGGCTCTCCTTCACCGCGCCCGCGGGCAACCCGACGATGGCGAACTGCGGGAGGCCGGGTGCGGCGTCGACCTCGACGGTGACGGAATACGCATCGATGCCGACGAGGGCGGCGGAGTGGACGGCGGCGAGCACGCCGTACAGTGCATGGCCGCCCGCTCCTTCCCCCAATCGAATCCACGCCGGGAGTTGCCGGACCGCGCCCGGTGGTGACATCGTTGCCGCGCGACAGCCTCAGATGCCGTCATGAACGGGAGGTGCCGATGAAATGGCTACTGATGGGCGGCGCTGCGCTCGTCCTCATTGTCGCGGCGATCGTGGTGATCGGCCTCCTCCTGCCGCGCGACCACGTCGCCAGCTCGACGGCGCGCATCGACGCGCCGCTTGACACGGTGTGGCACGCGCTCGCCGACGTCGGCGACTACCCGCGTTGGCGAGCCGACGTGAAGTCGGTCGACGTGCTCTCGACCGAGGGCGCGCTGCGATGGCGCGAGCACACCAGCGACGGCACGATCACGTTCGAGCGCGCCGAGGAACAACGCCCGCGCCGCCTCGTCGTGCGCATCACCGATGAATCTCTGCCCTTCGGCGGAACGTGGACCTACGAGCTCGCTCCAGATGGGAACGCCACGCGCCTGACCATCACCGAGCGGGGGTTCGTGAGCAATCCGTTGTTCCGGTTCATGGCGCGCTTCGTCCTGGGTCACCACGGAACGCAGGAACGGTTCCTCCGAGCGCTCGGTCGGCGATTCGGCCACGAGGTCGCGATTACGCGAGGCTGAAGCGGTCAGCCTCCCTGAGGCCGCTCCGTCAATCCTGATCCGGCGGGATTCGCGCTCGTCACCTCGATCGGAATGGTCACGTCGCGATCGAGCGCCAGCGGAATGATCCAGCGAAGGTTGTCGATCACGTTGACCGGCAGCGCGCCCACGTGCGCCAGGAACACCTCCTGATCCTCGGCGGTTCTCGCACGACGTGCGGCGTCGTCGAACGCCCGCACGGCACGCAACCGATACTCGGGATCGTGCCACACGAGGAATTCCTCCCAGTCCGCGACATCGACGCCCGCTTCCTCCCGCACCTCTCGGCGCGCGGCTTCAGCGAGACGTTCGCCGGCGGCGATCTTCCCGCCAAGCGCGTTGACGCGGCCAGCCTGCCACGCCGGCCGCGTCTTCCGCACGAGCACGACCTCCCGGCCGTCGGGCGTGAAGAGCAACGCGAGCACGTAGTCGAGCGCGCGCTGCTCCACGCCTAGAACCCGACGGTCGCGGTGACGAAGAGCGCGCGGGGAGCGGTCACGAAGTAGTAGGGACTCGTCCCGTCGGTGTAGCCCGCGGCGTAGAATCGCGCGCTTCCGAGGTTCATCACCTGAAGCGCGAGCTCGTGCCGTCCCACCCGCCACGCGAGCCCGGCATCGAGAAGGTACGCGGACGGCGTCATGAAGCGTTCGTCCCCTGTGTTCGCGAGAAAGCTGCGCCCAACGTAGCGGCCTCCCAGCGACAGCGAGATCGTCCGCGTCATCTGCCAATCGACCGTATGGTTGACGAGCGCCGTCGGCGTCAACAACGGCTCGACATCGCGGTACGTCGCGCCCGCCGCATCGTCGGTGTACTCGGCGATGCGATTGCGGCTGAGCGTGGCGTTCGCCGAGGCGGAGACGGACGCGACGGGGTGCCAGGTGATATCGGCCTCGAGGCCCCGCCGATAGGAGGCTCGCACGTTCTTGCGCAACGGCAACCCGATGTAGCTCAGCTCGCCGACGGGCGTGATCTCGTTGCGGAACCGCATGTCGAACACGTTCACGTTCGCCGTCAGCGACGACGTGCGCCACCGCACGCCGGCCTCGGTGTCGTACACGCGCTCGGGGCGCACGCGCGACAACGGCCCGACGAACTCGATGTTGGTCGTGTCGACGTTGTCGAACCCGGCGAACATGTCGTTCCGCGTCGGCTCGCGACCATTGGAGCCGTAGGACGCGTACACCGTGGCGCGCCGCGACACCTCCCAGGTGAGGCCCACCTTGGGATTCACGAACGTCCACGCAATGCTGCTCCCGTCGATTCCCGACGCCGCGTCGGGGAAGTACTCGAACTCCGGGTGCCGCACCTGCACATCGCCGTACAGCGTCACGTCACCGAGCGCCATGGCCGCCTTCGCGAACGCGCTCTGCTCGCGCTTTCGCCCGGTATTGAGGTAGACGAGCGCGCCCAGGTCGGGGCGGATCGCCAGCGAGTGATCGCGATGATAGGCACTCGCGTGTATGCCGGCGTCGAGATCGAGCGCCCCCCGTCGCGCGCTCCACGTCGCCAGCGCTCCGGACACTCGTGAGGCGAGCTGGAAGTTGTACATGTCCGGCGCGATCCGGACGTCGTAGTCTCCGCTCGCCCAGATGGTATAGGCGGTGGCCTGCATGGCCGCCCGCTCGCCAAGGGCGCGCGTCCATGACGCGCTGGCGAAATGCTGCTGGAAATCGTCCCGCTCATCGTCGCCGAGCGGGTTCGTCCGTGGATCACGCTCGAGGTCGGCGAGCGGGACGGCGAGGTAGGCGAGCTCGTTGCGGGACCGGCCGCCGAAGGCCGTGACCTTCACGATGTCGCGTGTGCCGAAGTATGCGCCGTTCGCGAAATACGATTGGCCGGTGTTCCCCGAATGATGGCGGTAGCCCTCGGTCCGATGCGCGGAGGCACGCACGTACCCGGCGAACCGCTCGGCGACGCGCCCCGTCATCCACTCGGCGCTCCCGCGCGTGGTGCCGAACGAGCCGCGACCAAGCTGCACTTCGCCTTCGCGCGTGCTCCCCGCGAGCGCCATCGACTGGAAGTTGATGGCGCCGGCATAGGAGGCGGTGCCGTACGAGCTCGTGCCGACGCCTCGCTGGATTTGGACCGACTCCAGGCTGTTGCCGAAATCGGGGAAGTTCGAGAAGTAGACGAACTGATCCTCGGGATCGTTGAGCGGAACCCCGTCGAGCGTGATGTTCACGCGCGTGTGATCGATTCCCCGGAGTCGCAGGTAGCTGTAGTTGGAGAACGCACCCGCTTCCGCGTACGATGTGATCGACGGCTGCCCCGTGAGGAGGAGCGGCACGTCCTGCCCCACGTAGCGACGCTCTACTTCCTCGCGGTCCATCGTGCGCTGCGGGATCGGCGCGGCCGCATCGCCGCGCAGAGCGGTGACGGTCACGCGCTCGAGCGAGGGAGCCGAGGGCTCGAGGCGAACGACGAGGGTCGTGTCGCCCACGACGTCGTATTCCTGGGTGTGATACCCGAGTCGGGCGAAGCGCACCCGCGAGGGCGCGGACATCTCGAGCACGAAGCGCCCGGCGTCGTCGGTGAGCGTGCCTGCACGAGCGGCGGCTGACGCGACGACCACGCCAGCGATCGGCTCTCCGGTGACGGCATCGCGGACTTCGCCGCGCACGGTCACGACGGCGAGCAACAGAGCAAGAAAGAGCGTCACTGAATCGGCCAGTCGATGAAGAGGCGGTTCAGCGGCGCGCCGGGCGCGCCGCGGCGGTCTCGGAAAGATAACGCGCGACCCCCGCTTCGCACCCGATGCTCGTCATTTGCGACTCAGCAGCTCCTCCACCGCCGCGACCGCACTCGCCTCGCGCATCGCCCAGTCTCCTCGGATGATGACGCACGGGGCGCCGTACCGCTCCAATTGCGCGGTGAACGCGGCGTGAATCTCCGCGCGCGCATGCGGGCGGTCGCGCACCGGATCCGCGACCCAGGGTGCATCGATGTCGCAGAGCAGGTAGAGGTCGGCGAGGCGCTCGCGCGCGGCGTCGTACACCCACGGCGGGCAGCTGCCGTAGTAGTGCTCCGCATACACCACGGTGCTCACGAGGTCGGTGTCGAGAATCACCACGCCGCTCGCGCGAGCCAGCACCTCGTCCTCGAGTCGTATCTGTCCGTGCGCGATCGGCTCGACGTCGGACGCATCGAGCGCGGCGGCCTTCTGCATCGCGTACTCGCGCGAGAACTCGGGCACCCAGAGCGTGCGGAACCGCTGTGCGAGCCCGCGCGCCAGCGACGTCTTCCCGGTCGACTCCGATCCGGTCACCGTCACCCGTCGCACGCCATCGCCCCTCACGCGAACGCTCGGTCCGACGCGCGCTGCTCACGTAGCGACGCCCGCCACTGGCGCCAGCCCACCACCGCCAGCACACAGAACACGAGATAAAGCCCCGCGGTCAGCCACAGCGATGTGTAGATGAACATCGCCACGTATCCCACGTCGGCCACGATCCAGACAAGCCAGCACTCCACGTACTTGCGCGTCATCATGTACTGCGCCACGAGGCTGGCCGCCGTGAGAGCGGAGTCGGCGACGGGAAGCGACGCGCCAGTCGTGCGGGCGAGGAGCGTGGAAACCGCAATCGTGCCGACGACGAAGGCGATCGCGAGGAGGACCGCTTCACGCGCTGAGACGCGCGAAACGCGCAGGACCCCATGGTTGGCGCCGCCGTGCAGCCAGTGCCACCATCCGTACGCCGCCAGGACGACGTAGACCACCTGGAGCCCCATGTTCGCATAGAGCTCCGCGCGGTAGAAGATGACGATGTAGAGAGCGACGTTGATGATCCCCAGCGGCCAGTTCCACACGTTCTGCCGGGCGCTGAGGAACACGGACGCGATACCGAACAGGACCGCGGCGGCCTCGAGAGGGGAAATCACTCGGGCAATGTACCGCGCCGGCGCGCTCCAGGGTCAACGCGGAAGGCGTCAGGGGCCAAAGGTCGGGCGTCAGAAGTGAGAAGACGTTGCCGACCCCTGGCCCCCTGACCCTTGGCCCCGCCGTTCAGGACCCGTGCGGCAGCCGCTTTCGAACGTCCCTCGCTCCCCGCGCGACCCCGAATCCCACCGCCGCACCGAACAGCAGCGCGGAGCCGAATCCGACGAACGGCACGATCCAGACGATCGGCGTGGCCAGCGCGAGGGCGAGACCGCCCGCGATGAACGGCGCGGCCGGCGAGTGCACCGCGTCGACGAACTGAAGACGGCGCCTCACGTAGAGGCGCGACTGGACGAAAGCCAACGCGGATACCACGACCGCGCTCACGGTGGCAAGTAGTTCGATCACGGGCGACTCCTGGTGAGAACGTTGATCCTGTCAACCGTACGCGCCCTTCCCGGCGCTCGTTTCACTCGGACGGCGAAGCAGGACTCGCACGACCGCTCCCCCGCCCCCGCTGCTCTCGATGCGAATCGTGCCACCCCACCCCTCGAGGAGTTGACGGCTGATGGCGAGGCCCAACCCGCTCCCGCTCGTTCGCGTCGAGAAGTGCGGCTCGAAGATGCGCGGCAGCACATCGGCGGCAATCCCATGGCCGTCATCCTCGACGTCGACCCGCACGTGGTCGCGGTCGACGCTCACCCGCATCTCCACTTCACGCGCGCGGGCGAGCCGGGCGTTCTCGAGCAGGTTGATCAGCACCTCGCGGAGCTCGTCCTCACGCGCGAGCGCCATGGCCGGCGAGTCGACGCCGCTCGCACGCCACTCGATCGCGTCGCGGCCCAGTCGCTCGAGCTCCACGACATCCCGCACCACCGCCGCGACGTCCGTCGGCTCCGCGGCGAGCCGCTCGGCCGGTGCGGTGCCATAGCGGCTGAAGCTGCGCGCGATCTCATCCAGGCGGTCGATCTCGGCGAGGATGCGGGCGACGTTGCGATCCAGAATGTCGTCGAAGTCCGCTCGCGCATCCGCGCGCGCGCGGCGCAGGTGCTGCACCCCCAATCGAATCGGCGTGAGCGGGTTCTTGATCTCGTGCGCGACCTGACGCGCCATTTCCCCCCACGCCAGCACTCGTTGGGCGCGCGCGAGATCGGTGACGTCATCCAGCGTGATGACGGCCCCTCCCACACCGCCGGTGAGCCTCGTGAGCCGAACATGGAGCTGCCGTTCGCCGAGCGTCGCGTCGAATTCTTCCTCGTCGGCCGCGTGGTCGAGGAACGCGCGCACGCGAGCAACGAGCTGGTCGGGGGCGACATCCTCGAGCAGGGTCGCCGGGGGGATGGCGCGGTCGAGCAGGGCGTCGGCCGCCGGATTCGCCAGGGTCACGATGAGCGACCGGTCCACGGCAATCACGCCGCTGGCGACGTTCCGCAGAATCGCCGCAATGCGACGTTGGGTCTCCTCGAGCGCGGCCCGGCTCTCCCCGAGATCGCCGGCCATGCGGCGAAACGCGGAGAACACGGGCACGAACTCCTCCGGCGGCGCGCCAGCGAGCTGCGGCTCGCGGTCACCACCGGCGATCGCGAGTGCCGCGCCCTGAAGCGATCCTATCGGCTGCGCAAGCGAGCGCGCGGCCACTCCGCTCAGCCACAACGCGCCCAGCGCACCGAGCACCGTCGCGAACATCACGAGCACCCCCAGATCGCGTCGGCGCCGCTCCAGCAGCGCCTCGCCGCCGCGCGCCGGCGCCGCCAGCACGTCCCGCTCGCTCGACAGGCCGGCGGCCAGACGATACCCGATGAGCGTCGAGACGCCTCCCACCGACAGCACCTCGCTCGCGTTGACCTCCCCTCCGAGGCTCAGCGCACGATGTACATCACGGGGCAGGAACCGCCCGAACGCGGCCAGCGACTCATGGAGCGCCGCGCTGGCACGGCGCAGCGCACCGTCCCGATAGAGGAAGAGCGGCGTCTGCAACCGGTCGCCGATCTCCTCGAGCTTCTCGAGGTCCTCGGCGACCGCGCCTGCGCGCAGCGTCTCGCGCACGAGCAGCTCGCGCGAGTGACGCACTTCGTCCTGGAGGCGCCGGTAGCTCCAGAGCGCGAACACCCCGGCAGGAATCACGAAGAACAGAAACAGGGCGACGGTGAGGCGCGCGCGGTAGGATCGCGACCAGCTCCGCCGGCGCGCGCGAAGCCAGCGCCCGAACGCGCCTCCGGGGATGACACTGAGGGTCCACAGCCCGAGCAACAACACGAGATCGAACAGGACGACGAGCGTTCCGCGTTGCAGCAGCAGGTCGAGGGGACGCAGCTCGACCTCGATGTGCGCACGCGCCGGCCCGTTCGGCGTCGCGATGATCCGGTCGCCATGCAGCTCGTAGGCGTCCCGGGACCAGTGCGTTTCGCCTGCCGGAGGAAGCGGCGTTCGCGTGTCGACATCGGTGAGCGCGAGCGAATAGGGGGGCTCCCCACGCTCGCGCGGCGCCAGCCCGAGGAGCACGTAGAACGGATCGTCGGGAATGAGACGCGTTCGCGGCTGGACGACGACCGCCGTGATCGTTCCCCCCTCGTGAGGCACGGCGAGAATCGTGTTCGTTCCGGGCGTGGACGGCACCAGTCGCACCACACGCGCGCCGCGACGGCGCGCATCGGTGACGACCGGCCCAACCTCACGCTGGTCGACATCGATCGGCGTGAGCGACAGCACCGCGCCGGGAAATCCGTCCGGCAGCCAGCTCGAGAGCGACACCGGATATCCGGCCCCCGCGAGGTCCGAGCGAACGAACCGCCGTAACAGCTCCGCTTCGGTGAGCGCCGGGGGATTCATCTCGATGGAGTCGGCGAGGCGCTCGAGCAGCGCCACGGGGTATGGATCGGGCGTCGCGAGGTCACCGACGTCATCGTTCGCCAGGGCAACGCGCCCGCGTACGCCGGCTCCCCACGTGAGCGTGGCCGCTCCGAACGCGGCCACTGTGGCGGCGGTGACGATGAACGCGACGTGTCTGCGCGTGAGCGCGAGCGCCCCGATCGCGGCGATCCACAGGATGGGGTACCACCCGGGCCAGCGGCCCGGAGCATCCCACACGACCGGGCCAATGAGGGCGGCGAGCGCGGCGAGGGCCGGTGCGATCGCGGGGTGAAGCCCGCGGTTCGCGCCGAGCACGGCACCGCCGGCCGCCGCGCCTCCGAGCAGCAGCGCCGCTGCGGCGAGGAAGAGCGCGACCTGCCACGAGAGCCACAGGCCGAGCGTGATTCCCGATGTCGGCACGGTGACGCCGCGCGCGAGGTCCCGCAGCAGGAAGGGCCCGAGCGACATCACCAGCGCCACGATCAGCATCGCGGCCACGCGCCACGAGGCACGCGCCCGGGACCGCAACACCGTGAGGAGCGCCAACAGGAGGATCGCGCTCGAGAGCGCGAGCGCGCCAACGCTGGCCGTGAACGGCCCACCGAGCGTCGCCGAGTAGACGGTGGGGTCGAACAGCGAGGTGTCGCTCGAGAACGTGCCTAACGGGACCAGCCCCACGCAGGCGAGCGCGATGCCGAGCGTCCCCAGCCGCCACGCCAGCGTGCGGAGCCGGGCCCACGACGCGGCCAGGAGGAGCACGATCGCGAGGGCGAGCATGATCGCACCCCGCTCGCGTGTGCGGTCGAGGGCGATGAGCGCCGCCTCTCCCTGAGCCGGCACGCGCGGCCGCACGCGAAAGAGCGTATCGCCGCCCCGGCCCACGTACGGCGCGCTTTCCGCGAGCTCCCGAACGGTCGGAAGCGCGAATTGAAACCCGTGCAGCCCGGACCGCGCCGCCAGCGGCTCGTCGACGGCATGCGCGAGCCGGTCCGCGGGCGGCTCGGCGTGAACCAGCGCGGCGGCGACGGCGCGCCGCTCCCCCCGCTCGGCGGAGGCGTACAGGGTGACGTAAAACGGGGTGAAGATCACCCCGCCGGCGCCGGCGACGGAATCGGTGCGCACGCGCGATCGTCCGGCCCACGCGAGGGGTCGGCCGGCATGGTACACCGCCACCGTTTGCGCGCCCTCATCGGCGACGAGTCGCTCGAGGTGCGCGAACGCGCGGGCGGTGTCGACAGGGGCCTCGAGCGCCGTTTGCGCTCGCCGCGCCAAAGCGCCTTCGATGCTGTCGAGCGTGCGATCGAGACGCTCGGCACCGCGGCTGATCCGCTCACTCCGGTAGCGCTCCCAGTCGTGCTCGATCCGGGCCAGCTCGCGCTGGGAGATCGCGCCCGCGACACAGAACACCGCGAGCACGAGCACCGTCGCCACGCCCCAGGAGCGGAGCGGTCGCGGCACGAAGGCGAGCAGGACCCCCGCCACCACGGTGGCGATGGCCGCCGGAGCGAGGTACCGTACGTCGGGCGTGCGGAGCCACAACGCTGCGGTCAGCAGCGCGGCGGCGACCATCAACGTCCAGGCGCGCGCCGCCGCGAGGCCGGTCAGGCGCGCGGGCCGTTCTGGTTGGACTTCCTCACCGATGGAAATGACCGTCCCCCTCCCCACCGCCGCGTCGACGCCGCGCCGGCTCAAAGAGATGACTCCCGCTCAGGTCGCGGCGATTCTCGCCGAAGATCCCCGACTCATCGTACCGGTGGGAACATGCGAACAGCACGGCCCGCATCTGCCCATCGGCACCGCGACCATCATCGCCGAGCGTCTCGCCGATGACCTGTCGGCCGAGTACGGCGTGCTGCGCGCTCCGACGGTCGAATACGGGGTGAACGTCGTCACCGAACGGGCGTTCGCCGGGAATGCCTCCGTGCGCAAGAAGACGCTGCACCGTATGCTCAACGACCTGCTCGCGTCGTGGGAGGCGACGGGCTTCCGGGAGTTCATCCTGCTCACCGCCCACGAGCACGACCCCCACCAGGAGGCGTTGGCGACCGTGATCACATCGGTCGCGCGCGTTCGGGTGGTAGATATCTACGCCATTAACGTCGCCGACCTCCTCGAAGGACAGGCGGAGCACATGCATGGTGACGAGGTCGATACATCCCTCTTGCTGTTTCTCGCGCCTGAGCTCGTACGCGTCGATCTGGCGCAGGATTATATGATGTCGCGCGAGTCGATGCGACGTTACCGGCGTGGTTCGCTGCGCGTCCCGAAAGGGAGTCCCGGATCGATCGGGAGGCCGTCGCTCGCCTCGTCGGCGAAGGGACAGGCGCTGTACGAGCGCTTCCGCGAGCGTATCAGCGAACGGATCTTCCTCGCGCCGGCCCCTGAAGCCTGAACCGAGACCAGCCCGTGGGGTATCATACCATCATGCGTTATTTCATTGCGGGCATTGCGTTTCTGGGACTCGCCCTTCCGGCCACCGCGCAGGTTGCGGTCGTCGACGAGGGGAGCTTCACCATTTCGCATAACGGGACCCGGATCGGTCGCGAGGAATTCGCCATCCGGCGCACGGCGAACCCCGGCGGCGACGTCCTGGTCGCCAACGCGACGGTCGTCTACACCGACCGCCGCCTGTCGCCAGCACTCCAGACTGACGCCGCCGGCGCGCCCCTGCGCTACCAGGTGGAGGTCAGCGTCGGCGCCGACGTGCAGGAGCGGCTTCAGGGACGCGTGGGACGCGGGCGCTTCAGCGCGCAGCTGCGCACCCCGCGCGGCGAGTCGGCGCGTGAGTACGTCGTCGCCGACGGCGCCCTGATTCTCGACGACGACGTGTTCCACCAGTACTACTTCCTCGCTCGCGCGGGGCGGACGGGCGCTGTGCCCGTGGTCGTGCCGCGACGCAACGTTCAAGTGACGATGCGCGTAGACAACGAGGGCGCCGATGCGGTGGCCATCAGCGGAAGCCGCATCGCCGCCACTCGTTATGTCATGACCGAGCCCGACGGCGCGACACGGCGGATCTGGGTCGACGCGCAGGGGCGCGTGCTCAAGGTCACGCTCGAGAGCCGCGGGATCACCGCGACACGGGACGATCCTCCTCGCTGATCGCCAGCCCGGAGACGAAAAAGCCCCGCTGCCGCGGGGCTTTTTCGTTTTTGCGATCCTGCGCCCGCCGGTGAAACCCCTCGCCGCAGCATCCCGTACGCTCAGACGTCCTTCCTCCGAGGTTCCCCCCGATGCGATTCACCGTGCTCGTCGCGCTCGCGCTCGGCAGTGCCCTTTTGCCCGTGTCCGCGGCCGCGCAGGCCGTTGACACGACGCGGAGCGCCCTGCTCACGCTTGACGAGGCGATCGCGCTCGCCCAGCGCAATAATCCGCAGCACCTCCAGCTCGTCAACGATCGCCGCGCCGCCAGCGCCTCCGTCCGCGCGGCGTACGGCGCCCTGTTGCCGAGCGCGAGCCTGTCCTTCAGCAGCGAGTACCGGAAGGAGGGCTCACAGCCCTTCCAGGGGCTGAACTTCAGCACCAGCTCCGACGTCTACCAGTCCTCGTACTGGCTCGGCCTGCAGTACGACATTGGGCCGGCCACGTTCATCACGCCCAGGCTGGAGTCGGCGCGTCGCGACGCGGTCGAAGCCGATATCGCCGGCTCGAGTCACACGCTGCGTGCGCTGGTAAAACAGGACTACCTCGCGGCGCTCAAGTCCGAGGCCCAGGCCATCCTTCAGGACACGCTGACACGCACCGCCGAAGTGCAGCTCGAGCTCGCTCGCGCCCGCGCGGCCGTCGGCTCCGGCACGCAGCTCGACGTCACGCGCGCCGAAGTGGCCCTCGGCACGCAGCAGGTCGCCGCACTGCGGGCGCGCAACACCGCCGAAGTCGACAAGCTGCGTCTGTTCGAGCGTATGGGCGTCGCGCAGCCACCGAACGTCCGCCTCACGTCGCAGTTCGCGGTCACGGCCCCGAATATCTCGCTCGATGAGGTGATGGGGATCGCGCGCCAGGAGAATCCGTCGCTGCGGGCGTTCCGTTCGCGAGAGAAAGTGGCCTCGCTCGATGTGCGCCGCGCGCAATCCCAGTATCTCCCGACGCTCAGCCTCAGCACCGGCTGGGGCGGGTACACGCAGCAGTACACCAACGACCGCTTCCTGGTCGAGGGGCAGCGATCCCAGGTCCTCGAGGGGCGCGCCCAGTGCTTCACGACCGACTCGATTCGCCAGGGGGCTGGCCTGAGCCCGATCACGGGCTTCTGCAACAGCGAATTCCAGTTCAGTCCGGCGGATGAGGAAGCGATTCGCCGGGAGAACGACCGGTTCCCCTTCGATTTCACGCGGCAGCCGTTCAGTGTCCAGGCGCGCGTCTCCCTTCCGCTGTTCGATGGGTTCGCACGCGAGCAGCGCGTGCAGGTTGCGCAGGCCACCCGCGATGATGCACGCTATCAGGTGCGCCAGCACGAGCTGCGCCTGACGGCGGACGTGAGCGCGGCGTACTACACGCTCATCACCGCGGTGCGCGCAAGCGAAGTGCAGGAGCAGAACGCGACCAAGGCGCGCGAGGAGCTGCGTCTCACCGAGGAGCGGTATCGCGTGGGCGCGGCGACGTTCGTCGAGCTGGCGGAATCGCGCTCGAGCTTCGAGCGCGCCGAGCAGGACCGAATTGCAGCCATCTACGATTACCATCAGGCGTGGGCCGCGCTCGAGAACGCGGTCGGCCGCCCCCTTCGCTAAACGAGGATCACAATGAGCCGGAAGACCAAGTGGGGGATCGGGGTCGGGGTACTCCTGGTCGTGGGGACATGCGTCGGCGTGACCGCGTCGAAGCGGGGGAACAAGGCGACTGAAGTCCGCATGGAAGAAGTGGCGCGGCGCGATCTCGTGGCGTCGGTGACGGCCAGCGGCCAGGTGGAGCCGCGCACGAAGGTCGATCTTACCGCCGACATCAGCGGCCGGATCGTCCGTCTGGCGGTGAAGGAAGGGCAGATGGTCTCACGGGGCCAGTTCCTCCTCGAGATCGATCCCGTTCAATACCAGGCCGGCGTCCAGCGCGCCGAGGCCGGGCTTGCCGCGGCGCGCGCGCAGGAGGCACAGGCGCGAGCCAACCTCGAGCAGGCTCGCAGCAACCTCGCGCGCTCCGAGGAAATCCGGAAAGCGAATCCCACGCTCGTGTCCGCCGAGCAGCTCGAGCAGCTCAAGACGACGCTCGAGGTGAACGAGGCGCTCTATCAGTCAGCGCGCCACAACGTCGAGCAGGCGGCGGCGACGCTGCGCGATTCGCGGTCCAGCCTGGCCAAGACCGTCATCCTCGCGCCGATGGCCGGACGCATCACGCGTCTGAACGTCGAGCTCGGCGAAACGGCGGTGCCCGGCACGTTCAACATGGACGCGGCCACCCTGCTGACGATCGCCGACATGAGCGTGCTGGAGACGAAGATCAAGGTCGACGAGACCGACGTCGCGCGCATCTCGCTCGGCGACTCGGCGATGGTCGAGATCGATGCGTTCCCCGACACGTCGTTCGTCGGCCGGGTGGTCGAGATCTCCAACAGCTCGATCAAGCTGGCCGCGGCCGGGCCGCAAGGCTCGGATCAGGCCGTGGACTATGAAGTCAGGGTGCAGCTCATGAACCCGCCGTCAGAGACGCGCCCCGACTTCTCGGCCACCGCGAAGATCATTACCGACACGCGAGCGAACGTGCTGGCGGTGCCGATCATCGCGCTCACCGTGCGCGAGCACGAGACGTCGAAGTCGAGCGACTCGGCGGCCATTGCGCTGGGCCGGGAGCCAACGAAGCAGATAGGGCACCGTGATGTCGAGGGCGTGTTCATCGTCGGCGCCGACAACAAGGTGTCCTTCCGCCCGGTGCGCGTCGGCATCGCCGGCGAGGAGTACTTCGAGGTGATCGACGGTCTGCAGCCGGGCGAGAAGATCGTCGCCGGGAGCTATCAGGCCATTCGCGAGCTCAAGGACGGCGCGGCCGTGCGCGAGGCGAAGCAGGACGAGAAGAAGCCAGCCGAGGGAGCGAAAGCGTGAGCACGCACTACGACACGCCCGTCAGCAGTACCGCGGAGCGCGAAGCGGTCATTCGCAGCGCCGGACTCGCGCCGGAGGAAGACTGGGTCATCGTCACGCGCGGCATTCAGCGCGACTACGACATGGGGGGCGAGGTCGTCCACGCCCTCCGTGGCGTGGACCTCGCCATCCGGCGCAACGAGTACGTCGCGATCATGGGACCGTCGGGCTCAGGCAAGTCGACCCTCATGAACCTGATTGGATGCCTCGACACGCCGACGGCCGGAGAGTACTGGCTGAACGGGATGCTGGTCTCGGACATGAGCGACGATGAGCTCGCGCGCGTCCGGAACCGGGAGATCGGGTTCGTCTTCCAGACGTTCAATCTTCTTCCGCGGGCGACGGCGCTCCACAACGTCGAGCTCCCGCTCGTGTACGCGGGCATTCCGTCGCAGGAGCGGAAGCGTCGCGCGACGGCGGCGCTCGAGCGCGTGCAGCTTGGCGACCGGGCGCATCACCGTCCCAACGAGCTGTCGGGCGGTCAGCGACAGCGTGTCGCGATCGCGCGCGCGCTCGTCAACGAGCCGGCCATTCTGCTCGCCGACGAGCCGACCGGGAATCTGGATTCGGGAACGTCGGCGGAGATCATGCGGGTGTTCGAGTCGCTGGCCACGGAAGGCCAGACGGTGATCATGGTGACGCACGAGGCGGACATCGCGGCGAACGCCAGACGCATCGTGGTGCTCCGCGACGGGCGCATCTCATCCGACGAGCGCCGCGACACCTTCGCCGCGCGCGTCGCCCTCGCTCAAGCGGCGCACTGACGTGTCATTCCTCGAAGCCATCCGCCTCGCCCTGTCGCAGATCCGGGCGCACAAGCTGAAGAGCTTCTTCACGCTCCTCGGCGTCACGATCGGCGTCATGTTCCTCATCGCGGTCGTCGCCGTGATCAACGGCATGGGCCGGTACATGGAGGAGGAATTCGCCGGAAAGCTGATGGGCGTGAACACCTTCACGCTGCGGCACCGTCCGTACTTCGAGATGAACACGACGGACGAGGAGTGGCGGTCGTACGCACGCCGGCAGCGCATCATGCGACACGACGTGGAGCCGGTAGTCGCCGCCCTCCCGCCCGACATCCTGTGGGCGATCGAGAGCCGCGACAACATCCCCGTCTCCACCAAGGACATGCGGCCGCGCGATGTCGAGGCATTCGCCGTCGACGGCCAGTTCTTCGAGATCCGGAGCCTCAACGCCGCGAGCGGCCGGCTCATCGCACCGCACGAGTTCGCGATGGGCGCGAAGGTCGTCGTCATCGGTCAGGATGTGAAGAAGCGCTTCTTCCCCACGACCGAGGCACTGGGCCGCGAGCTCCGCATCGGGGGCGTGCCGTATCGCATCATCGGCGTCATGGAGGAGCAGGGCTCCGTCTTCGGCCTGTCGGTGGACAAGTTCGTCGTCGCGCCGATGAACTCGCCCATGGCGCGACTGCTCAATCGCCGGTTCGGCGTGATCGACGGCATCATCCTCAAGTCGAACTCGATGCTGGGGATGCAGGAGGGGATGGAGCGCGTGCGCCAGGTCATGCGTGGGCGGCACAAGCTCCGCCCGTCCCAGCCTGACGATTTCTCCATCGAGACGACGGAGTCGGCGCTCACGTTCTGGGCGAAGATCGAGAACATTCTCGTCATGGCGGGGGTGGTGCTGCCGGCCCTCGGGCTTCTCGTGGGGGCGATCGTGATCATGAACATCATGCTGGTGGCCGTGGCCCAGCGCACCCGCGAGATCGGCATCCGCAAATCGCTCGGGGCACGCCGGCGAGACATCCTCTCGCAGTTCCTCGTCGAGGCGGCGACGCTCAGCACCATCGGCGCGGCGTTCGGCATTCTGCTCGGAATGGGACTGGCGGCGATCGTCGAGCAGGCGAGCCCCATGCCGGCGAGCGTCGCCCCGTGGTCGGTCGTCACCGCCGTCATCCTCGGCGCCGGGGTCGGGATTGTCTCCGGCATGTACCCGGCCGCGCGCGCCGCGCGGCTCGATCCAATCGTCGCGCTGCGACAGGAGCTGTGATGAGCATCTCCGCTCGCATCTTCAACCTGCTCGAGGGGGTCGGCATCGCGTTCGATTCGATCCGGTCGAACAAGGTGCGCGCCGCCCTCACCATTCTCGGCGTCGCCATCGGCGTCTTTACCGTCGTCGCCATCTCGGCCGCCATCTACGGCATCAATCGCAGCGTCGCCCGTGACTTCGAGGCGGCGGGGCCGACGTCGTTCTTCATCTACAAGTTTCCGATCGACTTCAACGTCTGCGACGGAACCGACGAGACCTGCCCTTGGATCCACTACCCGCCGCTCACCACCGAGGAGGGGGATGCGCTCGCCCGCCTCTCGAGTATTCGCGGCGTCACCACCCACGTGGGCACGTCGGCGACGTTCAAGTTCAAGGACCGTCAGCTCAAGGGCGGACTGCTCGACCTGTACACGCCGGGATGGACCGACGTCGATGGGGGCGACATCTCGCCGGGACGCAGCTTCACCTATGCCGAGAACGAGACCGGCGCGCGTGTCGTCATCATCAACGACCTGATGGCGGAGCGGCTGTTCGGCGAGTCAGACCCGATCGGCAAGTTCATCACGATCAATCGGCAGCATTTCCGGGTGATCGGCCTCTACCACTACAAGGCGAGCTTCCTCGGAACGCCGGGGCGTGAAGGGGGCGACCGGCCCCGCGCGATCGTGCCGTTCGAATCGGGCCGGCGCCACCTGGCGGTATGGACGCGCTGGGCCGACATGACCGTGAAGCCGGTGGATGGGGTGGCCCGCGACGTCGCGATGGACGACGTGATCGCGCGGTTGCGGTCGATTCGGGGGCTGGGCCCGGCGGAGGAGAACACGTTCTTCGTCACGCCCCAGGAGAAGCTGTTCGAGTTCTGGAACAAGCTGACCGGCGTGTTCTTCATCGTCATGTTCGTGCTGTCCGCGATCGGCCTGATCGTGGGCGGTGTGGGCGTGATCGCGATCATGATGATCAGCGTCACCGAGCGCACCCGGGAGATCGGCGTGCGAAAGGCGTTGGGCGCGACGCGCCTGACGATCATGTGGCAGTTCCTGGTCGAGGCCGTCACGCTCACCGGCGTGGGCGCCGCGGTAGGGCTCGCGATGGGAGCGGTGGTCACCTGGATCGTGCGCAGCAACACGCCGATCGAGGCGGCGATGACCCCGTTCTGGATCGGTGTGGCGGTGGCCGGCAGCGCGGCGACGGGGATCCTCTTCGGCATCCTGCCGGCCATGCGCGCGGCGCGGCTGGACCCGGTGGAGGCGCTGAGGTACGAATAGCTGAGGGGCCGACGGGATCGACGGGATCGATGGCGTTCGAGGGGAACTTCAATGGCGCGTTGTAAGTTACGCGCGAGTCTGAAGTTCCCCTTCGATCCCTCGACCCCTTTGACACCTTCGATCCCCCGGTTTTCCGTGACCGCAGCCTCGCTCATCCAGTCCTCCCCGTATGAGCGAGAGCGTCCCCCGCAGCAAGCTTCCAGTCACCCACCGGTCGGTCACGAAGGCGACGTCATCGTTCGCAAAAACGGTGTCGACGCTGGCCGCGCTCGTCTCGGTGTTGTCGTTCGCGCGCGCGTACGGGGTGATCGGCGATGATGCCGCGCACCTCACCGTCGGCGACATCGGCGCCGTGTGGGTTGGCATCTCCCCGAGCGCGGATACGGCCGACGCCCTGAACGACACGCTACAGCTCACGGCGACCGTCAAGGACAAGAGCGGAAGCGCGCTCGTCGGCGCCTCGCTCAACTGGATCAGCGACCACCCCGAGATCGCGTCCGTCACCGAGAGTGGCGCGGTCATCGCGCATGCCCCCGGAGTCACGACGGTCACCGCGACCGTCGGAGGGCTGGTGGCGCGGTCACGCGTCGTCGTCCGCCCGTACGTCGCCAGCGTTCGGGTTGCCGGCGACAGCGACATCGTCATGCGCGACAGCGAGGTACGCGCCATCTCGGCGCGTGGCGTCGATCGGCGCGGCTACGTCATCCCGGGCATGTTCGCGAAATGGCGAACGACCGACAGCGCCATCGTCGCCGTCGACTCGAACGGCCTCTTCAGGGCGGTGCGTCCCGGGCGGGCAATTCTCGAAGCGACGATCGATGGCGTCCGCGCGCAGGCGCCTGTCACCGTCATTCCAACCGCCTTCGCCCTGCGCGTGGCATCCGGCGACAATCAGCGTGCGCCGGCGCGTGCGGCGCTCCCGCTGCCCGTCGTCGTTCGCGTCGTCTCGCGTCATGGCCTCCCGATTCCCCGAGCGAAGGTTCGCTTTCGCCTCGAGGGTGGTGAGGGAGCGGCGGAGCCCGACACGGCCGTCACCGACGCCGACGGACGTGCTCAGACGGTGTGGCGAATGGGGCCAATCCCTGGATCGCGCCGGTTGCTGGTCCTGGCGGAGGGTATCGACAGCGCCCTCGCGGTGACCGCCGATGCCGAGCCGATCGCCGCGGAGACCCGCATCGTCGCGCTGGACACCGGCCAGATGGCGGACATCGGCGCGAAGCTCGCTCGGCCCGTCGCCATTCGCGTGACCGACACCGCCGGCCGCCCGCTCACCGACGTTCCCGTCACCTGGGTTGCGCTCGACGGCGGAACGCTCACGCCGCTCTCGCCTCGCACGGACTCGCTCGGGGAGGCGCGCGTGGAATGGACGCTCTCCAATCGCGCTGGGCGGCAGCGCGTGAGAGCACAGGTGGGGACGACCCGTGCGGTCCCGCCCGTCGTCATCGCTGCCTCGGCGAAGCCAGGCACCGCGTCGACGGCGTGGATCGTGGGCGGCAATACGCAGACCGGCACGGTGGGCGCGGCGCTCGCGAAAAAAGTCGCGATCAAGGTGCTCGATCACGCCGGCAACCCGGTGCCCAGCGCCGTCGTCTACTTCGCACCCGTGCAAGGCTCGGTCGCCGACTCGGCGATCATGGCCGACACGACCGGCGTCGCGCGCGCCCTCTGGACACTCGACCGGGAGCCGGGGCCGCACACCATGTCGGTGCGTGTGGAAGGCATCGCGCGGCCTCTGATCGTGAGCGCAACCGCGCGACCGGGAACGGCATCGGCAATCGAGCTGACGCCGAAGCAGGCCGTCGGGACGCCTGGCAAGCTCCTCGGAAGCGGCGTGGAAGCCCGTGTCACGGACGAGTTCGGTAACGTCGTGAAGGGAGCCACGGTGACGTTCAAGGCGACCTCGGGCGCGTTGTCGCCCGCGCGGGTGGTCACCGACGAAAAGGGCCGCGCTCGCACGCGGTGGACGCTGGGACGCGATGCGGTCGAGCAGTCGCTCGTCGCGCGCGTGATCGGCAGCGGGGCGAGCGCGACGCTGGCAGCACGCGTGTCCCTTCCCACGACCAACAAGGCGCCGGCGAAAACGCCGGCCAAGGCTCCCGCTCGCTCGAGCACCAAGCCGAAGAAGAAGACGAGCTAGCGCCGCGCGCAAGTCCTTGTGACACGATTGGCGAGCGCCGATCGTTGACACAACGATGCGCTATGCGGACGTCATCAAGGTCGCGCTTACCCAGCTGCGCGCGAACGCGCTGAGGTCGTTCTTCACGACGCTCGGCATCGTTGTCTCGGTCGCGTTTCTCGTGGCGGTCGTGGCGATCATCCAGGGGATGAACGCCTACGTCCGCGAGAACATCGCCGACGCGATCATCGGCGCGAATGCCTTCCAGGTGAGGCGCATCCCCATCCGCGTCGGGTTCTTCGACGACGAGGAATGGAAACGCATCCAGCGCCGCCCTCGCATCACCGCTGACGACGCCCGCACCGTGGCGGCGGCTCTCCCCCAGGCGGTCGCCGTGGGAATCACGTCCGGATGGCCCACGCCGCAGTCCGACGTCGAATGGCGCGATCGCGTCGTCGGGGACGTGCTCATCTTCGGGGTGACGCCCCCGTATCAGGTGGTGCAGGATTACCGGTTCGCCGACGGCCGCCCGCTCACCGAGATCGACGTGCGCGAGCGCCGGCCAGTGGTCGTGCTCGGATGGGACGTCGCGGATCGCCTCTTCGAAGGTGCGGAGGCCGTCGGTCGCTACGTGCGTATCCGGGGCCAGCGCTTCGAGGTGGTCGGCGTCGTCGAGAAGAAGGGGCGCGTACTCGGCCAATCGTTTGACGGCTTCGTCATGCTTCCGCTCAGCTCGTTCGAGGCGCTGTACGGGCGGCGGCAAACGACGACGGTATCCGTGAAGATGGCCGAAGCGGCCGACGTCGCGGGCGGGATGCAGCGCGCCGAGGAGGCGATGCGCATCGCGCACGGTCTGCGGCCCGGGGAAGACAACGACTTCTCGGTGGAGACGGCGGACGCCCTCGTCGATTTCTGGAAGCGGCTCACGCGCGTGCTGTTCAGCGCGATTCCGGCCGTCGTGGCCATCGGCATCGTCGTCGGCGGCATCGTCATCATGAACATCATGTTGATGGCGGTGAACGAGCGAACGCGAGAAATCGGAATTCGCAAATCGGTGGGTGCGCGAGCGCGCGACATCAGCCGGCAGTTTCTCGCCGAGGCCATAGCGCTGGCGGCCCTGGGGGGGATTGGCGGGGTGGCCGCGGGGTGGGCGTTCGCGCAGTTGGTGGCGGCGGTCTCCCCCCTGCCGGCCCGCGTCACCTGGTGGTCGGTGGCCCTCGCGCTGGCGCTCGGCGCCGGCGTCGGCGTGCTGTTCGGCGTGTATCCCGCATCGCGTGCGGCGCGTCTCAACCCCATCGCCGCCTTGCGCGCCGAATGAAGTCCGTTCGCGGAGCGCTCACCACCGTTCGCGGCGACACGCTCGCCGAGAACATCGGCATCGCGCTCGACACGCTGCGCGCCAACAAGCTTCGCTCGAGCCTCACCGTCCTGGGCGTCGTGATCGGCGTATCGACGGTGATGGCGATGGCGGCGATCGTCCAGGGGATCCGCCAGCAGATCGTCCACACCATCGAGATCGCGGGGCCGACGACGTTCTACGTCATCAAGTACTTCTCGCAAACGCCGCTCAACCCGGATCAGCTCCCGAAGGCAGTGCGCATCCGGCCCGATCTCTCCGCGCGCGAGGCGGAACGGATCGCGCGGCTGCCCGAGGTGGACTACGCGGCGATCTGGGCGCAGCTCTTCGGGCGACTGGAGTATCGCGGCGCACGCACCCAGACGATCACGTTCTTCGGCGCGGACGAGCGGTACCAGGAGGTTCAGGGAGGCGAGCTCGTTCGAGGGCGATGGTTCACGCCGGCCGAGCTGGCGAGTGGCGCGTCGGTAGTGGTCCTCGATGAGGGGATGGCGCAGCGCATTTTCGGCTACGTCGACCCGTTAGGCGCCCGGGTGCAGGTCGCGGGGCGTCCCGCCCAGGTGATCGGACTGTACGTGCCCCCGGAGAACATCTTCGCTCCCCCCGGGCAGGAAGTCGGCGCCATCATCCCGTTCCGCCTGGCGGATCACCAGTACACGATCGACAAGACGAATGCGCTCTGGATCGTCGTGAAGCCGCGGCCCGGGGTGAGCGTCGCCGAGGCCCAGGATGCCGTGACCGTTGCCCTCCGCAACGTGCG
>JAICNG010000118.1 GCA_025931335.1 Gemmatimonadaceae bacterium | reverse complement strand
GAACGAACGGCTCGAAGATCGCGTCGAGCTTCTCAGCCGCGATCCCCGAACCGGTATCCGTCACCCGGATCGCCACCGTGTCGGCGGACACGTCGCAGCCCAGCCGGATGTGGCCGCCCACCCCGGTAAACTTGATGGCATTGGGGAGGAGATTCAGGAGCACCTGCTGAAGCTTGTCGCGGTCGGCCGCTACGGTGATGCCCGCGTCGCATCGATCGCGATCGAGATGCAGGCCCCGCGCACCCGCCTGTGGCGCGACCAGTGACTCCGCGATGCTCAGCACCTCGTCCACGGCCACGACGCTAATGTCGTACTGAATGTTGCCCGTCTCGATCCGCGCGTAGTTCAGCACCTCGTTGATCAACCCGAGCAGGTGACGCTGACTCCGCTGGATGCGCTCCAGGTCGATGCGCTGCTCCTCGGTGACCGGGCCGCGGACGCCGAGCTCCAGGAGTGCGACATACCCTCCAATCGCGTTCAGCGGGGTGCGGAGCTCGTGGCTCATGACGGCCAGAAACTCCGATTTCGACCGGTTGGCCAGCTCCGCGGCTTCGCGCGCCACCTGAAGCTCGCGCAGCGAGTCGCGCACCTCGTACTGCCGCTCGCGCGCTCGTAACGCCGAGCGAAGCGCGGTGACGAGGGTCGCCACGCGGACGGGGCGCTCCAGCAGCGTGACATTGCCGCGCGCGGCGATCGCCTCGATCCCTTCGGCGATGATCCGCGAGAGCTCGCCTTCGGCCGTCAGGATGATGACCGGGACGTCGGACCAGGACGCCTGCGCGTCGAGCTCCGCGAGGAGCCGCGCGCGCGACTGCGGTACGAGCACTTCCTCGGACACCAGCACGACTCCCACCCCCCGCCGCACCGCGAGACAGAGCGCGTCGATGTCGGGATAGGCCACGGTGTGCAGCCCCCAGCGGCCGAGGACGCGCTCCGACAATGAGCCGTCCCGCCCGGTCGGCGCGAGAACGGCCACCTCGCCGGAGACGGTCCGAGACCCATCGAGGATCACGGGGGCGCTCAACTGCCGTCTTCCCCCATCAACGGCGCCATCTCCCCGAGGTACTCGGGGTTTCCAGTGAGGACACCGCGGAACTCGGTCAACGGCTCGCCGACACGAAGGCCGCCGAGCTCGACGCGGAACTCGCGAATCGTCTGCTCATGGACGCCACTGCGCTTCTTGACGACGGAAATGGCGCGGCGGACGGTGCCGGCGTGCTCGAAGTAGCGAAGCAGCACGACGGCGTCCGCGAGGTAGCTGACTTCCGCGGCCTCGGAGACCGGCGCGCCGAAGATCCCCCGCTGGACCAGCGTCATGACCACGTTGACCCCACGACTCGACAGGTAGCTGAGGAGCTCGTGCACCTGAACGGTGAGCAGCCGCTCGTGCGGCATTGCCTGCATGAACCCATTGATCGAGTCGATGACCACGAGGGAGACGTAGTCTTCCTCCACGGCGCGGACCACCTCGTGCACGAACTCTCCCGGGGACATCTGCGTGGGCTCGATCGGGGACAGCTTCAGTCGCCCGTCCCCAATCGGCGTCTCGAGGTCGAGGCCGAGTCCCTTGGCCCGAATCATCGCCGTCGTGATGCGCTCGTCGAACATGAAAACGCGAACGCGCCCGCCCTGTGCGACGGCGGTCAGCGCGAACTGCATCGCCAGCACCGATTTTCCCGTCCCTGCCGCACCGATGAACAGGGTGCTCGTTCCACGTTCCAACCCCCCACCGATGAGAGCATCCAGCTCATGAGAGCCGCTCTGGAGCGGGGCATCCGCCGTGGGCGCAGCTCGCCCGTCGGTCCGAATGCGCGGATAGACGTCGATCCCGCCGGTTCGGATGCGAAAGTCGTGGAAGCCGCCCGCGAACCGCGCACCGCGCAGCTTCATCACCTGGAGGCGCCGGCGCTCGGCACCGTAATCCATGGCGAGGTGCTCGAGCAGGATCACGCCGTGCGCCAGGCTCTGCAGCTGCAGATCGCCTTCTGGATGCGCGCGATCGTCGAGGAGCAGTACCGTGCAGGCGCGCCCCGCGAAGAACTGCTTGAGCGCCAGGATCTGGCGACGGAAACGCAGCCCGTCGCGCGCCAGCATTCGCATTTCGCTGAGCGAGTCGAAGACGACGCGTTGTGGCTGATGTCGCTCGACCTCGGATAGCACGATTTCCACCGTCTGCTGGAGCTCGACCTCCGCAGGATGGAATAGCGTGTAGGCCTCGTCCGAGCCCGCACCCGTGAGGGCAGACAGCTCGACGATCGTGATCCCGTCCAGCGACCAGCCATGCGAATCGGCTGCCGCCCGGAGCTCTTCGCTCGTTTCGGACAGCGTGACGTAGAGTCCCCGCTCGCCCTGTGCGAGCCCCTCGAGAAGAAAGTGGAGGGCGAGCGTCGTCTTCCCCGTTCCGGGGACCCCATCGATCAGGAAGATCCTGTTCCGCGGCAGACCACCGTGCAGGATCTCGTCGATACCCGGGATTCCGATTCGCGCACGGGAGAGCTCACCGACGGCGGCGGCGCTGTCAATCGTGTCGGTCACGGAAGAGCCGTCGCGCAAATCGGGAAAAGGTCGCCGAAAGCATGCCGGATGAACGGTGCCACCCCCCTTCCGTAGTCTCCGAACCCGATCGCGACGAAACTACATCCGGGATTCCTGTTGGTGCGGCCGCACCGTTTTGCGACCGAGCGCAAGGATCAGACCGGGTGGAGCGCCTCGCCGAACGGCAGTCGCGGACTCGCCCTCCAGCGGCCGGAGAACAGGCCGCCGCGATGTGAATCACATTGCCTATCGGCAGGACGTGGCGTAGGTTCGCCGAGATTGCGACCCCGGGGATCCCTTGTCAGCCGTCTGGTTCAACGCGCGAAGGGCGTCCGCGGCAGCCGCGGCCGGCAGTGGAATGGCCGCCACGGCCAGCGCGCAAACCCCACCACCCTACCCCCTCGGCGAGGTCATTGTCTCGGCGGAGCGACCGGTGTCGGAGGCGGGCGCGACCGTCCGCACGGTCACGTCCGACGACATCGAGGCGTCCGGCGCCCGCACGCTCGACGAAGCGCTCGGATTGCTTCCTGGCGTCGAAGTGCGCACCGGCGGTGGCGGCTGTTCGATGCGCGCGTTCCGTACACGAGCAAGAACGGGTGCGCGTCGGTGCTCGTGAGAGAAGCGCGCAGTCGCCGCGCGGACGAGCTCCTCCCCGTCCTGCGGCGCGAGATGCGCGAGTGGTACGTTCCCGGCAGCGACCCAGGGCTGTGTGTTGCCGACCACGTGTCCGAGGCGGTGACGGCATTCGGGCAGCGGGCACAGCGATAGCGCCGGCGCGGAGAGTACCCTGGATCTCGGCCGGGCCACGGCAAAATCTCAAAGGTTGGCTCAGCTGGGATGGCGCGTTCCTGGTCGGACCGCGGTACATCCGCCTGCTCGAGGGAATCGCGCGAGAGGGTACCATCCGTGGCGGCTGTCGGGGAACGGGACTGAGCTACCGCACTTCGCTCAATCGGATCCGACAGATGGAGCGCATTCTCGGAACCGCGATGCTGACGACTCGACGCGGCGGGGCACAGCGCGGCGGGGCGGCTCTGACGCCCGCCGCCCGGCATTTCGTGCGCGTTTACCGGCAATGGCGGGAGGATGTCGAACAGGCGAGCCGTCGCGCGTTTGCGCGCGCGGCGCGGCGGCCCGTCGACGATTGAGGGAACAAGACCGGACATGCGGGAGCGACCGATGGCCGCTCCCGCGTTGATCGTCACGCCGCCTTCACGGCCTGAACGTCGATCGAGATCTTGATCTCGTTGCTCACGAGCACGCCGCCCGTCTCGAGCGCCTGATTCCAGGTGAGACCGAAGTCGCGGCGGTCGATTGCGGCCGCGGCGCTGAAGGCCAGCCGCTCGCCGCCCCACGGATCGCGACCCCGTCCTTCGTCCGTCCCCTCGAGCACGACCTCGCGCGTGATGTCGCGAATCGTCAGGTCACCGACGATGCGATAGCGGTCGCCCTTGATTCGCTGCACGCCGCGGCTCTTGAACGTGATCGTCGGGTACGTCTCGACCTCGAAGAAATCGGCGGAGCGCAGGTGCGCATCGCGCTGCTCCTGTCGCGTGTCGATCGTCGCCGTCGCGATCTCGGCCTCGACCGACGCGCGGGTGAGATCCGAGCCGTCGACGGTGATCGTGCCGCGCACGTCCCCGAATCGGCCGCGCACGGTCGAGATCATGAGGTGCTTGACCGAGAACCCGACCTCGGTATGAGCGGGGTCGATGGTCCAGACGGTCTGCGTCTGCGGGGTGACTTCGCGTTCGATGGTGGTGGTCATGGGCGGTCTCCGTGAAGAAGGCGTGTGTCGACAGCGTGTGTGATAACACCTGATGCGATGGCGACTGTCCTCGAGCCTGATGGTGGCAAGGAAAGATATGTGTTACCACACTGAATGTCAAGACACCAGTTAGGGCGCCTCACGGACGGTTAACGCCACGGCACTGGCCGATCAGGGAATCCCCCCGGTTTTCGCAAGCGTGAACAGGACGCCCGCGAGACAACGCTCAGACGTCCAGCGGAGCCGCGGCGCGTGCGCGACCGCGGCGATCACATGGGACTTCTTTATGCGCACCACTCAGAGCAGGTCCGGCGACCCAACGGCGGGACTCGCGTGCCGTGACGTCAGCACGCGCGTTCGAAGTGCATGAATCGCGCTACGCGCAGGTTCCGGGCGGCGAGCGGGCCGACCGTCATCCGGCTGGCGATGCCCCCAGACGCCACCGCCCTCCGGCCAACTATCCTCCAAAAGGTGCGCTCGCCTTCGGAAGCGCACGCCGATTATGCGACCACGCCCGTCCTGCGCAAGGTTTTCAATGGGACGGAGCACCGGTATGTTTCTCCGTGCGACGTCGCGATGGCGTTCGGCGGTGTGGGCGATGATGACGAACCCCTCCAGTGGCTCGACCCTGCGCGCTGACGAATCACATCATGGAGCGCCTTTGGCGAGACGAAGCGCAGACCTCCAGCGAACCCACGGCAGCTCCGGTCCACCCCCGGCGCGACCCGGCGCTCCCCCAACACCGCCGCAGGGAACGCCGCCCGCCACGCAGATGCCGCCCCGCCGAACGTGGCTCACGTTCCTCATCATCATCGTCGTCAACTTCCTGCTGGTTCGGTTCCTCTTCCCCGGGGGCGAATCCTCCGTCACCGTCCCATACACGCTCTTCAAGCAGGAGGTCACGAAGGGAAACGTCGAGCGCATCTATAGCCGGGGCGAGAGCCTAACGGGCCAGTTTCGCTCGCCGGTTACCTACCCGCCCGCGTCGGATACGTCGGCGACGGCGAAATCGCGCACCGGCACCACCTTCGCGACCACGCTCCCCGCGTTCGTCGACCCCGGGCTCGAGGCGCTCCTCATCGCCAATGACGTCGAGATCAGCGCCGAGCCGATCGAGGGAGGGGGGAACCCGATCCTCACCTTTCTGTTCGGCTTCGGCCCGGCGCTGCTGCTCATCCTCTTCTACGTCTGGATCTATCGGCGCGCCGCCAGACAGGGAGGCGCGCTGGGCGGCGGCTTGCTCGGCGGGATGGGGAAGAGCGGAGCGCGCCGCTTCGATCAAGCCGAAAGCGGCAAAGTCACGTTTGACGACGTGGCCGGCATCGACGAAGCGGAGAACGAGCTCGTCGAGATCGTCGACTTCCTGCGCGACCCGCAGAAGTACACGCGTCTGGGAGGCACCGCCCCCAAGGGCGTGCTCCTCATCGGCGCGCCGGGTACGGGCAAGACGCTCCTCGCGCGCGCGGTCGCCGGCGAAGCGGGCGTCCCCTTCTTCTCGCTCAGTGCATCGGAGTTCGTCGAGATGATCGTCGGTGTAGGAGCCGCGCGCGTCCGCGATCTGTTCAAGCAAGCGCGCGAGCACGCCCCGGCGATCATCTTCATCGACGAGCTCGACGCCATCGGCCGCGCGCGCGGACAGATGGCGATCGGCGGCTCGAGCGAGCAGGAACAGACGCTCAATCAGATCCTCACCGAGATGGACGGCTTCTCGAGTCGCGAGGGGATCATCGTACTCGCCGCCACCAATCAGCCGGATGTGCTGGACAAGGCGCTGCTTCGCCCCGGGCGCTTCGACCGTCGCGTGGTCGTGAATCTGCCCGACAAGCGTGGTCGAGAGGCGATTCTCAAGGTTCACACGCGCGGCGTCCCGCTCTCGTCGGATGTCTCGCTCCAGGAGCTCGCCGCCACGACCCCGGGACTCTCGGGGG
Source organism: Gemmatimonadaceae bacterium (assembly GCA_025931335.1). Taxonomy (GTDB): domain Bacteria; phylum Gemmatimonadota; class Gemmatimonadetes; order Gemmatimonadales; family Gemmatimonadaceae; genus JAICNG01. The sequence goes on along the minus strand of JAICNG010000118.1, from coordinate 3,319 downwards.
CGGACATCAGGAATCTGGTCAACGAGGCCGCGCTGCTCGCCGCCCGGCGCGAGCAGGACAGCGTTCGCCAGGTGGATTTTCTCGACGCGCTCGAGAAGATCGTGCTCGGCCCCGAGCGACCGATCATCATGAGCCGTCAGGATCGCGAGCGGATCGCCTATCACGAGGGTGGGCACGCGATCCTCGGCCTGGTGGTGCCGGGGGCCGATCCGGTGCACCGGGTGACGATCGTTCCGCGCGGACAGGCGTTAGGCGTGACCTATCAGCGCCCCGACGCCGACCGGTACAACTACCCCGAGGCATACCTGCGCGGCAAGATCGTCGGCATGCTCGGCGGGCGCGCCGCCGAGGAGATCGTGTTCGGGACGCGGACCACGGGCGCCGAGAACGACATCGAGCAGGTGACGAACCTCGCGCGCGCGATGGTGACGCGGTGGGGGATGAGCGACCGCCTGGGGATGGTCCAGCTCGCGCCGGCTCAGAACCCCTACCTCGCCACGTTAGGCGGCTACGGAGGCGGGCAGTCGTTCAGCGAGGAGACGGCGCGCGCGATCGATGCCGAGGTCCTGCGAATCATCGCCGACAGCCACGAGGAAGCGCGACGCCTGCTCACCCAGCACCGACGCGAGCTCGATGCGCTGGCGGAGGCGCTGCTCGCCCGCGAGACCCTCGACGAGCAGGAGATCCTCCGGGTGACGGGACTGCCGCCGGCGCCGGCGCTCGAGAGCGGAAAAGTCGCGATGACCCGCACCGCATCCCCGCAGTAGCACCGGCCTTCACCGCCTAGCTCGCGAGATACCCGCCGTCGACGGGGTAATAGGCGCCGGCGACGAAGCTCGCCTGGGCGCTGCTCAACCAGGCGACCAGATCCGCTACCTCCTCCGATCGGCCCAACCGGCCGATCGGGTGGAGAGCGACGAGCCCCGCGCGCGTCTTCGGTGGAATCGACTCCAGCAGCGGCGTATCGATGTATCCGGGACCGACGGCATTCACGCGAATTCCCTGCGCGGCGTACTCGAGCGCCGCCGCCTGCGTGAGGCCGACGATGCCATGCTTCGCCGCGACGTATCCGGCGGCCCCCTTCGTTCCCACCTGCGCCAGGATCGACGCCATGTTCACGATCGTGCCGCCCCCGGCCTCCAGCATCCGCGGGATCTGCGCGCGCATGGCGTAGAAGACACCGGAGAGGTTCACGTCGATCACCTGCTGCCACCCCGCGACACTGAGATCGCCGACGAAGTTGAGCTCGCCGCCGATGCCGGCGTTGTTGCAGGCGACGTGCAGCGCGCCAAAGCGATCCACCGCGGCCTGGACCAGCGCTTCATGGTCGGCCGGCTTCGACGCGTCCGCGCGGACGAACGCGACCTGCGCGCCCGGTGTCGCGCGCTGCACGAGGCGCACCGTCTCCTGGCCGCCCTCCTCCGCGATGTCCGAGACGATGACCCGCGCGCCCTCCCGGGCGTACGCGATCGCCACCGCCCGCCCGATGCCCGACGCCGCGCCTGTGACGATGGCGGACTTGTCCTTCAGCAGCATGAATGAACGTCCCAGGTTAACGGTACCCGGCGGCCTGGAGCTCGAATAGCTCGGCGTAACGACCGCGTCGCGCCAGCAGCTCCTCGTGCGTGCCCATCGCCTCGATCTCGCCGTCGGCGAGCACGAGGATGCGATCGGCCATGCGAACGCTCGAGAAGCGATGCGAGATGAGCACCGCCGTCTTGCCGGCGCTCAGCTCCTTGAATCGCTGAAAGACCTCGAACTCTGCGCGCGCGTCGAGCGCGGCCGTGGGCTCGTCGAGGATGAGGAGCTGCGCGTCGCGCATGTACGCACGTGCGATGGCGATCTTCTGCCATTCACCCCCCGAGAGCTCCACGCCCGTCCGGAACCGCTTCCCGATGATCTGATCGTATCCGGCCGGCAGGCGCCGGATGACCTCGTCGGCGAGACTGCGCTCGGCGGCGGCCTCGATGCGTTTGCGATCGGCTCGCGCCTCGATGCGACCCACCGCGATGTTCTCGGCAGCCGTCAGGTGATAGCGCACGAAGTCCTGAAAGATCACCCCGATGTTCGCGCGCAGCTGCTCGAGGTCGTACTCGCGCAGGTCGTGCCCATCGAGCAGAATGCGACCCTCGTCCGGATCGTAGAGTCGCGCGAGAAGCTTCACGAGCGTCGTCTTGCCGGCACCGTTCTCGCCGACCAGCGCGAGCACCTCCCCCGCCTGTAGCGTGAAGTCGAGATGCCGAACCGCCCACCGCTCCGCGCCCGGATAGATGAAGCCGACGTCCTCGAAGCGAAAACCTTCCCCAATGGGAACGGGAAACGGGCGCGCGCTCGGATGCGAGCGGATCTCCGGCTCGATGGTGAAGAAGGAGAAGAGATCGTCGAGGTAGAGCGCCTGTCCCGCGGTTTGCGAGAAGCCGACCAGCAGGCCCTCGAGCAGCGTGCGCAACCGGCGAAACGATCCGGCGAGGAAGGTGAGGTCGCCGATCGTGAACGCGCCCGCCAGCGTTCGCCACACGAGATAGGCGTACGCGACGTAATATCCCACCGTCCCGATGGCCGTCAGCGCACTCCCCCACGTGGCGCGGCGAATGGCGAGTCGGCGATTCCCCTGATAAAAGCGCGTCGCCAGCTCGCGATAGCGATCGATGAGGAACGCGTTCAGCCCGAAGATCTTCACTTCCTTGGCCGTTTCCACGCTGGCGCCCGTTTGGCGCACGTAGTCCAGCTCGCGCTGTTCCGGTGTGCGCGAGTAGGTCAAGGCGTAGGACTGGGCATTGAAATGCGCTTCGCCGACGAAGGCGGGGACGAGCGCGATCAGCAGCAGCGGGATCAGCCACGGGGCGTACGCCGCGAGGCCCGCCCCGAAGGCGATGATCGTCACGACGTCCTGCGCCTGGCCGAAGAGTTGGCTCGTTAGGGTCATGCGCCCCGAGGCCTGCCGTCGCGCGCGGTCGAGGCGGTCCTGCAGCTCGCTGTCCTCGAAGTCCTCGAGGTCGAGCGTGGCGGCGTGCTCCATGAGCCGCACGCTCGTGATGTTCGAGAACTGCTCCGCGAGGAGCGAATCGAGCAGCGCCACGACGCGGCCGAGCACGTCGAACACCACCGCGAGCGCGAGCTCGGCCGCGAGGAGCATTGCCAGGCGGTCGAGCAGGCCGCTTTCGAGCCATGCGCCGACGGTCGCCGGTATCTCGGGCGTCGACGCCAGCGCGATCACTTCGTCGATGATCAGCTTGCCGACGTAGAGCGTGATCACCGGCAGGACTGCCCGCACGATGCGGAGCAGGAGCGTCCCCGAGGCGAGGGCCGGACTCGTCTG
>JAICNG010000155.1 GCA_025931335.1 Gemmatimonadaceae bacterium | reverse complement strand
TGGGTCGAGGGTGCGCCGAGTGCTTCCCCTGACCCACCCCTTGGCCCCTGGCCCTTGGCCCCCGACCCTCTCACCGGCCTATCTCGCGTTCCACCAGCTCCACCACCCGCGCCACCCGCTGCGTCGTCTCGCCCGTTATGCGTTGCGCCTCCGCAGCCAGGTGGGCTCCGGCGGCGCGGTCGGGGAGCGCCGCGACGTTGATGCGAACGTTGTAGGCGGCGCCGCGGCAGGCCGCGTCGGCGAGCAGCGCCGCGACTCCCGCGTCGGAGACCGCGTTCGTGTTCCCACGCGCCGCGACCGCCGCCGCCAGCTCCACCACCTCACCGCAAAGCCGAGCCGTCTCGAGGGGAACCTCGGCCGCACCGATGAGGGCGCTCGCGATCGCGCGCTCACGCGCGGCAGCAGCATCGCCGGGCTCCTTCGGCATCTTGTACGCGGCCGACACGGCACCGTACGCCGTTGCATCCGCCTGCACCAGCTGTGCGAGCCGACGGCCTAACGCGGCGGCGCGCTCGGTGATTCCGCGCATCTCGCTCTCGACCGCGGCGTACTTCTTCTTCCCGATGGTGAGACCGGCGACCATCTGCGCCAGCGCCGCGGCCAGCGCGCCGACGTGGGCGACGACCGAGCCGCCTCCGGGTGTCGGGGTCGATGAGGCAACCGAGGCGACGAAGCTCGAGAGGCTCTCCCCGCGCCCGTGCTCGGCCCACTGTGAGGCAGCCGCCCGCACCTTCCGCTCGAGCACCTGATCGGCGGTAAAGCGGTCGAGCTGCAGGTGCCGCACCGCGGCATCGAACAGCGCGCGCTCGGGGACGAGACCGACGATCTCGCTCCAGGTTGGAGCAACCCCACTCGCTTCCGCTTCCCGCTTCACCGCGTCGAACGCGCGGTGCATCGGCGTCTGATCGATGTCGACCAGATTCATGGAGACCTGCGCCTGACCATCGACCTCCAGTCCCAACCCCTTGACGTGAGGAAGGCCGCCTGACGATGCGCGCACCGCCTTGGCCACCTTCCGGGCCACCGGCAGGTTGACCTTGTCGCCGAGGTACACGTTGTACGCGACGAGAAAGGGACGCGCGCCGATGGCGACCGCGCCGGCCGTCGGATGCACGCGCGGCGGGCCGAAGTCGGGAGCGCGCGCCGGATCGGTCGCGATGGCATCGCGCACCCCCTCGAACTCACCGCGTCGCACGTCGGCGAGATTCACGCGATCGGGTCGCGAGGCGGCGCGCTCATAGAGATAGACGGGAATCTCGAGCTCGCGTCCCACACGCTCCCCAAGCGCGCGCGCCAGGGCGACGCAATCGTCCATCGTCGATCCCTCGAGCGGGACGAATGGAACGACGTCCGCCGCACCCATCCGGGGATGCTCCCCGGAGTGCTTCGTGAGGTCGATGAGGTCGCGCGCCTTCGCGATCCCGGCGAACGCCGCGTCGAGCACCGTGTCGGCGGACGCGACAAAGGTGATGACGGTGCGGTTGTGCGAGGGATCCGACGACACGTCGAGAACGGCGGTCCGGTCGATCGCGGCGATGGCGCCGCGGATGGCGGCGATCACATCGGCGCGACGGCCTTCACTGAAGTTCGGGACGCACTCGATCAGTCGGGTCATGGGAGGCTCGAGGACCTCAGGAGTCATGCCGCAACGCATTCAACATCCACTCATGCATCCACGGGTTCCCGGCCAGCGCGCCGGATCGGGAGAAGGGCAGCGGCTCGCCGCGGAGGTCGGTGATGACGCCGCCCGCCTCACGAATGAGCAAGGCGCCGGCGGCGAAGTCCCACGGCTCGAGACTGTGCTCCCAGAAGGCGTCGAAACGGCCAGTCGCGATGGCGCAGAGGTCGAGCGCCGCTGCCCCCGCCCGGCGGATGCCCGCCGTCGATCGCATGATCAGGGGGAGCTCGCGCACGTACCGCTCGATCTGCTCCGGATACTTGAATGGAAATCCGGTGCCGATGAGTGCGCGCGCCGGATCGCGAACGTCGCTGACGCGGATGGGGCGGCCGTCGAGCGTCGCACCACGACCGGCGGTCGCGACCCAGCGCGCCTGCGTGGGGACGTTGACGACCACGCCGACCACGGGCGCGCGATCGGCGAGCACGGCGATGGAGATCGCGTACTCGGGGAAGTCATGGAGGAAGTTCGTGGTCCCGTCGAGCGGGTCGACGACGAAGGTGATCCCCGAGCCGGCCCCGTCGCCCGGGGTGAGCTCCTCGCCGATGACGCGCGCGTCCGGCACCGCGCGGCCTACGATCTCGCGAATGCGCTCTTCAGACGCGGTATCGACGATGCTGACGTAGTCGGAGCGTCCCTTCGCCTGCCACTCGACGGTCGCGCCCGCGCCGCGATGTCCGCGCACCACGGCGGCGGCCGCGTCGGCCGCCGCGATGGCGACGTCGCGCAGCATGTCGAGGTCGTGCGCCGTCGCTTGCAGCGCATCAGGGGCACTCATAGCTTGCCGTGATGCCTCGGATCTTCAGCGGAATTCAGCCATCGGGCGAGTTGCACATCGGCAACTACCTCGGGGCGGTCAAGAACTGGGTCGAGCTCCAGCACAGCTACGACTGCATCTTCTGCATCGTCGATTATCACGCGATCACCGTGGCGTACGAGCCGGCCGAGCTCCGCCGACGCACGATGGACATGGCGCTGTCCCTGCTCGCGGCCGGGCTCGACCCCGAGAAATGTACCGTGTTCGTCCAGTCCCACGTGCCCGAGCACACCGAGCTGGCGTGGATCTTCAACACGGTGACGCCGATCGGCGAGCTCGAGCGTCAAACGCAATTCAAGGACAAGGCGCAGCGGCAGGAGAGCGTCGTCGCCGGACTGCTCAACTATCCGGTGTTGCAGGCGGCGGACATCCTGCTCTATCGTGCGGACAGCGTCCCCGTCGGCGAAGACCAGGTGCAACACCTCGAGCTGTCGCGAGAGATCGCGCGCAAGTGGAATGCGCGGTTCGCCGGTGGGGAAGAGTTCTTCCCGGAGCCGAAGCCGTTGTTGACGGCGGTCCGGCGTGTGGTGGGCCTCGACGGCCAGGCGAAGATGTCGAAGTCGATGGGGAATACGGTCGGCCTCCTCGAGCCGTTCGACGCGGTGTGGGAGAAGCTCCGCCCGGCCGTGACCGACCCGAAGCGGGTTCGGCGCACCGATCCGGGAACGCCCGAGGTCTGCAACATCTTCCAATTGCACAAGGCGTTCAACCCGCCGGAGACGGTTGAGCACGTCGCCACCATGTGCTCGACGGCCGGGTGGGGGTGCATTGACTGCAAGCGCGTTCTGCTCGACGGGATGACGCGAGAGCTTTCGCCCATTCACGAGCGGGCGCGTGAGCTGCGCGCGCACCCCGAGCGCGTGCGCGAGGTGCTGGCCGCGGGCGCGGAGCGTTGTCGTACCCTGGCCCGCGAGACGATGGCGTACGTCAAGGAGAAGATGGGCCTGGTCTAGGACCGGGGATTTCGGAATGCGGATTGCGGATGAACGCCTCCGCACGGACCTTCTTCCCGCGATCGCATTCCCCTGAGGTGGCGCCAATGGCGATGGACCCGAATGGCCCGCACGGCGTGCTCACTCTGTTGTGCCTCACGTGCGGCAACCGCAAGTACTATGATGATACGCCGCCGAATCGCGTGAAATGCGAGAAGTGCGGGAACACCGTGTTCCGCAATTTCTTTTCGCCCACCGAAGCGGATGAAGCGACCAACGAGCAGCTCGAGGAGACGGGCCGTCAGATCGCGCTCGGCGACATCTCTCCCGACACCGCACCGGATGACCTGACCGAGCTGAACAACCCGTAGCCGTCGCGTGGAGGTGGCTCGCATCGACACGTATACGATTCTGTCACCGACGAGCTCGCTTGCGGCTCTCCAGTTTCTGGAGCCGCTGCCCTTCGACCTCCTCGGTCGCCTCGCGCTCGCCGTCCTCCTCGGCGGCATCGTCGGCATCGAGCGCGAGCTGTCGGGGAAGCCAGCGGGGCTCCGGACCAACATCCTGATCTGTCTCGGATCGGCCCTCCTGATGGATCTGTCCATTACGGTCGGCCTGATGGACGGCGACACACGCATCGGCGATCCGGCGCGCATCGCCGCGCAAGTCGTGACAGGGGTCGGGTTCCTCGGCGCCGGAACGATCATGCAGGCGCGGGGGGAAGTCGTCGGGCTCACGACGGCGGCGACGATCTGGGTCGTCGCGGCGATCGGCCTGGCGGTGGGCGCGGGGCACCGTGCCGAAGCCATCGCGGCGGCGCTGCTCGTCACGCTGGTGCTCACCGCGTTGGGATGGCTCGAGCGCTGGATGCTCTCCTTCCGCCGCGTGGTGAACGGCACGATTCACATTCGTCGCGATGCGCGCTTCGAGGACATCTCCCCGGTCTTTCGCGCGACGCGTGTCGGCATCCAGTCGAAGAAGGTGACGGAGGAAGCGGACGGCCTCGTCTATCGCTTGCAGCTCGTGGGGCCCACGCGCCAATACGACCGGCTGGCCGAGGAGCTCATGCATCGGCCGGAAGTGCTCAGCGTCGAGTTCGACTGAGCGGTGTCCGACGCCGTGCGCGGGCCTCACCCGCGAGGCCGTCTCGTCGTCGACTTGCGGGCAGCGTCGCCGGCGTGGGCACTCACCGACGCCGCGGCGGCGACCATCCGATCGGCGGCGCCCCCCGGCTGGACGACCCACATCGTCGATGCCCCCACGATCTCCGATGGCGATGGAAACGAGTCCCCAAGCGCGGAAGTGATGCGGGCGATCGGGGATGCCAATGCGTACGTGGGATTCGGCATGCCGCGCTCGCTGTTCGTCGCCGCATCGCGCCTGGAGTGGATTCACTCCGCCGCGGCAGGGGTGGGAAGCCTGCTTTTCCCCGAGCTGCGGGCGAGTGACGTGGTGCTCACCAACTCCGCCGGTGTCCACGCGGTCCCGATGGCGGAGCACGTGTTAGGCGGAATTCTCTACTTGCTTCGGCAGCTCGACGTGGCGGTGGCGCAGCAGCGGGAGCGCATCTGGAATCGCGATCCCTTCGTGGGAGGCGCGAGCCGGGTGCGCGAGCTGGGGGAGTGTCGCGCGCTGATCATCGGCGCGGGCGGCATTGGTACCGAGATCGCTCGCCGGCTGTCGGCGCTCGGTACGCGCTGCACCGGGATACGGCG
>JAICNG010000028.1 GCA_025931335.1 Gemmatimonadaceae bacterium | reverse complement strand
GCTTCCAGGTGTTGACCAACGTCGGCATCGATCGCGCGCTCACGCTCTCGCAGGGCGATGCGGCCGGGCGGTACGTATACCCGACGCCTACGAACCTGCCGGTGTTCGCCGACGTGACGAACGACGTCTCGATCGATTTCGTGCACCGCGAGAATCCCTTCTTCGACTACAATCGCGAGCCGTTCATGCCGCACCGGGTCTCGACGGAAGGCCCGGCGCTCGCGGTCGGCGACGTTAACGGCGACGGGCTCGATGACCTCTACGTTGGCGGCGCGAAATGGCAGGCCGGTCGCCTGCTCCTGCAGCAGCGCGATGGGCGCTTCCGCGCGAGTAGCGAGGGCGTGTTCGGCGCCGACAGTCTGCACGAGGACGTCGACGCGGCCTTCTTCGATGCGAACGGCGACGGCCACCTCGACCTCTACGTCGTGAGCGGCGGAAACGAGTTCTGGGAGGCGGTGGAGGCGCTGCGCGATCGCCTGTACCTGAACGATGGGCGAGGCAGCTTCCGGCGCGCGCCGGACGCGCTTCCGCCCATCTTCGAGAACGGGTCCACGGTGGCGCCGGCGGACTTCAACGGCGACGGCCACGTCGATCTGTTCGTCGGAGGCCGCGTCGTCGCCCGTAACTACGGCCTCAGCCCGCGGAGCCACCTTCTCCAGAACGATGGAACCGGCCGGTTCGTCGACGTGACGCTCGAGAAGGCGAAGGAGCTCTCCCAGGCCGGCATGGTCACGTCAGCGACCTGGATGGACTACGACGGGGACTCCAGGCTCGATCTCGTCGTCGTCGGCGAGTGGATGCCGATCTCGGTCTTTCGAAATGCGGACGGCGGTCGATTCGTCGAGGTCGCGCTGCGTGACTTCGAGAAGAGTCACGGCTGGTGGAATTCGGTCACGAGCGCCGACCTCAACGGGGACGGACGTCTGGATCTCGTGCTCGGCAACCTCGGGCTGAACTCGTACATCCGTGCCTCACGAGAAGAGCCGGCGCGTCTCTACGTTTACGACTTCTTCGAGACCGGGGCGCTCAAGCAAGTGCTGACGTCCTACAAGCACGGCGTGAGCTACCCATTGATGGGACGCGACGATTTCGTGAAGGCGATGCCCCAGCTGCGCGGCAAATACGATTCGTACGCGAAGTTCGGCGCGGCTCGCGTCGAGGACATCTTTCCATCCGACCAGCTCGACAACGCGTTGGTCCTCGAGGCGCACCGCTTCGCGAGCTCGGTCGCGCTGAACAAGGGCGACGGCACCTTCGACGTGCAGCCGCTTCCGATGGAGGCGCAGTTCGCGCCGGTATACGCCACGATCGCCGACGACTTCGACGGCGATGGGCACACCGACATTCTGCTCGGCGGCAACTTCAGCGGCGTGACGCCCTTGCGGGGCAACTACGACGCGAGCTACGGGCTGCTACTGCGCGGAGATGGAACGGGCCGGTTCGCCGCGGTGAGCCTCGAGGAGAGTGGGCTCGTCATCGAGGGAGAAGTGCGAGACATGAAGGCACTGCGGCACGCGGGCGCGGGGCGCGTGATCGTCGTCGCGCGAAACAACGACCGCCTTCAGATCCTCCAGCCGCGTCGGGCGACGGTACAGTCGAACACGACGGCAGCAAGGGGTACGAACGCCCGCGCCTATCCCGGTACGATGCGGTAGTTCCGCATCATACCCATGTCCTCGTGCTCGAGGATGTGGCAGTGGTAGAGAAAGAGACCGGGATGGGTCGAGAACGTCACCTGAATGCGGACGGTCTCGTCAGGCAGCACGAGCACCGTGTCCATCAACCCGCCATCGACGAGTCCGTCGCGGAGCGTGTTCGACGGGCTTCCACCTGTCCGGCCGATCACGCGAAACTGGCGGCCATGCAGATGGATCGGATGCCCCATCTGCATCCCCATCGGCCCGCCGACGTTGGCGAGCTCCCAGATGTGCGTCGACCCGGCGACGACAGTTTCGTCCCGGGCGACGTCGTCCATGGCGAAGACGCGCCCATCGAGCAGCCACTGCATCCGTTGAAAGGTCAGCGGTACTCGACGCACCGGCGCACCGGCCGCCGGAGGCACCACCGGCTCGAGCGTGGACAGCCGCTCGGGAAGCCGGGGCCTTGACGCCTCTCGCCGCGTCACCTCGATGCGCACGAGCGAGATGGGAGCGCCGAGCGGGAGCGAGCTCCCCATTCCCATCCCGCGTCCCATCCCTCGGCCGCCCATCCCGCCGCCGCCCATGCCCCGCCCGCCCCTAACAAGCCCGGCGTCCGACAGCTCGAACGCCTCGCTGCGCAGCTCGAGCGTCGTACCGACCGGGCGACCGCTGAGATCGAGCCACAGGTCCGAGCGCTGCGCGGGGCCGAGCGTCACGTGCCGCTGCGACACGGGACGGGAGAGGAGTCCTCCGTCGGTGCCGATCACCGTCATCGGAGTGCCGTCGCTCCAGGCGAGCTTGTAGACGCGCGCATTGGACCCGTTGACGACGCGAATGCGATACGCGCTCGTCGCGAGGGCCCAGTTGGGCCGCGGCCTGCCGTTGATCAGCACGCGGTCGCCGAGGAAGCCCGTCTCCATGTCCATCATCGTGGTGGAGTACACGAGCTGGTTGTCCCCGTCGAAGCGCCGATCCTGGAGAACGCACGCGAGGTCGTGCGTGCCCGTGGGAAGCTCGAGCGCATCTTCTTCGTCGTCGGACACGACCAGGAGCCCTGCGAGCCCGCGGTAGACCTGCGGGCCGGTCTGCATGTCCGGGTGCGGGTGGTACCAGTACGTACCCGCGCGATTGGCGACCTCGAACTCGTAGACGTAATCGGCTCCGCCAGCGATGGCGAGGCGGGGGTGGCCGTCCGCAGCCGCGGGGACGTCCATCCCGTGCCAGTGCACGATCGATGGATCGGGGAGCCAGTTCGAGAAGCGAATGCGAACCTTCTGGCCGCGGCGGAAGTGGAGGGTGGGGCCGAGATACGAATCGGCGATAGGCTGGACGGTGGACGCGGGCCCTTTGACGACCGCCCCGGAATAGCGCCACACCTCGGTTGAGGCGCCCGGGAGTATTGACGCGTCGCCCGGCCGTGCAGTGATCGCCAGCTCGACGTCGGGCACGAAGGACGCGGCCGGCGTCGCCGCGGCGAGCCATTGCACGGCTGGCGACCGTTGGCACGCACCGAGCGCCGAGCCGACGAGGCCCGTTAGGCCCATGGCGAGCAGCTCGCGCCGCGTGACCGATTCGGGGGGCGTCATGCGCGTGCCGCCAGCTTTCGTTGCACTTTTGGACCTGCCAGATCCCTCAGCGCGTCCTTCCCAACCCACCGTGGCGCGGCATCGGCCGATGCGGCGAGACGCTTGGCCACTTCGACAGCGGCAGCGTTGAGCGCACGATTGCGCCTCCCGACGGAGCGAAGCGCCCAGCTCACGCCCTTCTTCACGAAGTTCCGCTCGTCGGCCGCGGCGGCCTCGATGAGGCGGAGAGAGCGCACGAAGGGCGCGTCGGGGGCGCTTTTGTCGTGGAGGGCGACGCTGGCAAGGAGCGCGAACGCGGCGCGCTTCACGAACTCCTCGCGCCGCCGGCTCCACTGTTCGATCTTGCGCCACGCATGCGGTGTGCGGTCGAACAGGTGGAAGCACAGGTGGTCGCACACCGCCCAGTTGTCGAAGTCGCGGGCCCAGCGGTCCATCTGCCCCGCGGTGACACGATCTGGCTCGTCGACGAACGCGCTGAGCATGCGCGCCTCGTACCAGCCAGTGTCCCAGAGGGCGAGGGCGAGATCGTGATCGCGGCCGAGGCGCTTGCCGAGCTGCTGAATCATCGAGACGGACACGCCGAAGGCTTTGGGCGCGGCGATTCCGTACCGCGCCATGCCGTCGCGGTTCTTCCTGCTGCCTCGGCGCTCGAGCCAGGTGAGGGCATCATGGACACGGTCGGACTTGGGCGCGGGGGACCTTGCCATGGGTAAAGGAAAGGTGCTCGAGGTGCTCGAGGTGCTCAAGGTGCTCAAGGTGCTCGAGGTGCTCGAGGGAAATGTATCTTGGGGGATGCCGAGTCGCCGTCAGTTCCTGATCGCCGGCGGGGCCGCGCTCGCGAGCGCGGCTGCCGTTGGCGTCTACACGTGGCAGATCGAGCCGCACTGGGTCGAGCTCGTACGCCGACCGATGCCCTTGCCGGACCTGCCGACCTCGCTGGTGGGGCGGACGGTGCTCCAGCTCAGCGACCTTCACGTGGGACCGCGCGTGGATTCGGGTTACCTGATCGAGACGCTCCAGGAGGCGGCGCGCCTAACGCCTGACGTAGTCCTGATTACCGGCGATTTCATTACCTATCGCTCGCCGGCGCGATTCGACGAGCTTGCGCGGGTGGTTGCGCACGCGCCCCGAGGGCGCCTCGCGACAGTGGGCGCGCTGGGCAACCACGATTTCGGCATCGCCTGGCGTCAATTGGATGTGGCCGACCACGTGACCGACGTTCTGCGGGGGATCGGGATGACCGTGCTTCGGAACGACGTCACCGACGTGGAGGGGCTACAGATCGCGGGGCTGGGCGACTACTGGACGCCGGACTTCGGTCCCGCACGCCCCGTACGTACCCTGCTCTCCGCGCCCCCGCACGCGCCCGGGGCACCTGAGCTGCGCGACGCAGTAAGCACGCTCGACCGCCTCGATCGCGCAAAGCCGACGATCGTGCTCTGCCACAACCCCGACGCGCTCGATGAGCCGATCTGGGGCGATCTCCGGGGCTGGGTGCTCGCGGGCCACACGCATGGCGGCCAGTGCAAGCCCCCCTTCCTTCCGCCGCCGGTGCTCCCGGTGCGCAATCGGCGCTACACGTCCGGCGCCTTCTCCGTCGCCCCGGGCCGCACCCTGTACATCAACCGCGGACTCGGCCACCTCATCCAGGTCCGTTTCAACGTTCGTCCGGAGATCACGCTCTTCACGTTGGAGCGGGGGAATTAGACAAGGTGCTCGAGGTGCTCGACGTGCTCGAGGTGCTCGTGGAGAAGGGCAGTCCCCTCGAGCACCTTGAGCACGTCGAGCACGTCGAGCACCTTTCCAGGACGGCGTTCAGGGCGCCGCCCGTCCGCGGAGAGGACCGAGTCCACCTGGCTGGCCTAACGATCGGCACGGTTCTCACGAACCTCCTTGGCCCCACGCAGCGGACTGCGGGCCGCTCCACAGGAGGCTCGTCATGCCCCACCGCTCCCTTCCGGTTCGTCCGAACCTGGATCAGCTCAAGCACCAGGCGAAGGACCTGCTTCGGGCGATCCGCCGGCGCGATCCGGCCGCGATCGCCGACCTGGCCACGTACCACCCCGATAGCGTCGATCCGGCCAATGCCAAGCTCGCCGACGCGCAGCTCGTCCTCGCGCGCAGCTACGAAGCGCCGAGCTGGCCGCGGCTCGTGCTGGCCTGCAAGCTGACCGACGCGATCTGGCGTGATGACGTCGAGGCTGTCCGCACACTGATCATGCAGAACCCACGTTTGCTGCATGAGCACACGATCATCCGCCGCAACAGCAACTGGGGTCCGCCGATGACGTACGCGGCCAACCTCGGCCACGATCGCATGATCAAGATGCTGCACGCCCTGGGCGCGACCGATCTCGAGACCGCGATCGATCGTGCAACCTTGCAGAGCAAGATCGAGACTGCGCGGATGCTGCACACGATGCTCGGCTCGCCGCGCCCGCCCGCCGACGCCCTTGGCGGCCCTGCGTACACCCTCAGCGCATCGGGCACGGCGCTGCTGTTCGAGCTGGGCGCGACGGTATTCGACCTCGATGGCAAAAGCATCGCGCCAGTGGGCGTCGTGCTCGAGACGGACAGCCGAAAGCCCGAGGCCAAGCACGCGATCCTCGAGATGTATGTGCAGCACGGGCTCACCCTCCCCGATACGCCCCCCATGGCGCTCCATCGCGGGCGCATCGATCTGCTGGAGGAGCACCTCCGGCGCGACCCGCAGCTCCTGCGGCGGACGTTCAGGCACGAGGAGATCTATCCTCCCGAGCTGGGTTGCCACGATGAGGTGCTGGCGACGCACGGCACGCCGCTCGCCGGAGCAACGCTGTTGCACATGTGCGTGGACTACGACGAGATGGAGATCGCGCGCTGGCTCCTCGATCGCGGGATGGACGTCGATGCACGGGCCGCCGTCGACGCGGATGGGTTCGGCGGCCATACCGCGCTCTTCGCGACGGTGGTGTCTCAACCGAACTACTGGACGAACCGCCGCGGATCGCAGGTCGCCCCCTTCACTCGACTGCTGCTCGATCATGGCGCCGATCCGAATGCGCGGGCGTCGCTCCGGAAGCAGCTACACCCGGGGTATGGCGAGGACACGCTCCACGAGTATCGGGACGTGACCCCACTGTCGTGGGGTGAACGGTTCCACAACAAGCTGTTCGTGAGCGACCCCGCGATGCGCCTCATTGCCGAGCGGCTCGGCCGGTGACCGCCGGGCGATTCGCCCTATGGCGCCGCCGCGACGGCGAGACCATCATTGCTGCCCACCCTGCGATCACCCTTCACTAGAGCACATTCGGAGCGGAGTCTCCCCCATTGGCCAAGAAACCCAACTACGGCTTCGAGAAGCGGAAGAAGGAGATGGACCGCAAGGCGAAGAAGGACGCCAAGCGCGAAGACCGGCGCCGGCGAGAGGAGGCGAAGGCCGATGAGGCTGGAACCGCCCCCGCCCCCGAGGACCGCGAATCGGAGGACGAGCCCGGAACCCCATGACCCCACGCGACGGTTCCTCGACGACGATCTTCGCCCCCATCGCGGGGGTGCTCGTTCCGCTCGCTGAGGTCCCCGACCCCGCGTTCGCGCAGCGCCTCGCCGGCGACGGGATCGCGATCGATCCGCTGGAGCAGCGCATCGTCGCGCCCTGCGATGCCCGTGTGATCATGATCCATCGCGCGGGACATGCCCTGACCCTCGACGTGGACGGGCTCGAGATCCTCATTCACGTCGGGCTCGACACCGTCAAGCTGAAGGGGCAGGGATTCAAGGCACGGGTCAAGGCGGGCGACCTCGTTCGCAAGGGCGACGAGCTGCTCACGTTCGATGCCGACTACGTCGCGACGCACGCGCTCAGCCTGATCTCGCCGGTGCTGGTGACGAACATGGACCGCGTAACCTCGCTCCGACCCCAGTCTGGCAAGGTGCGTGGGGGCGATGTGCTGATGACGATCGGCACTGGCACCGGCTCCACGGTTGCCGTCGCCGAGTCGCAGCGCGATGCCGTGCGCTCCGCGCCGATCGTCGTCAGGCACGAGTCGGGTCTGCATGCGCGACCGGCGGCGGTGGTCGCGGCGGCGGCGCGGCAGTTCACGTCGGACGTGCGGCTCGTCAAGGGCGATCGTGAAGCGAACGCGCGGAGCCTCGTGTCGATCATGGCGCTCGAGGTCGCGCGTGGCGACACCGTGACCGTCGTGGCGCGCGGTGAGGACGCCGCGCAGGCCATCGCCGGGATCACCCGAACGCTCACGACAGACCTTGCCGCGGCTCACGGCGGCGCACCGTCCGCCAAACCCGCCCCGGTGCGGCGCGCGCCCGCCACGGCAGCCGCCGCGCCGTCACGCGCGGACGGCGCGCTGCGCGGCGTCGCGGCGTCGCCCGGCGTCGCGGTCGGTCAGGTCTTTCAGCTCCGACACGAGGACGCCGTGATCGAGGAGCGCGCGGCCGACCCGAACCATGAGCGCCGCGAGCTCGACGCGGCCATCGCGTCCGCGCACCTCCAGCTCGAGGCGATGCGCGCCCGGCTCGCGACCGAGGCGGACGCGGACCGCGCGGCGATTTTCGCGGCGCACCAGGAGCTGCTCGAGGATCCGGAGGTGCTCGATGCGGCGGCGACGCACATCCGCGAGGGAGCGTCAGCGGCCTTTGCGTGGCGCGCAGCGTACACGGGGCAGGCCGATCGACTCGCGGGGCTCGAGAATCCCCTCCTCGCCGGCCGGGCGGCCGATCTGCGCGATGTGGGACGACGCGTCCTCCACCTGCTGGTGGGCCGCGACGACACGCCGCACGACATTCCCGACGACTCGATCGTCGTGGCCGAGGACCTGTCGCCCTCCGATGCGGTGTCGCTCGATCGCACGCGTGTGCGCGGCTTCTGCACGACAATGGGGAGCGCGACGTCGCACGTCGCGATTCTCGCGCGCGGGCTCGGCATTCCGGCCGTCGCCGGCATGGATCCCCGCGCGCTCGACATTGCGAACGGCACCCGCGTGATTCTCGACGGCGAAGGGGGGACGTTGCAGCTCGGACCGACGGCGGCCGAGGAAGCCGAGATCGGCAAGCGACAGGCGCTTGCCGCGCGGCAGCGGATCGAGGAGCTCGCGGTCGCGGGCGAGGCGGCCATCACGCGCGATGGGCATCGCGTGGAGGTCGCGGCGAACATCGCCGATGAGAAGGAAGCGCGGCAGGTTCCCGAGGTCGGCGGTGAAGGCGTGGGGCTCCTGCGGACGGAGTTCATGTTCATGGAGCGCCGCACCGCGCCGAGCGAGGACGAGCAGACGCGCGCCTACGAGGCGATCGCGCGCGCGCTCGGCCCCGACCGCATCGTCGTCATTCGCACGCTCGACGTCGGCGGCGACAAGCCGCTGTCGTACATGCCGATGGAGACGGAAGCCAACCCCTTCCTCGGCGAGCGCGGCGTGCGCCTGTCGCTGAATCGCCCAGAGGTATTCCGGGCGCAGATCCGGGCGATCCTACGCGCGTCGAAGGCGGGAAAGGTCGCGATGATGTTCCCGATGATCTCGACCATCGCCGAGTGGCGGGCGGCGCGGCAGCTGGTGGAGGAGGAGCGCGCGGCGCTCGGCGTGCCGCCGATTCAGATCGGCATCATGGTGGAGACGTCGTCGGCCGCGCTCATGGCCGACCGGTTTGCCGAGGATGCGGATTTCTTCTCGATCGGAACGAACGATCTCACGCAGTACACCTTGGCGATGGACCGCACGAATCCGCGGCTCGCGCCGCAGGTGGACGCCTTGCACCCGGCGGTGCTGCGGCTCATCGAGCGGACGGTCGCCGGGGCGCACGCCCGCAAGCGGTGGGTGGGGGTGTGTGGCGCGCTGGCGGGCGATCTCCAGGCGGTGCCGGTGCTCGTGGGGCTTGGCGTGGACGAGCTGAGCGTGAGCGTGCCGATCGTGCCGGCGGTGAAGGCGCGCGTTCGATCGTTGATGCTCGCCGAGTGCAAGGAGACGGCTCGTCAGGCGCTCGACGCCGGCGATGGGGCCGAGGTGCGCGCGCTCGTCGCGCGGCGCCACACGTGAACGGGAGAGCGACATGAGCGTTGGGCGGACGGCGTTCGGGTGGCTCCAGAAGATCGGCAAGTCGCTGATGCTGCCGGTGTCGGTGCTGCCGGTGGCGGGCATTCTGTTGGGCGTCGGCAGCGCCAAGTTCGCGTGGCTGCCCGAGACCATGTCGAACGTGATGGCACAGGCGGGTGGCGCCATCTTCGGCAACCTGCCGCTCATCTTCGCCATCGGCGTCGCGCTCGGCCTAACGGGGAACGATGGAGTGGCGGCGCTGGCGGCGGTTGTCGGATTCGCCGTGATGGTGGCGACGATGGGCGTGATGGCGCCCCTGGTGGGATACGAGCCACGCCAGATCATGGGGATTCCGTCGATCGAGACGGGCGTGTTCGGCGGCATTCTCATCGGCGCGGTCGCCGCGATCCTGTTCAATCGATTCTTCAAGGTGCAGCTGCCGCCCTATCTCGGATTTTTCTCCGGGAAGCGGTCGGTGCCGATTCTCACCGCGTTCGCGGCGGTGGTCGCCGGCATCGGGTTGAGCTTCGTGTGGCCGCCGATCGGCCGGCAGATCGATGTGTTTTCACACTGGGCGGCGACGAGCAGTCCGGAGATCGCGTTCGCGGTGTACGGCGTCGTCGAGCGCTCGCTGATTCCGTTCGGGCTCCATCACATCTGGAACGTGCCCTTCTTCTTCGAGGTGGGGCAGTACGTCGAGCCGGAGACGGGGAAGATCATCCGCGGTGAGATCTATCGCTTCACGGCGGGCGATCCGACGGCCGGCAATCTGGCGGGCGGCTATCTGTTCAAGATGTGGGGGTTGCCGGCGGGGGCGCTGGCGATCTGGCGCACGGCGCGTCCCGAGAATCGAAAGAAGGTCGGCGGGATCATGATCTCGGCGGCGTTGACGTCGTTTTTGACAGGGATCACCGAGCCGATCGAGTTCGCGTTCCTGTTCGTGGCGCCGGTGCTCTACGCCGTCCACGCCCTGTTGGCGGGTGCCGCGTACTATCTGTGCGTCGAGCTCGGCATTCGGCACAGCACGACGTTCTCGCATGGATTGATCGACTACGTCGTGCTGTTCCCGAACTCGCAGCGCGGGCTGTGGTTCCTGTGGCTCGGCCCGCTGTGGGCGCTGATGTACTACGGCCTGTTCCGGACGCTCATCGTCAAGCAGGATCTCAAGACGCCGGGGCGAGAGCTGGAGGAGGCCGGTGTCGACGTGTCGGGGGGTCCAGGGGTCGAGGGCGACGGCATGGCGCCTCGCCTCGTGACGGCGTTCGGTGGGGCGGGGAACATCAAGAATCTCGACGCGTGCATCACGCGGTTGCGGGTCGAGCTGAACGACGTGTCGCGAGCGAATCCGGCGGCGCTCAAGGCATTAGGCGCCTCTGGGGTGATGCAGGTGGGGAACGGGATGCAGGCGATCTTCGGGACGCGGTCTGAGAATCTCAAGACGGCGATGGAGGAGTACATGCGGGCGGGGGGCGTGGGAGCGGCGACGACCCCCGTGGTCTCGGCGCCTGGCGGGCAAGAAGCGCCGGCGGTCGTCCGAGTCGAGCCGACCGCCGACGATCGCGCGCGGGCGGCGGCCATCGTCGAGGCGCTAGGCGGCTACGACAACATTGCGCAGGTCGAGCCGGTGGCGGTGACGAGGCTGCGGATCGAGGTGCGCGAGCCGTCGCGCGTCAGGAAAGCCGCGCTCGAGAAAGCCACCGATGGTGTGCTCTCGGTGTCGGATCGCGTGCTGCACGTCGTTGCCGGGAAGAACGCCGAGCGGTATGCGGCGGCGATCGAGATGGGGGGTGGCGTGACCGCGAGGTGACGTTAGGCCACCGTCGTGCGGCCGTTCATTCGTCCCGAATCGGCAATACCGGCAAGTGCAGCCCCCAGAAGATCGCGGCGAGGCGGAGCATCGCGATGACCGCCATCCCCGCGAGCGCCGCGATCTGTTGTGGAATCCCAGCGGCTTCGAGCAGAAGGTAGAGAATCGCCCCGGCGATGGCGGCGGTGGCGTACAGCTCGCCCTTTCGAAAAATGAGCGGCACCTCGGCCGAGAGCACATCGCGGATGACGCCGCCCGCGACGCCCGTCATGGTCCCCATCACGACGACGACGATGGGGTTGATCATCTCGCGTTCGGCGATCTGAGCGCCACTGATCGTGAACAGGGCGAGACCGAGGGCGTCGGCGACGGCCAGGGAGTGATTGGGTGGGCGACGGAACCGCGTGTACGCGAGCGTGACCGCGGCGGCGAGCACGGCCGCGATGAGGTGCGATGGGTCCTCGATCCAGAACACCGGATGGCGGTCGAGAAGCAGGTCGCGTAGCGTTCCGCCGCCGACGGCGGTGACGATCGCGATGACGAGGACTCCCAGCACGTCCATGCGGCGCCGTCCCGCCGCGAGCGCGCCACTCGCCGCGAAAACCGCCGCGCCTACGAGCTGAAGGAGGTAGAACAGGGGAGCCTAACGTTTCGCCGGGTAAGAGCGGGAGCGCGGCGTCCTATGCCGCGGCCGCGGGGACCGGGCCCGCCGGCACGAGCGCTTTCTGAAGCAGGTCCACGCGGACGTTGAGTCCCTCGAGCCCGTGGGCACCGAGGAGCACGAGGTCGCCCGGTTCGGCGAAGACGACGATCGACGGTGCGGAGCGCCCGCCGGCGTAGAGCATGGCGAAACCAATCTCGCGTTCGAGCAACCGACCGTCCGCGGTCAGAAAGCGATCGATGCGCTGGGGGTGGATCGCCAGCTCCTCGAGGAGCGGGCGGGGAATCCAGTTGTATTCACTGCCAGTGTCGACCATGACGCCGGTGAGATGCCGACGTTCGGCAGGCACGGCCAGGTGTGCCACCTCTACGGTCGTTCGGAAGATCCCCATGTCGTCAATCATTACGCCCTGCGGCTGATGATCGAAACCATGGTGTTCTTCCAGTCATCAAAAGTCAAAGCCCACGGTCGGGCGGGCGATTCGGCCCCTAGCGCACGCGGACGTAGAACGCGCCGACCCCGCTGCCCTCCGGCTTCACACCAGTGACCGCCTCGGCGAGCGCGGCGGCCTGCTCGTCGGGTACGCCGAAAAGCGTGTCCCCCTTCACGGTGAACCTCGTCGGCTGCCCTTCGCTCGAGCGCAGCGCCAGGGTCGGACCCTCGGCACGATAGGCCCACGTCCCCGAATCCCGCACCCACGACGTGCCCAGACTTGGATCCACCTTTGTCGCCGAACGCCACGTGCCGTCGGCGTCGAGCGTCATCGTCGAGCCGTCGAGGAGACTGTTGGCGAACCTGTCGGTCGATTTCATGGCGTACGTTCCGGCGACTTCGTTCATTTGCGTCGCCTCGTCGTTCGTGCATCCGAGCACCATGCCGACGAGCAACGCGCCAAGCGCTAACTGGTAGGATGGTCGAAGGCGGGATAAGATGCGGCGCTTCATGCCTGGTCTCCTGGCGAGGTAATAACGAGGCGAGTCGTTGCTTATGTGGGAACTTCACACAGATCGACGATCGCCCTCGTTCCCTGTCACCCGTCTGGGATGACTGAGCGACCACTCGCTCCCAGCCAAAGGCTCGATCTCATGTCCGATAACAAGCGCACCATCGAGCGATACATGGACGGGTTCCGGAACACGGACCGTTCCAAAATCCTTTCATGCCTCACGGAAGACGTGGAATGGGAGATTCCCGGATTCTTCAGCGCGCGCGGGAGGGCCGAATTCGAGAGCCACATCGTCGACGAGGGATTCACCGGCAGTCCGGTGATTGACGTGACTCGTCTCGTCGAGGAGAGCGACGTCGTCGTCGCGGAAGGGACCGTGCGAGCGAATCGGACCGACGGGACGACGGTGAACCTCGCGTTCTGCGACGTCTTCGAGATGCGACACGGCAAGATTCGCCGGCTGGTGAGCTATCTCATGGAGGTGAAATGATGCGACCGGCGCGATGCCGCCCCCAGCTCGGTGGGATGCGCTACGCCGCGGATCGCGTCAGCGCCGCGGGCACCGGGCCGGCGGCGACGAGCTGCCGGGCGTTCAGATCGATGCGGAGGTTGAGCCCTTCGAGCGTGTGGGCACCGAGCACCACCATGTCGCCCGGCTCCGCGAACACCACCTCATCCGACGTGCGCGTGCCACCGGCGTGAATGATCGCGTACCCCATCACCCGGTGAACCACGCGCCCGTCGGCCGTTCTGAACCGCTGCGCCCGCTCGATGGCGATGCCGAGGCTCTCGAGTACGTCGCGCGGGACCCAGGAGTATTCACTTCCTGTGTCGACCAGCGTGTCGGCCAGCTCTCGAATGTCTCCGCGACGGCCGTGGCTCTCCACGCCGATCGTGGTCCTGAGAATTCCCACGTCGCCCATTATCGCTCCTCGAACGACGTCGACGCCATCGAACGCTTCCCATTCGTGTCGAGCGACCGCACCAGGTCGCCCGATGCTCCGCCTTACGGCGTCTTCGCCAGTGCCGTCACCCGACCGTCGGTGTTGTGCGCGAAGCGGATGCCGTAGATGCCGTCCGTCGACTTCAGCTTGCCCGCCCCGATGACCGCCGACTTGTCGTATGACGCGACCGTCGTCCCGTTGATCGCGCAGTCGACCTTGTCGCCCTTCACCGACATCGAGATCTGCTGCGTCACCGGCTGATTCTTCCCCGCCGCCTTGTTCACCGCGGCGTTCGCCTCGCCCCGACGCCCGTTCATCTGAAATGGCTCCGGCCCGAATCCGCGAACGATGAAGTTGCCGTTGCCGTACGCCGCGCAGTAGAGATACGTCTGCTGCTCGGTGCCCATGTCGTTGCCACCGATGAACAGGCCGTACGGATGGGGGTGGTCGTTGACGTTCATGTACTGCGGCTCGTGGAACGTCGCGCTCACCGTGTAATCACCGGTTGCGGTGTTCGCCGCGTTCCAGTACACCACGGGGGGGCCCGTCGTCACGAGGAGCGTGTCGCCCTTCTGCTCCAGCTTCGCGTTCTCGAGCTTCTGCCCGTCGGCCGCTGCGCTGGGATCGATCCGACCGGTCCATCCGGCCGCCGCTATCCCGCCCGCGGCGACCTCGCGGGTTCCTTCCCCTTCCATGGGTGCGGCGGAGTCGACGGCAGCAGCGCTGTCGTCGTCGCGAGTCGCGCAGCCGAGCGCTACGAGCAGCGCGGCCGAAATGGCGATGAGGGTATGTGAGTTCGACACCGGGACCAGGCCTCGTTGAATGTGTTCCTCTATATGGAACGAAGCCGTCGCCCTTCGCAAGGCGATGCCATGTCAGAACTTCAGGGGGTGCTCCGCGCGCCGGGGCCGGTCGGGGCCCCGCATGCGTCAGGCAATCCCGCATTTCCCAAAGAACGCTTTTGACCGCAGAGGACGCCGAGTGCGCAGCGACCCCCCGCGTTCTCTGCGCTCTCCGCGGTCAAAGAGGTCTTACGGATCTGCGGGAATGCCCGAGCGGCGGGGGCCACGGACAGCCGAAACGCGAACGGCCCCGAATAACGACACGAATTGCCCGAATTGCTCCCGCCGCCGCGCAATCCGCCGCGCGCAAGCACACCAGCCCATACTTGGTCTTCGAGAACCGAGCTCGGACGCGCACGAAGCGATTCGGGTAATTCGTGTTGTTATTCGGGCGATTCGGCAGTTCAGCTGTCCGTGGCTGCTCGCGCACCGCAGCCCGGCGTCATCACTGCGAGCCAGCAGTGGCCCGAGCGCCCCGATCGATCATTTGATCGAGGGTCACTCGATCCAGCCACCGCCCCCCGACCGCGACCCCACGAATGCGCGCCGTGTTCGTGATGTCATCCAGCGGATTGCCGGTGACCAGCACGAAGTCGGCGCGTTTCCCCGTCTCGATCGTGCCCCACGCTGAGCTTGCGCCGAGGTACTGCGCCGGATTCCGCGTTGCCGTCAGCAGGGCCTCGTAAGGCGTCAGCCCGGCGTGCACCAGCGCGCGGAGCTCGCGATGCAGGCCGGATCCGTAGAGGTGAAACCACTCGGGCGTGTCGGAGCCCGCCAGCAGCTTGCCCCCCGAATCCTGAAGCGCCTTGACGAACTGGTCGCGGATGGCGACGTACTTCGCCCGCCGCTCCGGCGTCTTGATCGTGTCGTTCGCGGGCGCCCAATACCGGGCGTGGGCGCGCAGGTAGCCTTCGCGCAGCCGCGGGGGCCAGTGCTTGAAGTCCGGCCGGGCGCTCATCGTGTCGAGCGACTCTCCCGCCCCGAACGCAGTGTTGAACACGTTCTGTGTAGGGCCGACGTACACGCCCGAGCGCGCCACCGCACCAGCGAGCGCATCGACCTTTCCCGGATCGATGAAATCGAGGCTGGGCCAGTTTCGCATCTGGAAGACGCGGTACTGCGTCAGCGACGCTTTCATCGGCGCCGAGTCGGCGAGGGCCGCCTCGAGGAAGGAGTCGAGGTGCTCGAGCTGTTGTCCCGCCGCGGCCGCGCGCACGACGCCGACGTCGGGCTCGACGTGCCCGACGACCGCAATGTTCTCCCGCGCAGCCTCATCGATGATGGACTCCCACACGGGAGGGGTGAGGAACAGCGTGAGCTTCACGAAATCGTAGCCTTCGCGCTTCACACGCCGAACGGCCTCGCCTGCCTCGGCGTCCGTCGTCGTCACGATGGCGTTCTCGGAAGCGCGGCCGGTGAGCTGCGGACTGGCGACCCAAAGTTGCGGGCCGATGATCGTGCCGGCGCGGACGGCGTCACGCAGCGCGAGCTGCTCCGGCGTCCCGATCATCAACCGCACGGCCGTCACTCCGTTCGCCACCATGACGCCCAGCTCGGCGGGTCCCGCCGAATCGGGCACCTCTTCGCCATCGGAGAAGAGGTGGGTATGCATGTCGGCGAGGCCGGGGATGACGTACCCGCCGCGGCCATTGATGACTCTGGTGCCGATCGGAACGCGGAGCTCTCTTTGTGGGCCGACGTACGTTATGCGCCCGTCGTGTGCGAGCACGGCGGCATCCCTCATGACGGTCGAGTCCGTCATCGTCACGACCGACACGTTGGTGATGGCGAGGTCGCCGGTCGCCAACGCGCCGCGAGCGGCGAGCTGCCGCGCGGGAGCCGCCGCGGGCTGTGGCCGGCAGGCGAGAACCACCGCCAGACCGGTGAGAACGAGAAGGGGGAAACGCCGCGCGAAACCGTGCGGGAGCGGGAACCAACGCAGGGGTGGGGTCGTCATGGCGCAAACGTTGGGGAAATGGGGCGCCCCTGTCACTCCCCGCGAGCAAATGCTTGCACTTCGATGACAAGTTGCGGCGCGCGGCGAGCAGTTGATGTCTGCGCCACGGACCGCGATCTTCTCAGCGCTACGTCCAGCGCTTTTCCCCGGCGCTTTTCCTGCGCTCCTCTTCAACGAGGTGCAGCCATGAGAACCTACGTCCTGACCACCGGCGTCATCTTCGCGCTCATCGTGGTGGCGCACGCGTGGCGAATGGTCGTCGAGCCCCACCTGGCGACGCACCCGAGCTACCTCGGGTTGACGCTCGTCGCCGCCCTGCTGACGCTGTGGGCGGGCCGCCTCGTGTGGCGGTCGCGGCTGCCGTGACGACTCCGCCGCGGATCCTAACGATGTGCCCGCTCAAGGCGAAGGGCGAACCGGGCTCGTAAAGCTCAACGGGAGCAGGATTCGCGCATCGTTGCTTCCGAGTCGCCATGCGCGCACCGTGCTCAGCAAACAGGTCTCGGCCTCGGCGGCACCGGCGCCTGACCAGGTTCGCTCGACGATGGCCGCCGAGGTGACGCGTCCACCCTCGACGACGATGGCAAGCCTCACGAGACCGGCCAGCGAGGGATTCCGCGCCAGGCCCTCCCGGTGATAACAGCGCGCCAGCTGGGGGACGTGAGCCCGCGCCGTCCGCCCAACTTCGGTTGCGTCGCCCCCCGCGCCGCCGCCGGGCACCGCCCGGACTTCGGGGGCGCCGATCGTCAGCACGTGGCGGGAGACGCCACCGCCGCGCACCGTTCCAACACCTGCGTCCGACCCCGATAGGCCCCCGGACGCTGAGCGACCCGGAGTGCGCGAGCCCGTACCTGATTCCAGCCCAACCTTGAGCCGGTCGGGATCACCGGCCGACGAGCGTGTGGCTTGAATGTCCACTCCGTGCAGTATGGTTCCCGCGTCGACGAGACCCGCCGTCCCGCGGAAGAAGTCGGGGAAGTCGCCAGTCCCGCGCGCATCCGCGGACGCGGTCTCGGACTTGACTCGGCCCAGCCGGTCGGCGCGCATTTCCGTGGACGGCGTCGCGCGCGGCGCTGGCGCTGGCTCGAAGGTGATCGTCGGCAGATCCGGGTTGGCGAGGAGGGGCGGGAGGGGAAGAGGGGCGACGACGTGGACGAGGACCAGCCACGCGAGGGCGGGAAGCGACGCAACCAGGTACGAGAGCAGGAGCGGCCGGTTCTCCTGGGACGCAAGCTCGAATCGCAGACTGGCGTCGAATCCGGTGGGCTGGGGACGAGACACGGGACACCTCACGGGGTAATTTCTTCGGTTGTAAGACGCCGGCCGCCCGCATCCATGCACAGCCCCGGGGCGCGATTCGCATGTACCCGGGCCGCGAAAAACGGATCCATCCCTTGCGAATGACACTTCGCCCTGCGCTGCTGCTTCTCTCCCTTTTCTGCGCCTCCGCGGCGGCCGGCCAATCCGTCGAGGACGAGATACGCGCCGAGGTGGCGCGGTACGTCTCGGCGATCAATGGCGGCGACGCGCGTGCTGTTGCCGCGCTCTATCGCGACGCGCCCGGGACCTCGAGCGTGGGCGACGGCCAGGTTCACCATGGCTGGCACAGCGTCGCGGGGTTGCTCCGCGATATCTACCAGGCGGCCGGCGCCATCCGCATGACGGCCGACTCCATCGTCGTGACGCCGTTAGGCGGCGACGCGGCGATCGCCGTCCTGCGCTACCAGTGGGTGGTGGGCCGCTCGAATGACCAGCCGGTCAACGGGGCGATGACGCTCGTGTATGCGCGAACCGCGCGAGGGTGGCGCGTCGTGCACGACCACACCAGCACCCCCCAGCTCTCCGCGGTTCCAATGGGCGCCGCGATGGCGGTGGCCGACTCCGGCCCCACCAGCCCGCGTCGACAAACCTACTCGTGCACGGTGTCCCGGATCACCGATGGCGATGGAATCGTCTGCGACCGCATCGGGCGCGTTCGTCTGATCGGAATGGATACGCCCGAGCTCGATCAGCAGCCGTTCGGGCGGCAGGCGGCGGCCGCGCTCGCGGCGCTGGTGCCACTCGCCAGCCAGGTGCAGCTTGAGTCCGATGTCGAAGCGCGCGACCGTTACGGGCGCGTGCTTGCCTACGTGTGGGTGGGACGCACGATGGCGAACTGGCGCATGGTGCGGGGCGGATGGGCGGTGCGGCTGACGTATCCGCCGAACGTGCAGTACGTGGACGCCTTCTCCGACGCGGAGCGGCGGGCGCGGGAGGAACGCAGAGGGCTGTGGGCGACGGGCGGGTTCGACTGCACCCCCGCCGCGCATCGCCGCCGGGAGTGTGAGTGAGTCAGTCCTTTCTCAGGAGAAGCGTCATGATCGAACTGCACGACGCCGAGCGCGGCACACGGCTCGGGACCATCACCGATGAGCAGCTCAAGTTTCTCGTCGATGCGCTCGAGGAGGAATCGACGGAGGACACCGACTACTACATCAGCACCGACACGGTCGACATGCTGGAAGAGGACGGCGCGGACGCTCAGCTGCTCGGGCTCTTGCGCGGCGCGCTCGCCGGCCGTGAGGGGATGGACATTCGCTGGTCCCGCGGCTGAGGTTGTGAATCCGTAGCGAGCGCGCTTCCGTACGGACGCAGCACCTTCCGGCAGCCCTCTGGCTCATCCCACACACGACCATGCATCTCACCGCCATCCGCATGCTTGCGCTCACGCTCTGCTTCGGCGTCACGAGCGCGGCGAGCGCGCAGCGCCCCACTCGCGCCCTGCTCCAGCGCACTGTCGATTCCCTTGTCGCCAACGCCCTCACCGAGGGTCCCGTCGCGGGGATGTCGGTGGCGGTCGTTCGGGGAAAGGACACCGTCGTCATGAAAGGCTACGGCCTGGCCGACGTCGAGAACGATGTGCCGGCGACGGCACAGACGGTCTATCGGATTGGTTCGATCACCAAGCAGTACACCGCCGCCGCCGTGCTTCAGCTCATCGAGCAGAACAGGATCGCGCTCGATGATTCGCTCGGGAAACATCTCCCGAGTGCTCCGGCTGCGTGGCGCGGGGTGCCCGTTCGCCAGCTGCTCAACCACACGTCGGGCATTCCGAGCTACACGAGCGCCGGCCCGCGCTGGATGAGCCGGATGCGCCTCGACCTGCCTCACGACTCGCTGATCGGTATTGTCGCCGGCGACACGATGGACTTCGCTCCCGGCAGCCAGTGGCGCTACAACAACACCGGCTACTACCTGCTCGGCATGCTGCTCGAGCGAGTCACCAACCGCTCGTATGCGGAGGTCGTGCGCGACCTCGTAGCGCCGTCAGGTCTGAGCGCCACGATGTACTGCGGCACGCGCCCCATCATCAAGCGACGCGCGCAGGGCTATCAGGTGGCGGAGGGCAAAGTGGTCAACGCCGACCCCCTGAGCATGTTGCAGCCGTTCGCCGCGGGTGCGCTGTGCTCGACCGTCGGTGATCTCATCGGCTGGCAGCGGGCGCTCGCCGCGGGACGCATCGTGAAGCCGGCATCCTATGCCGCGATGACGACGCCCGAGGGAGCGGCGGCCCGCTCCCGCTACGGGTTCGGGCTCGTGACCGACACGCTCGCCGGCAAGGTGCGCGTGCAGCACGGCGGAGGGATCAACGGCTTCAACTCCATGCTCATGTACTTCCCCTCCGACACGCTCTCGATCGCCGTCCTCGCGAACACGAACGGACCGTGGGCCGATCGCGTCGCCAACAACATTGCGCGGGCTGCGCTGGGTGCTCCCCTCGTCGCGCCGCCCCCGGCGCTCGTGGATCTGCCGACCACCGCCGAGGAGCGTGCGCGCTTCGCGGGGTCGTATCGGCTGGCGTTGCCGAACGGGCGCATCCTCGTGCTCCGCGTCTTCGAGCGCGATGGGAAGCTGCTGGCGCAGGGCGACGGCCAGAACGAGATTCCCCTCCGTTATCAGGGGAGCAGCGTCTTCGGCGCGTCGTTCGACCCTTCGCTGCGTCTCACGTTCGCTCCCGGTACGCCGGCGCCGAAGATCGTGCTGCTGCAAGGCGGTGCGACCATCGACGGACCGCGGGAACCATAACGAGACCTATGCGCAACCACTGGCTTCTCAAGACCGAGCCGTCGACGTACAGCTGGGACGATCTGGTGCGGGAAACGACGGCGGTGTGGGATGGCGTCAGCAACCCCGTGGCGCTGAGGAATCTCGCGGCGATGAAGGTTGGCGACGACGCTCTGATCTACCACACCGGAGACGAGAAGGCGGTGGTTGGGCTCGCGCGGGTGACGAAGGCCGCCTACCCGGATCCCAAGGCGAAGGATCCGAAGCTGCTCGTGGTCGAGCTCGCCCCGGTCCGAAAGCTGGCCCGCCCAGTCACGCTCGCCGAAATCAAGGCCGACCGGGAGTTTCGCGAGTCGGCCCTCGTCAGGCAGGGCCGGCTGTCGGTCGTTTCGCTCAACGAAGCGCAGCTTCGCCGGCTCACGCAGGGGTGAGTCGCCGCGACTCACCCTGATGATGGACGTGCTCTCTACCTTCCGCGTCGCTTCGGCTTCGCCTTACGAGTCGCCTTCTTCGCCGCCGGCCGCCTCTTCGCCGCCGGCCGCTTCTTCGCGGCGGCCTTCTTCTTCGGCCGGGACTTCGTCGCTTTCGCCGCCGGTCGGGACGCAGCCTTCTTTCTCGCCGACGGGGCGGGCTCCGACGCGCTCGCCGATCCCCCGGAGTGCACCGCGAACGCCGCTCCTTGCGGATCGCCCAGGATCGCGATCATCCCGCCCGGGACCTCCATCGGCGGCTGCTTGACGAACGCGCCTGCCTTGGTGGCGAGGTCGACCGCCTTCTTCACGTCCTTCACGTTGACGTAGACCATCCAGAAGGGCGGCATCTCCGCCATCTCGGGCGGCCGATTGAACATGCCACCGTACATCTTTCCCTTCATGCCGTACATCGAGTACATGCTTCCACCGCCCATGTCCATCCCGCCCATCGCTTCCCAGCCAAAGACCTGCCGGTAGAACTCGAACGCCTTCTCGTGGTCGGTGGTCATCAGCTCGTGCCATGAAAAGCGGCCGAGCGTCGGCGTTCCGTCCCAGGCCTGCGATGCCCGGTTCGACTTGTAGATCCCAAACACCGCTCCCTGCGGATCCTGGACGACCGCGAAGCGACCCGTCCCGGGGATGTCCTGCGGTCCGTGCACGACCTTGCCACCAAGACTCGTGACCTTTTTCGCCAGCGCGTCCACGCTGTCGACGTCGATGTACGGCATCCAGTTAGGCGGGATCCCCTTCTGTCGCTGCTCGGGACCGAGGTGGAAGATGCCGGCAAAGGGAACGCCGCGCGTCGTCCACATCGTATAGTCCTTGTCGAACTGCTGTGTACCCCATCCAGTGATGGGCGGATAGAACTTGCGCGCCGCCTCGACATCGGGCGTCGTCAACTCGTACCACACGAATTGTCCGTGCATGGGAATAGCGGAAGGAGTGATGGTCTGAGAGCGCGCCTTATAGTGATGCCACGCGCGGCGGCTCGTCCAGCCGCGTCTCGTAAGGTTTGATCGTGGTCACCCCCGAGCACCCTGAGCACCCTGAGCACCCTGCTTAGCACCATTCCAGCACCGTCGCGCCTCCTCCTCCGTCCACGGCTGGAGCCCCAGGCGGCCCAGCGCCCGGCTCAGCTCGCCCGCACTCGACGGGCGATCTTCCCGCTTCTTGGACAGACACGCGAGAACCAGCTGTTCCAGCGCCGGGGGAATGTCGACGTTCGCCCGCTGTGAAGGAGGCACCGGATCGTTCTGGAGGTGCTTCACGATCACCTGAAGGCTGGTGTCCCCCTCGAACACGATCTTGCCGGTGAGCAGGTAGTAGGCGACGCAGCCCAGTGCGTAGATGTCCGCCCGTCCGTCCACCGCCTCGCCAAGGGCCATCTCGGGCGCCATGTACGCGGGCGTCCCCGGCGTGAGGCCCGCCGCCGTCGCCAGCGAGAGCTCGTGGACCTTCCCGGCCACCGGCTTGACCAACCCGAAGTCGAGCACCTTCACGAAATCGTATTCCAGCCCGAGCCGGCCGATGTGGATGTTCGCGGGCTTGATGTCGCGGTGGACCATCCCGGCGACGTGCGCCTCCTCCAGCGACGCGCACACCTGACGCATGATGTGGATCACGCGACGCGCCGGCACCGGTCCATGATCGCGCACGAGCGTCTCGAGATCGGTCCCGTCGAGCAGCTCCATGACGAAGTACATCGTGCGATCGTCCGTCACCCCGAAATCGTACAGCTCGACCGTGTGCGGCGAGCGCAAGCTGGCGGCGGCTTCGGCCTCACGCCGGAATCGCTTGACGGCGACATCGGCGCCCTCGCCATCGGGCCCGCCCAACGAGTCCGGCCGAATGAGCTTGATCGCGGCGGGGCGGGCGAGCATGCGGTGCGTCGCCTTGTAGACCTCGCCCATCCCGCCCCGGCCGAGCAGCTCGCCCAGCTGGTAGCTCCCCATCTCGCGCGCCTTGCTCACCTGTTGACCGAGGCCAGTGACGACGCGGGCGATGACGACGGCGACGCCGACGAGAAGGAAGTCCGGGTAGTGCATGAGGAGCGAGTCCGTCACCGCAGCCGTCCAGGGGCCGAAATCCCAGATGCCGCGCGCGGCGGCCACCACCATCCCGAGCGGGTTCATCGACGCCGCCACGAGGCCGGCCGCCAACATCTTCCTCGGAGGCGTCGGGACGATCGCGGCGAACATCAGCACCACGACACCGGTCCAGCTGAGCATCGGGTCGAGCGCCCCATGCGGGGGAGGGAACCAGTGCACCATCAGGCCGAGGTCGAGCGCCGTGAACACCAGGTACGCGAGCCCGAGGTTCAGGATGAGCCTCGGATCCAGGTCGGGACGGCGTGTGAACGCGAACAACGCCAGTGAGACGACGACCGCGGTCGCGGCGATGATGTCGATCGCGTTCCACCCGATCGTGGTCGAGCCGGCGGGCTCGAGGAGCCAGGACGAGATGTGTCCGAAGGTGACGCCCAGCACCCACAGCGCGGCGCCGACGAGCGCCATGATGCCGAGGCGGCGGGAGGCGTCGCGAAGGAGGTCCTCCGGGATCGGCCGCCGGGGGTCGCGCGAGACGGACGGCGGCGGGAGCTTCAGCTCGGGCGCAGGGGTCACGCCGTAAGATGCGCCGGGCGAAGGCAGCCCCGCCATTCCCGGGCGGCCCTCCGACTGGCAGGGGGCGCG
This sequence comes from Gemmatimonadaceae bacterium, assembly GCA_025931335.1. Classification (GTDB taxonomy): domain Bacteria; phylum Gemmatimonadota; class Gemmatimonadetes; order Gemmatimonadales; family Gemmatimonadaceae; genus JAICNG01. The sequence continues at coordinate 15,635 of JAICNG010000028.1, read as the reverse complement.
GCTCGGGGCGACATTCCAGACCCCGTGAAGACAGAGCACCCGCGGTCGTCGCGCCAGCGCTACCGGAGCTTCGTCGAGGACTACAATCTCCGACGGCTCGACGACGCCATCGAGGCCGACGGAAAAACTCCCGGGCGCGCCACGCCGCCGGAAGAGGCCTCCCTGCCATGGTGGCGCCAGCTGCGCCGCGGAAAGCGACGCGAGTACCTCCGCGAGTACATCCAGTGGCTGAAGCCACACCGCGGGGCTGTCGCGGTCATCTTCGCGCTGGCGCTCCTCCGCGCCGGCTTCGAGATGATCGAGCCGCTGTTCATGCGGTACATCATCGACCGGGTGCTGCTCAATTCCGCGCTCGACACGGTCGATCGCATCGGTCGCCTGAATCTGGCGGGCGCGGCCTTCCTGTCGGTGATCATCCTCTCGACCCTGGTCAATGTCCTCAAGGATTACCGGCAGCGGCTGCTGAACGTGAAGGTGATGCTGTCGCTGCGGCAGACGCTCTTTCAGCGGCTGCTGCACCTGCCGCTGCCGAAGATCTGGGACATGAAGACCGGCGGCATCCTCTCGCGCCTCACGGGCGACATCGACACGACGACCGGCCTGCTCCAGATGGCGGTGGTGTCGCCGAGCATTTCGCTCGTCAGGCTGATCATCGCCATGGCGATCCTGCTCTCGCTCAACTGGCGGCTGGCGCTGACCGCACTGGCGATCATCCCGGGCGTGATGCTGATGAGCTTCATCTTCGCGCGCCGGGTGCGACCGATCTACCGGTCGGTGCGCAAGGATGTCGAGGTGATCGACGGACGCGTGGGGGAGACGTTCTCCGGCATTCGAGTGGTGCGCGCGTTCCGTGGGGAAGTGCGAGAGCTGCTCGATTACATCCGCGGACGGCACACGGTGCTGCGGAAGGAGCTGTTCGCGCACCGGCGCGAGCTGGTGCTCTGGTCGTCGTGGGGGCTGCTGATGAGCGCCGTAAACGTGGTGATCGTGTGGTACGGCGGCTATCTGGCGATCGGCGGGCGCGCGTCGATCGGCGACATCATGGCCTTCCAGTGGTACACGTTCCTCCTCCTCGGCCCGGTGTGGAACATCGTCAACTCCTTCTCGGAGCTCCAGCGGTCGCTGGCGGCGATGGAGCGCGTGTTCGAGGTGTTAGGCATGGAGGGGGACAAGCCCGATCGGCCCGACGCGCGCGATGCGCCGCGCGTGGTGCACGAGATTCGCTTCGAGAACGTGGAGTTCGAGTACCGGCCCGACCAGCCGGTGGTCCGCGATTTCAACGTCGTCGTACGGGGCGGGTCGGTGATCGCGCTGGTGGGGCGCAGCGGCGCGGGGAAGACGACGGTGACGGACCTCGTGGCGCGGTTCCACGACCCCACGCGGGGACGCATCCTGGTCAACGGCACCGACATTCGCGATTTCCGCCTCCGCACCTACCGCGATCTCCTGGCGATCGTCCAGCAGGATGTGTTTCTCTTCGATGGGTCGGTGCGCGACAACATCGCTTACGCGCGGCACGACGCGACGGCCGCGGACGTCGAGGATGCCGCCCGGCGGGCGAACGCGCACGAGTTCATCGTGAGGCTTCCCGAGGAGTACGGGACCTTCATCGGCGAGCGAGGGGTGAAGCTGTCCGGCGGGCAGCAGCAGCGTCTGGCGATCGCGCGGGCGATTCTCGCCAAGCCCCAGATCCTCATCCTGGACGAAGCGACGAGCAACCTCGACACCGAGAGCGAGCAGCTGATCCAGGCGTCGATGGCGACGCTGCTCGCGGGGCGCACGACGTTCGTGATCGCGCATCGCCTCTCGACCGTTCGGCGCGCCGACCTCATTCTCTTGATGGAGGAAGGGCGCGTCATCGAGCGGGGCACCCACGTGGAGCTCATGCGCGCGCGTGGCGAATACTCGCGCATGGTGGCGCGGCAGATGGAGCATGCGCAGGAGGACGCAGGGGAGCTGCTGCACTGATGAAGCGGCGCGGGATGGGTGCGACTGCGATGCCCGCGCTTCGCATCCTCCTGACGAAGCACGCCGACGGGAGTGTGGTGCTCAAGTGCATCCGCGCCGACGGCTCCGTGACCTGGCAACGTCAGCGCCAGCGAAGCGCCGCGTTCTTTCCACTGCACGATCTCACGCATTTCGCGGTCGAGAGCGAGCTCGGGATTCGGCGCGCGTTCTACGGGCTGATCGCCGAGGGGTGGGAGATCGAGGATACCACGGGCAAGGGCGCGCGCGGTGCGCTGCCGCCGGAGGCGCTGGTGGTCGAGCGCCTCGTCGGCGCACTCGACCTCGAGCGCGCGGGAAGCGTGACGTGGACGGCGCAGGCCCTCGACGCGCACGCCAACGGGGACTCGCCGTCCTCGCGCCGCACCCTGCCGCGGCCGATCACCGACGACGATCTCGCACGCATCCGCTCGCGCCTTCACACGCTGCTCGGCCAGTGGGCGGCACTCCCGCCCGGAGAATCGCTGGAGCTCGCGCTATGACGGTTGCTGGGGCCGTGCGCGGCTGCTAGCCTCCGTATTCGTCCCCCACCAGTGAGTCACATGACCATCGGACTTCCCCTCCTCGTCGCGGCGGCACTGGCCGTCGGCACGCTCGCCGTCGACACCGCTGACGCGCAGCAACAGTCCACCCCGCAGCAGACGTCGCCGCGACCGCGCCGAACCGCGAAGCCACCGCTGCATGCCCGTCACTGGATCGCGATCACCGGCAAGCCGCTCGCGGCGACCGCCGGGGCGATGATGTTCCAGAAGGGGGGCAACGCCGTCGATGCCGCGTGCGCGATGCTCGCGTCCGTGACCACGATGTGGGACGTGCTGTCGTGGGGCGGCGAGACGCAGGCGCTGATCTACCATCCTCAGCTCAAGAAGGTGATCGGCATCAACGCGTTGGGTGTCGCCCCCACCGGCGCGACCGCTCAGTTCTACAAATCGAAGGGGCACCGCTATCCACCCGAGTATGGACCGCTGGCCGCCGTCACGCCGGGAACGCCGGGCGGACTGCTCGTGATGCTCGCGGAGTATGGAACGCTGTCGCTGGGCGAGGTGCTCGCCCCCGCCATTCAGCTGGCGGACGGCTACCCCATCGAGGCGGAGACGGCGAACTCGATCGAGCGGAACAAGGCGCGCCTCAAGGCATGGAAGTACTCGCGCGCCGTGATGCTCCCGCACCTCGGCCAGTCGCGTGAGGCACCGGAGCCGGGCGAGATCTTCGTGCAGAGCGATCTTGCCGCGACGCTCCGAAAGCTGGTGGAGGCGGAGAAGCAGGCGCTCGCTCAGGGAAAGAGCCGCAAGGAGGCGATCATGGCGGCCTACGATCGCTTCTACAAAGGCGACATCGCGCAGGAATTCGTGCGCGGCGTCCAGGAGGAAGGCGGGCTCATCACGATGCAGGACCTGGCCGCGTGGCAGGTGCGCATCGAGGAGCCGGTGACGACGTCGTACAAGGGGATCGACGTCTACAAGCTCCCGTTCTGGCAGCAGGGGCCGGCGATGCTCCAGGCGCTCAACATCCTGGAGAATGCCGATCTGAAATCGATGGGGTACAACTCACCCCGCTACATCCACACTCTGTATCAGGCGATGAACCTCGCCTTCGCCGATCGCGACTTCTATTACGGCGACCCCTACTTCCCGCCCGAGGAGCCCACGCGCGGGCTCCTGTCGAAGGAATACGCGAAGGCGCGGTATGCGCAGATCAACTGGGAGCGGAACGACGCCAACGTGAAGCCTGGCGATCCGTACCCGTATCAGGGTGGGACGAATCCGTTCCGGCCGCTGCTCGCGCAATGGAAGGTCGAGGCGCCGGCGGACAGTGCCGCGCGAAGTGGGCAGCAGGATCAGGTGGCTCCGCCGACGCCGCAGCCCGAAAACGATGACGACGGCGACCTGCTGTTCGAGTCGCCATTCTATCGGGGCACCACCACGATCCAGGCCGCCGACACGAGCGGATGGGTCGTCTCGATCACGCCGAGCGGCGGCTGGGTGCCGGCGGTGATCGCAGGCCGCACCGGCATTGGCCTGAGCCAGCGCGGGCAGAGCTTCGTCACCGATGCGGCCGATGGCCCGTTCAACGTGATCGAGCCCGGCAAGCGCCCGCGCGTGACGCTGACGCCGACGCTCGCGCTCCGTGGCGGCGAGCCATTTCTGTCCTTCGCCGTGCAGGGGGGTGACTCACAAGACCAGAACCTGCTGCAGTTCTTCCTCAACGTGGTCGAGTGGGGCATGACCGTGCAGCAAGCGACTGAAGCGCCTAACGTCAACAGCTCGCAGATGCGCTCGAGCTTCGGCGCCCATGAGACGCGGCCCGGCCACGTGCTGGTAGCGTCCTCGACCCCCGAGCCGGTGCGGGCCGCGCTGAAGCGGATGGGCTACACGCTCGATGTCGCCGAGCGGACGTCAGGGCCGATCAACGCGATCTGGTTCGACCGCAAGCATCGCACGATGTGGGGCGGGTCGAGCAATCACGGGGAGGATTACGGGGTGGCCTGGTGAACAGACGATTGCGGAGTGCGGACTCCGGATTGCGTATGAACCCTCCCGCAATCCGGAATCCGCAATCCGCAATCGTCGTCACGGCGTCGCTCTCTCCACGAGCTCCCGGAACCCGGACACGACCTCCGTCGCCAGGAAAATGTCCGCATGGTCGCGCTCCTGGAGCTCGACCACGCGGGTCCCCGGCCACGCCCGCGCCAGGAACCGCGACTGCTCGAACAGTGGGTCTTTCACCGACACGATCGCGAACGCCGGCGTGCGCGCGGTCGCCAAACGAGCGCTGTCGATCATCAACCCGGGGAGGGCCCGAAGCGACGCAATGAGCGCCGCCGAATCGTTCGTCGCCTCCAGCATCGGAAGCACCTCGTTGATCGCCGAATCCGACCACGTCGGGAGAATCCAGCGGAAGAACGGACCAAGTCCCTCTCCGCGCTCCTGCGCCACCACGAACGGCTGGAACAGATCTGCCGCCGTCGTCGAGTCAGGATAGAACGGACCGGCGACGAACGACGCCGTGCGCACGCGGGCAGGATGGTCGAGTGCCAGGTTCGCGGTGACCGCCGCCCCCATCGAGTATCCGACGACGTGGGCACTCTCCAGCTCGAGGTGATCGAGCAGTCTGACGACATCCTCCACCATCTTGCGGCCGTACCGCGCCGGGTCGGCGAACCTCGTGCTGAGCCCGAATCCGCGAATGTCGGGAACGATGACGCGGAAGTCCTGCGCCAGCGAGTCCGCCGTCCCCGCCCACATCTCGACCCGATCGGTGTACCCGTGCAGTAGCAGCACGGGCGCGCCTTCACCGATGGCACGATAGCGAATCGTCGCGTCATCGGAGGTGAAGAACTGGTCGGGGGCGTCGACGAGGGCTTCGACGACGACCTCTCCGCCAGCGACGTCGCGCGCATCACCGCGCGACGCCGAGCACCCGGCCAGCACCAGGGGGCCGGCAAGCAGCATGAGTGATGCTCTGAGTGATTTTCGCATAGGTGACTCCGTACGTGGATGAACTTGCACCGCTAAAACCGCGACCCGGTCAGCGTGACGTCCGCGTCCTTCCAGGCCGCGTCGAACATTGCCCGCACCCGCCGAGCGTCCGCGGTCTTCCCCTGACGCTCGAGGCTCGTCGTCAACCCGAACAACGACCATCCATTGCGCGGGAAGCGCTCGAGATCCTCGCGATACACCCGCTCGGCCTCAGCCGGCTGCCGCGCGGCGAGCAGCGCCATCCCTAACGACTGACGGATGGGGTAGTACCAGCTGGGCGGCTCGTTGTACGTCAACGTTCCCTCCAGCTTCGCCGCTTCCCTGAAGTGCACCACGGCGTCCCTCGCGCGGTTGCCACGCAGCGCGATCTCTCCTTCGAGCGCCTTCACGGCGATCTGAAGGACCGTGCCGTTGTCGCTCACGGGATAGGTCGCGGCGAGGGCGCGCACGCGCTCGAGATCGCGACCAGCCGACTGCGCATCACCGAGCGCCGCGTGCGCGACACCACGCGCGTACCAGGTCATCGCGGCCAGGAAGGGCAACGAATCCCCTGGGAGCGGCTCGGCGAGAATCTCCTTCCACCGCCCGAAGGTGACGAGCGTGGTCTGCACGATCGGCGTCACGCCCTCGATCCACGGGACGGTCTTCACGCCGTCGACGTTCAGCCGCTTCGCCGTCTCGCGCGCCGCCTCGATCGCCTTCCTGCTCTGACCCGCCATCGACGCCGCGAACGACAGAAAGTGGTAGTTGTGCGGGTGGTAACCGTTCGGATACGCGCCCCGGCGCGCGACGCCCGGTCCCTCGAACAGCTCGGCATCGGCGTGCACGGCGTGCTCGTTGAGCGCGATCGCGTCGGCGTACCGGCCAACACGGATGTAGATGTGGCCAGGCATGTGCACGAGGTGTCCCGCCCCCGGCATCAGCGACGCCAGCCGCTCCGCGCACGAAAGCGCGCGCTCGGGATACACGGCCTCGACGGCGTGGATGAACAGGTGGCAGGCACCCGGATGGTTCTTGTTCACCGCGAGCACGCGCTCGAGCCGCGCGAGGATGTCGCCCGTGAGCGTGCGTGGTGTTGCGTCCGCATTCCAGTAGTTCCACGGCGACAGGTTCATCAACGCATCGGCATAGAGCACCTGCGCTTCCTGATCGTCGGGAAGCTCATCGGCCACCTGCCACATGCGAACGGCCCAGGCCGAGTCCAGCTTGGCGCGGTCGGCGGGGGATACGGTGGCATAACGAGCGGCGAGCGCCTCGATGAGCGCACGCTCGCGCGGCGACACGCGTGTCGCGCCCCGCAGCGCGCGCTGGATCGCCTGGGAGGCGCGGACGCCCGACGCCGAGTCCATCGCGGCGTTGATGTTCGGCCCGTAGGCGAACGCGACGCCCCATGCACACATCGCGCAGGAGGGGTCGAGCCGCTCTCCCTCCTCGAACGAGCGGATCGCCTCGGCGTGGTTGAACGCCCACACGAGCCGCAGCCCCTGGTTGAAATACCGCTGCGCCCGCGGGTTGCTGGTGGTGATCTCGTACTGGTGCGTTCCGAGGTTCGAATACAGCGGCACTTCCTGCGCGCCCGGCATCGACGCATGGCGGTGCTGCGCCTGGAGGCTGACGGCGGCCAGGAACGCGGCTGCGGCGGCGCCAACGGCGCGGCACAAATGGCGAGTGATCATCGTTTCTCCCGGATGGGCCAAGGTCCTTCGGGGTGCGACGGGCGGACCCCGCGTCGGCGCACCGCGGAGTTCCGCAGTATGCGCCACGCCCTATATTGCGAAGCACGTCCTCCCTTCCCGACATGCGGGAGCAGCGACTAATGTTTCCGGCAGTCGATCCCCCCCAGCGCGGCGCCGTGACGGCGCTGCTCGAACGGGCGCGGAGTGGTGACGCCGCCGCCGAAGCGGAGCTGCTTCCGCTCGTCTATGCCGATCTCCGCCGCGCCGCCGAGCACCTTCTGCGCGGCGAGCGCACCGGCCACACCCTCCAGCCCACCGACCTCGTCCACGAGGGATACCTGAAGCTCGTGGGGAGCGACTTGACGGACGCACAGTCCCGACGGCATTTCGTCGCGATCGCCGCGCGTGCGATGCGCCAGGTGCTCGTCGACCACGCCCGGCGGCGTGGCGCCGACAAGCGCGGGGCAGGGCGCGTCGAGGTGCGGGTGACGAACGCCGATGCCGGCATCGACGTCGACCTGGCCGAGCTCATTGCGCTCGACGACGCGCTCGAACGCCTGGGTCAGCGCAACGCGCGACTCGCGAGGGTCGTGGAGCTTCGCTTCTTCGCCGGGCTCAACGAGGAGGAAATCGCCGACGTCCTCGGCGTCACCACGCGCACCGTACAGCGCGACTGGGCCACGGCGCGTGCGTGGCTGTACAAGGAGCTCTCGGCCTCGACGCAGTCATGACCACGATGCCTCCACCGCTGGACGATCGCGGCCGCTGGGCCGAGATCGAGCGCCTGTTCGCGGAGGCGCTCGACCGGCCGCGGGGTGGGCGAGCGCGGTGGATCGCGACCGTCACCGACGATGCCGTGCGCGCCGAGCTGGAGGCGATGCTCGCGGCACACGAGCGTGTGACGGGGATTCTCGATCGGCCGCTAGTGCGCGATACGGACGATGTCGGGGCGCAGCTGCAAGCGGCGCTGGGCGAGCGCTACACGATCGTGAGGTCGTTAGGCGTCGGGGGCAGCGCGAGTGTGTTCCTGGCGCGCGAGCACAAGCACGATCGGCGCGTCGTGCTCAAGGTGCTGCACCCACACATCGCCGCGCATCTCGGCGTGCACCGGTTCCTGCGCGAGGTGCGGATCGCCGCCCAGCTCGCCCACCCACATATCCTCCCGCTCATCGATTCGGGAGAAGCGGACGGTCTCCTCTTCTACGTCATGCCCCACCTGGAGGGCGAGACGCTGCGTGACCGGCTCATCAGAGTGGGGCGCATCCCGCCGCCGCAGGCGGTGGGATTGCTGCGTGACATCGCCGACGCGTTGCGCGCGGCCCACGCCGCCGGCGTGGTGCACCGCGACCTCAAGCCCGAGAACGTGCTCTGCGCCGGCGATCACGCGTATCTGATCGATTTCGGCATCGCCGTTCGCGAGGACCTCCAGGACACGCGCCACACCCAGGAGGGGATGGTCGTCGGGACCATCGGGTACATGAGCCCTGAGCAGTCCGCCGGAGACCCCGTGGGGCCGGCCAGCGACCTCTTCGCGTGGGGCGTGATCGCGCGCGAAATGCTGACGGGATTGGGCCCGCTCACGGGGACCGCGCAGAGTCTCCCCGCGGTCCCGCCTGCCCTCGCGGGGTTGGTTCGACAGGCGCTCGAACCCGAGTCGCGGAAACGGCCTGCTTCGGCCGCCGAGATCGTCGCTCGACTGGAATCGCTCGACAACGCACGCGGTCCCTTGCCGCGACGCCGCATGGCGCTGGTCGCTGTCGTTGCCATCACGGCGCTCGTGCTCGGTCTCATCTGGTCGCAGGGTCGCGGTGCCGCATCGGCGCGCGGGCTCGCGCTGCCGGTGGCCGTGGCCCCGCTGCTCAACGAGACGGGCGACACGACCCTGGGCATTTGGGCCCGGATGGCCGCGGATTGGCTGACGCAGGGCCTTCACGAGACAGCGCTCGTGCGTGTCGTGCCTTGGCCCACGGTGCGCCAGGCGTGGGAGCAGCTCGCGGGGGACGGGAAGGCCTCCGCGTCATCGGTCGCGAACGAGATCGGCGCCGCGACGATGGTCACCGGGTCGTATTACCTCACCGGCGAAGGCGTCGGCTTTCGCCTCGACGTCACCGATCCCCGTTCGAACCGGTTGATCGCATCGCTCCCGGCCATCGTCGTCGCGCGCGACTCGTTGCAGGCCGCCGTTCGCGAGCTGCGCGACCGCCTGATGGGGTTCGTGGCGGTGCAGTACGACGAGCGTGCCTCGGCGCTTCCCGGCCTGGCCACGCACCCGCCGACCTTCAACGCGTATCGCGCATTCGACCGCGGGCTCGCGCTGTACAACCGCCAGGAATATGGCGCGGCCGCGGCCGAGCTTCGGCAGGCGTGGAGCGCCGACTCGGGCTTCCCCGTGCCGTTGATCTACGCGGCGATGGCGCACTGGAATCGGGGGGAGTACGAGTGGGTCGACACCCTCGTGGGGATGGCGCGATCGCACCGCGACGACATGAGCGAATACGATCAGCAGCAGGTGGAGTATCTCTCGGCGCTGCTGGTGAGCGATGGACCCCGGGCCGTCGCCGCCGGCACACGTGCCGTGGAGATCGCTCCCGAATCCCGCGCCGCGTACAACCTCGGTCGTGACCTGGTGGCGATGGATCGGGCCGCCGAGGGACGGCGCGTGCTGGAGGGGATCGATCCGGATCGCGGCCTCATGAAAGGATGGCCTTCGTACTGGACTCAGCTCACCCACGCGCGGCACCTGACGAGTGCGCACGAGCTGGAGCTCGAGGCGGCGCGCTCGATGCGGCAGCGATTCCCCGAGTCGACAGTGGCGTGGGTGCTCGAGGCCCGCGCGCTCGCGGTGCTCCGGCGGCTCGAGACGCTGGACTCGCTGCTGGCGCGCACCGCCGAGCTTCCGGCCGCGACCTATTGGTCGCATGGCGCCGCGCTCGTGGTCGCCGGCGAGGAGATGGCCGCGCACGGCGACACCGCGCGTGGGATGTCGTACCTCCAACGCGCCGTGGAGTGGCTCGAGGGGCAGCTTCGCACGGACCCCGGTCGACGCGATCATCGGTACTGGCTCGGGAGTGCCCTGTACGATCTCGCACGGTGGCGCGAGGCGGAGGCGGTGTTTTCCGCGCTGCACCGCGACTTCCCTGATCGCTCTCAGTACCGTGGTCTCGCCGCCCTGGGTCGGGCGCGCGTCGGCGATCATCGTGGGGCCGCTCGCCTGTTAGGCGAGTCGCCGCGGTTCGCCCGCGGCGAGCACACGACGTTCAGGGCGCGGCTGGCGGCGATCGCCGGTGACACGACCAGCGCGCGCGCGCTACGCCAGCGAGCGCTCGGCGAGGTAGCGTCGGGCTACGCCTGGCTGCACGCGTCGGCGTTCAGGGAGTGGAGGTGACCTGTAAAGGTGCTCGAAGTGCTCGAGGTGCTCGAGGTGCTCAAGGGAACTGCGGTTCCCCTCGAGCCCCTCGAGCCCCTCGAGCCCCTCGAGCACCTCGAGCACTTTGAGCACCTCGCCCCCTCACCAGCCACCACGGAAAGAAGTACACGCCGTAGACCACCGCGTACACGATGAAGGAATCCAGGTGCGCGAAGTGGGCGAAGGCGAAGAAGAAGATCAGCCCGTGCATGCGCAGGACGTTCCGGTAGGGCGCGAGCATCATCGATGCCTTCGCTGCGTTCGCCGCCTTGCGCGCGGCGATGGCGGGGGCCGTGACCGAAAGGTCGTCCTTGGTCGGCGCCAATTCTTTCACGAAGCCCGCGCGCTCGGCGAGGAACGCCGCCGGCAGGAAGGTCCAGTAGCGGCGGGCCACTTCGACGTACGTCGACATGTCGGCGCTGCCAGCGCCGCCTTCGCCGTCGAGTGGGAAGAACGAGATCAGAAACTGCGAATGGACGTAGTGGAAGCCGCCGAAGTGGACTGTGAAAAAGGCGAGCATGAAGAGGCCGATGCCGAGCAGCACGCCTCCCCCCGCGATCACCGGGCCCTTGTGCTCGCGCGCCAACTGCGCCGTGAATGCCCGGTCCCGCCACGCTCCGCGCACGAGATCGGCGCCGGGGCGAGCGATCATCCAGACGATCATCGCGTAGCCGACGACCAGGCTGGAAAGCCACAAGCTCCACACGAGGTCGCTGGTGGTCCACCCAGCCATCCGCGCGACGCCAAGGCCGAGCGCGAACGCCAGGGCGTCCGGCCAGGCGGCGTACCAACGTGCTGTCCCTTGCCTTGAGGTCATTCGAGTCGTGAGGAGGGTTCCCGCGTCCCTCATTTCGACTCGTCGCGCCCGTGGCGCGTAACGCGATCCGGAAGCAGTCGGTAGTGAGCAAAGGGTGCTCGCGGGAGCTGCTCCCTCGAGCCCCTCGGGCACCTCGAAATACTGAACCCCCGCCAGAGCATCGCTGTCCTGTGCGGGGGTCCTTTTCGCTGGTGGTTGCCGGTCGACTGGTTCGATTCCGCGTCGGCGGGGTTTATTCCACCGCGTTGAACTGGCCGGCAATCTTGCCCTTGTCGGACGGGTCCGACTCAGGTGCCTCTGTCTCTCGAGGCTTCAGTTGTGTCCAGCGACCTCACAACCAGTGCGTGAAGTCGAACCCCTCACGCGCGCCCTTCCGACGATATCTCGCGGGAAAGGATCCGTCCACGGAATCCCGTCCGTGAACGCAACGGAAATATACCATTTCGCGAAGCCGTCGTCCGTAGGCGAATACCTGAAATCGGGTACGGCTTTCCTCGCCCCACGTCACTGCACGCTACGGCGTGCCGACGCTCTCCGATGGCACGCGGTACCGGAGCCGCGCCGCGACGCCGCCGCGCGCGTCCAGCCACTCGGCGGCGACTCCCGCCACTTCCTCGACCAACGCGCTCTGATCGATCGCCGCTCGCACTGCCGCCTCGGCTTCCACGGCGTGCTCCTCGAGATAGCTGTGCGTGACGAAGAGCTCGCGCACGCGAGCCTGGTCGAGTGTCTCGCGCGTTGCCGCCGGACCGACTGCGCCAAGGCCCCTCGCTTCTCCGCCATCGACGATCTCCGCGATGCGCGCGGCGTCCATCACGTTCCGGAGAGCGGATGCGCCTGCCTGGGCTGCGTCAGCCAAATCGGCGTCCGACGCGTGAATGTCGATCGCAATGGCCAGCACGCGATCGGCCGCCTGGGGTGTCAACTTCTGCGCGAGATGCGCACTCACCTCAGGGATGCCCCCCGTCAGGATCCACCCGTCCGGGCCGGCGACCTTCAGCGCTGTTGTGGCCGCCTCCCGCAGCATGCGGTTGGTTCCCTCGAGCAGACTGCGCTGCGCCTCGTCACGACCGGCGGCGCCGCGCGTGCCAGGGTGAAAGCCCGACCGGGGCCTGTCTCCCATGTGCGCAGGAGCTCGAACGGTGTGATGTGCGCGCACGGTCTCGATGTGCTCGAGCGCGCCGAGCTGATAGCGGTAGACGTCTGCGCGGGTGGAGTCGACGAGCGCTAGCGCCACGGGGCGGAGCTCCTTGAGTGCCCGCATGTACGGAGCGACGGAAGCGCCCGTGCTCCACACCGCGCGCGTCGGCATCGCCACGGGAAGGGTCGAGGCTTCGTGCACCTGATCAGCGGTGATGAAAGCGGCCCATCCCGGCGCCCCCACGTTGCCGGTGAGCGTCGCGAGCTGATGCTCGAGCGCACGCACGGCGTGCTCGAACTCTCCCCGCTCTGCGCGAGGGGAATCGGCGAGCCACGCGCGCAGATCGTTCAGACTGTGGTCGAGCTGCGCTCTCCACGTGCGTTGCTTCGCGGGGTCGTTTGCGGTCCCGTCGAGATAGACACTCAGGACGCGCGTGCCTCTGAGTGAGCGCTCGAGGGCGACCAGCTGAGTTGTGTTCATCATATGCCCTTACCCTACGACGCATCCGAGCCCGAGACAGTAGGGAAAAGGGCGTGGCGCTGTCGGTGTTACGACGACGGCCGCACCATGGTCGCGGGTGCGCGCACCGCCACGACGCGCGCGCGCGCGCATTCCACGCTGTCCACGACAAGGCTTACCTCCACGATCACCTTTCGTGGCCCGACCTCGGTTGGACGCGCGCGCAGCAGCAGATCGGGGCCGAGCGGCGTGGGGCGGAGGAAGTCTACCTGGAGCGACGCGGTGACGAAGCGCGGCGTCGGATCCCGGCCCGGCGTCGCGCCCGCCGCGACCATCGATGCTCCGGCCGCGGTCGCGATCGCGTGGCAGTCGGCAAGTGAGGCGATCAGCCCACCGTACACGTATCCCGGCAGCGCCATGTGATGCGAAGCCGGCCGGAAGCGCGCGGTCGCTTCGCCGTCGACCCACTCGCTCTTCACGTGTAGACCGTTCGTGTTGAGCCGGCCACACCCGTAGCAATGCGCGAAGTCGTCGGGATAGAGGTCCTGGAGCATGGTCATGACCCGAACATTACTCGCGCCGGGCGGTCGTTGCACCGGCGCCCGCGGGTGCGACAGACGCAGGGGGTCGGGTCGCCAGGCAAGCTCAGGCGTTGTCCTGATCGACAGGAGCCCCGACGCCTCGACACGTTATACACGGCGAGCATATTACCGTATTGCGTGACTTGTGTCCCGGGTATTCCGTTTCGCGGTGTGCGTAGCGCAGACTGCGTCGTCCCCCACATCGAGGAAGCATGAATCTCACGTCACAGCCACAGCGTGCCGCTCGCTGGACGCTCTTTGCGGGCGCATTCCTCTCGGCCGCTTCGCTTGCCTGCGCCGGCGGCGATCAACCGCGATCGGCCGGCGATACCGCGACCACGCCGCCGCCAGTGACGGCCGCTCCCCCGGCCGGTGCATCGGGCGGCGAGCAAGTGTACACGCAGATCTGCGTGACCTGCCATCAGGCCAACGGGGAGGGAGTCGCAGGCACGTTCCCACCGCTCGCCGGTTCTGAGTTCGCGACCGCGGCCAACCCGGTGGTTCCGATTCGGATCGTGCTGCGTGGGATGCAGGGCCCCGTCACGGTGAAGGGTGCGCAGTACAACGGGGTCATGGCTCCCTTCGGCACCGGCGTCGAGCTGTCGGACGAGCAGGTCGCGGCGGTGCTCACCTACGTGCGGAGCTCGTGGGGGAACAGCGCGAGCGCCATCACGCCGCAGCAGGTGGCGAGTGAGCGCGCAGCCGCGAAGGCCGCAGGCGGAGCCGTGACCGCGGAGGAGCTGAAGCTGCTCATGTAGTGGCCCGCGGCTCAGATCAACCGTAGGGTTTTTGCGCACGCCGCCATGGCCCTGTCCCGGACAGACGGGGCCCGCGGCGGTCTGCATCCTTCACATCAGCACTTCTCGTGGAGGATGCAGATGAAAGCCCGGGACATCATGACTCCCAATCCGGTTGTCGTCACGCCGGAAGCTCCGATCTCTCGCGCCGCCGAGGTCATGCGCGACCTCGATGTGGGAATCGTCCCCGTCGTCGATGGGCTCGCGAGCATGCAGCTCGCAGGTGTGCTCACCGACCGCGACATCGCCGTTCGGTGCGTGGCGCAGCGGCACGATCCCACGTGTCTGGTGCGTGACCATATGACCGCGGGCCACATCGACACGGTGACTCCGGATGCCGACATCAGCGAGGTCATCGCGAAGATGGAGCTGGACCGGGTGCGCCGCATTCCGGTGGTCGGCGAGGACAAGCAGCTGGTCGGCATCATCGCGCAGGCAGACCTGGCGGTGAAGCTCGGCCCCAAGGAGCCGCTCGAGGTCGAGCACATGCTGGAGCGCGTCTCCGAGCCCGTGCCTGCGATCTCCTAGATCGCTCGGGGGCGCCAATGCGGAACAACCAGCGAGCGCCTCACCGGCGCATCTCGCCCGAGCGCATCAACCAGGACATCGCGCTCCGGCTCGAGGAGGTCGCGCACCTTCTGCGCAGGCAGGACGCCAATCCGTTCCGAGTGGACGCATATCGTCGTGCGGCGCAGACGGTGCGGACGCTCGACGAGCCGGTCTCCGACCTTTTTCATCGCGAAGGCCTCGAGGGACTCGACCGGCTGCCCACGATTGGACCAACGATCGCGCGCGCCATCCGCGAAATGGTGCTGACCGGGTTCTACCCGATGCTCGAGCGGCTGCGCGGGGAGAGCGACCCATCTCGGGTGTTGGAAACCGTTCCGGGCGTCGGGCGCACGCTCGCCCGGCGGCTGCACGATGATCTCGGCATCGACACCCTGGAACAGCTCGAGGTCGCTGCGCACGAAGGGTCGCTCGCCGAGGTGGCCGGATTCGGTCCGAAGAAGGTGCGTGGCGTTCAGGAGACACTCGCCACACGACTGGGCCGTGGGCAACGGCCGCGAGCCGCGCCGAACATCCCCGAGCCGTCGGTGTCGGAGCTGCTCGACGTGGACGGCGAAGACCGCGAGAAGGCGGCTGCGCGACGGCTCCGCCGGATCGCCCCGCGCCGATTCAATCCTCGACGCAAAGCGTGGCTGCCGATTCTGTACACGCAGCGCGGCGACCGCCATTACACGGTGCTCTACTCCAACACCGCGCAGGCGCACCGGC
>JAICNG010000124.1 GCA_025931335.1 Gemmatimonadaceae bacterium | reverse complement strand
GTCGTGTCCCGCGGGATCGTGTCCACGGGCACCTGCGCGTTCTCGTCGTCCTTGGGGCAAGCGAGCAATACGAGAACCAGGGGCGTGGCGAGGAATAGTCTCTTCATGCGTGTCCCATTCGGTCGATGTGTTCGACGAGCCGGTGCACGTTCTCGAGATATCCCGAGAGCACGCCGGCCGTCTCCTGCTCCGTCAATGTCTGTCCACCTCGCACGTGCCGGACCACTCGGCTGAACGGGCTTGCATCGAACCCGGCCAGCTCGCCGACCTTGACGCTCAGCGCCTCGTAGTCCCGCGGCGGCGCCTCGCCGTGCAGGCGCACGACCGAGCGGAAGATCACCATGAAGGTGCTGAGCGAATCCCGCAGCAGCTCGAGGATGCGGCGATGGTCGCCTCCCGTTCGCAGGATCCCCTGCCGGAACTGGATGAGCTTCCCCATCGCCTCGTGCTCGGTCTGGAGCCGCAGGTGCTCGCGGCTCGGCCGCACGCCATCGAACGGCGCCGTGCCGTACAGGACGCGATGGCCATCGAGAATGTCGGCGTACTCGATGGGGAAGATGTCCGCCGACGCGCGCCATTCCGCATCGGTCATGGTGAGCGGCGTCGGGTTGCCGGCCTCGGCCCAGGCGCGCGCAATGGCCGCCTCGCGCCTCAGGCGGTCGACGTCGATCTCCTTGACGATCACCAGCACGTTGAGATCGGAGCGCTTCGCGTCATGCTCGCCGGCCGCCGCCGACCCGTAGAGCACCACGCAGCGAAGCTCATCGCCGTACGCGGTGCGCAGCTGCGAAACGAGATCGTCGAGTGTCATCGAAGCCATGGGTCACTCCTCACCAGCTCGAGCCGCCGCCACCGCCGCTGAACCCGCCCCCGCCACCAAAGCCACCGAACCCACCGCCACCGAATCCCCCGCCGCCGAACCCTCCGCCACCCCAGCCACGCCCGCGATGATGGCCGCCGGTGGGAAAGGGCAGGAAAATCGGCAGGCACCCACCACCACCGCACCCGCCCCGGCGACCGCGTCGACCAATCGAGCTGATGAAGATGATCGCGATGAGGGCCAGCAGGAACAGGGTCTGCGGAGGAATGCCGCCCGGTGTTCGAATGCGGACCGGCGGCTCCTCGGCGGTCAGGTCACGACCAAGCTCGGGGCCCACGAGACTGTCGATCGGGATGTTGAACTCGCGGGCGAACTCGTTCGCGACCCCGACGGCGAGGACGAGCGTGGCCTCGCTGTAGTCCTGCCGCTGAAACGTCGGAATGACGGCGCGACACAGCGCTCCCGCATCGCCATCGGTAATGAATCCCTCGGCGCCCCGACCCACCTCGATCCGGCATCGCCCGCGACCGTCGGAGCTCGTCTCCTTCGGCACGACTAGAATCACCACGCCCGCGTTGCGCACTCGGTCGCCCGGCTCGGCCTGCGCGCCCACTCCCCATTGGCGTCCGATCTCGAGAGCGACGTCGGCGGCATCCCGCTGTCCGATGTCGAGCATCGTGACGACGGCGAGCTCACCACCGGTGCGCTGCTTTACGCCGAGGGCGATGCGATTGATCGCGGCCTCGGCGTCGGCCGAGAGGACGTTCGCCGCGTCGACGACCACCTCGGCGGCGGTCGGCGAGAATCCGCGCGGCGGGGAGGGCACCTGGATCGCTTGCAGCGCCATCAGCGCCCCGATAGCTTGCAGCCCGCTATGCCACATCACGTTGGTGCGCGTTGGGCAGGAGCAGCGCGGTACGCCACGGCGTTCGCGCTGCTCGGCGCATATGGGTGCGCACGGGACGACGCGGGAGTCGTCGTCATCGTGACGGACGGATCCGCGCGCGCCGTGATCGCCGCGCCCGTCGATCCCCGCATCCTCCGCCCGGCGACAGTACCGGCGAGCGCGACGCCTGCTGTAGCGAGGTCCATTGCGCGTTACTACGCGGCAACCGATAGCGCGGATTCACTCGACGGCGCCTTTCAGACGGCGCGCGACTCCCTGAACCGCGAAGCTCGCGCTCTGGCAGACGCCGACCGGCGAGCCGACGACTACGCGCGGCGCTTCGACACGTACATGGCTCGCGTGGCGGTCGCCACGCGCACTCGTGAGGCGCGCGATCGCGCGCGACGTCGTGCCGTGTCGCTCCGCGCGCAGCTCGGTGCGGATGCGCCCGATCCTACCCTGCGGCCTCACGACCCGGCGACCCGCCTCCGCGTCGCCCTCGACAGTGCCGCGCACGCGAGCGGACGCGCCGTCGTCCGCGTCGCGCTTCGAGATCGTCGATCGACGCTCGACGTCGAGCCGGGCGTCTGGTGGCTCGCGGTCGAGCGGGCCGACGGGCTGCTCAGCGGCGTCCGTCGTCATGAAGTGCGCGCCGGGACGCGCGACACCGTGCGCATGGGACGTTGATGCTCCCCAACGAGAACGCGGGGCGGATCGCTCCGCCCCGCGCTGCGTGATCCCCGCGGGATCGGTCATCGCGTGAAGTTGAACGTGAAGCCATAGGTGCCGCCGCCACGGTCCGATGCCGGGAATCGCCAGCCGCGAATACGCTGGCGAATGCACTGCTCGGACTCGGACGCGCCCGCACCCCCCCAGCTGCGTCCGGTGACATTGACGCCGGTGACGTTGCCCGCGCCCGTCAGCGTAATGGAGACGTTGACCTTGCCGGCCAGGCTGGGGTTCACCTTCAGCCCGTATTCCTGATAGCAGAAGCGCAGCTGCGACTCGCGCGATCGCACGAAGTTGCCGAGGTCGCCGACGTCGCGACCGGGACCGCCAAGCGCGTCGGGGGCGACTACACGCGGCGGCTCGACGCGCACCGCGGCTCGCGTCATCCCGCCACCGGCGCCCACGCCACCTATGCCTCCCCCGCCACCGCCACCGGTCCCGAGCCCTCCACCAATGCCACCACGGCCGGGAGTGCGAGACCCTTCTCCGCCTTGACCGTACCCGATGACGGCCTTGCCCCCCACGCCGCCGCCGCCGGTGCCGGCTCGCCCGCCGCCGGTGCCTCCGGTGCCTGACGAGACGTCCACGCCGCGCAGGATGTTCGACACGTCGCCGACGAGACCGCCACTGCCCTGTCCCGCGCCAGTGCCAAAGGCGGCGCCAATGGCGCCCGCCCGATTGGTCTCGGTTTGCGATCCGGGCCGATTCGGACGGGGACTGCCCGCCTGCGGTCCGCGTTGTCCGGGCGGCCGCGTGGTGGGGCCCGGGGCCGGCTGCTGCTCCGCTTCGCCCGCCTGTGGTGCGGGTGGATTCAGATCGGGAATCTCGATCGTCACCGGTCCCAGCTCTTCCTCGGGGATCAGCTGGATCGCCCGCTCGACCGGTGGAAGGAAAATGACCAGCAAGAGCCACAGCAGACCGAGGGCGACCGCGACCACGTACGACCCCACGATGGCGCGACCTTCCTCACCCATGAGCTCATAACGGAGATTCCGGGTGAAGGTGGTTTCATCTCGGGGCTTTCTGGGCGGTGCCGTGCGAGTCTCAGCCATACCTTATCTCGAGGCCTGTGTAGGCGCCTCAGCTTGTGTCTTGTTCACCTGGAGCGAGATCGACCTGAAGCCGGCGAGCCGCGCCGTCTGCATCACGCGCGCGAGCAGATCGTACCGCATCGACTTGTCGCCCTGCACCGCCAGCGGCACATCGATCGACTGGTCCGCCCCAAGCTCCTTCTCTCGCCTGATGGAATCCGCGGTCTGGCGCAGCTTGTTGTACAGCCGCGGAATGAGCAGTGGCTGAAGCGGATCGGTGGACTGCGCCCGTGCCGCGTCGACCGTCGCCATGATCGCATCCTCCCCCAACGTGATCTGCCGACCGATTCCCAGCGTGAGCTGCTTGTGCGCCACCGCGCCCACCCGCGAATCGGGAAGCGTTACACCCGACACGATGGGGGCCAGCTCACCCACGGTCTGCGTCGTCAGCGCGAAGAACACGATCGAGACAAATGTATCTACCAGCGGAACCAGATTGAGTTCCGTGATCCGGAACTTGGCGAACTGCGCCGCCCGCCGTGCGGCTCGCGCCTCTCTGGCGCGGCTCATGGCCGGGCTCCTGCCGGGGCGGCGTTCGCGAGCTGCCGCGCGCGGTTGCTCAACGAGAGGCCGGTGTACCCGGCCAGTTTCAGCCGCTCGAGCACGTGCACGACGCGCTCATAGCTCACCTCATCGTTGGGCACGATGGTGACGTCCCTGTTCTGAGGGAAGTCCGTGCGGATCTGCCGCATCAGCGCCTCGAAGCGATCGAGCGCCGCGTCGTCGACGCCGGCGACCGGCTGATTGAGCCCCTCGGAGTGTTCGACCTGCACGCGGTCGTTGTAGACGCGAACGCCGACAAGGAGGTTGATCACTTCCTGCTCGGACCGAATCCGAGCCGCCTCTTCCGGCGAGGTGATCACGACCGGCGGCAGCACCAGATCGAACGATGTGAGCGCAGCGAGCGCGGCGCCCGTGTACGTCAGCAGACTGAAGAACACGATCGACGTCAGGATGTCCACGAGCGGGATGAGGTTGATGTTCCCGGCCGCGGTCGTCGGTGCGCGTTCAGCGCGCCGCTGTTTCGATCGATGAAAGAGACTAGCCATGAATACCCGTGGTCGAGGGGATCAACGGGATCAACGGGGTCGAGGGGCGAGACCCTTTAGTCCCGTGGAGCCCTTCGATCCCTGTGATCCCTTCCTACCGATGCCCCAACCTTACATCCGGCCTGTCAATCAGCGCGTTGATCAGGCGCACAGAGAATTCGTCCACCTGCTCGATGATCGTTTCCGCCTGACTCACGAGGTACGCGTGCGCCACTGACAGCGGCACGGCGACGAGCAGTCCGAAGCCCGTGGCGTTCAGCGCGATCGCGATACCCTGCGCGAGCTGTGCCGACCGCTCAGCGGCCGAAGCGAGGCTCACGGAGCTGAACGCCTCGCGGAGACCGAAGATCGTGCCGAGGAGTCCCAGCAGTGTGGCGACGTTCGCCAGCATCGGAAGATAGTGGAGCCGGCGAGTGAGCCTCGGGAGCACCGCGAGCGCCGCCGCGTCCGCCACGTTCTGCAGGTCGGCCTCATCGCGACTGCGGCTGCGGAGGATCAGCAGCCCCATGTCGGGAAGCACGGCGTGCGATTGCGTGCAGAGCTTGATCGCGTCTTCGACCTTGCCCGACCGTACGAGCTGGATGACTCGCTCGATGAAGGCGCGCCCGTTGATCTTCGACCGGATCACGATGGTGTAGAATCGCTCGAGGAACACGGCGAGTCCAATCACCGCGACGACGAGGATGAAGTGCATGATCCCACCGCCGCTCCGGTAGTACTCCAGCAGGTTGTTCAACATTTACGCGCGCCCTCCGAGGGAAGTTCTAGGCTTCGTCAATTGTCTGTGCCGCAAAAGCGCAGGAGCCGTGCCCGGCCCCTGTTCAGATGTCGCTACGGCCTGCGAGTCGTGTCACGCGGGGTCGCCGGGGCTCCCATCTGCTGAACGCGGCCCGCGATCGAGTCGAGTCGTGCCCTGCGCAGCGCGATCTCCTGTCGAATCGCCTCGATTTCTGCCCGGCGGGCCGCTTCGGCCGTCGTGTCGGTCGGCGCGGCCGGCGCGGCCGCGACGGGCTGAGGCGGCAATGGCGCCGGAGTGGAAATCACGCCCACCGCCGGCGGGGTCATCTGCCGCTCGGCTAGCCGCACCGTGTCGGCCTGGCTGCCCGTAATCGTGCTGCGCGGCACCAGCTGATAGCCCAACGTCGCCAGCCCGAAATAGTCGGGATTGTAGAAGTCGGGTACCAGGACGTTCCGATCGAACTGCGGCGCCTCGCGAGGCCGCACCGTGACCACCTGCGGCGTCGGTACCTGCCCGCGAATCTCGATCGTGCGCCCGGTGCCGCGGCGCGTGGGCTCCTGCCCCTCGGTCACCGACGCGCAAACCAGCAGCGCCGCGGTCACGCCCAGGAAAGCTCTGATACCGCGCATCACTCTATACCTCCGGCGAGCCCTGCTCCCTCGCCATTGATCATGGCCATCGGCGGATCGCTCGGCACGTTGCCGCGAAGCGCCTCACGCGCGCGCTCGACCCAGTCACGTGCCTCGGTCTCGAATTCGCCGCGCTCCTGCTCTGCCTTCTCGACGAGCGACTGCCACGTTTTGCGCGCCGCGTCGAAGAACTGCTCCGCCTGCTGCGCGGCGCCCTGCTCGCCAGCCTGCCGCTCCTCCGGCGTCAGCCCGTCAGGCAGCTGCACGTTGCGAAGGAACATCCCGTATTCCCACTGGGCGAGCCCAAGATGATACGTGGATGCCGCGAGCCACCGCGCGTTCCCCGTCTTGATCGCGTTGGTGAAGTGCGTCGACATCTCCCGCAGCACGGCCTGCTTCTGACGCTGCGCGCGCTGCACCCCCGCGGCGGTGAGCTGTGCCTTCGAGGTGATCACGAATCGGAGCGTGCGGAACCGAGGCCAGAGTGTCGCGCCTCGTCGGAAGTGTCCCTCCGCCACTCGCGCCGCGCACTGGCCGCGAATCTCCGGCGTGGGCCGCGCGCAGAGTGCGGCCAGCTCCCGGTTCGCCGCGGTCGTGTCGCCGGCGGCCCGGAGCAGCTCCATGCGCGTCTGGCGCGCCGCCGCCGCCCGCTGGTCACTCGGGAATCGAGTCGCGAACGACCCATACGCGCGCGCCGCGGCGGCGGTATCGCCCGCCTGCGCGAACGTCACGGCCGCGTTGATCTGCGCGTCGGCGGCACGGCGATCGCGAGGATACGCGCGTGAGAACTCCTCGTAGGCCTGCGCGGCTTCCGCTTTCCGGTTCAGCGAATCGAGCGCTACGGCGAGGCGAACCATCGCATCGGCGCGGCCTTCCCATCGCGGATTGTCCCGGATGAGCGCACGCAGCGCTTCCACCGCTTCCTCGCGTCGACCGACTTCGGCGAGCAACCGTCCCTGGAGCGCCTGGTACTGGAGCCGGTACCGGTAGCTCGGGTACTGCGTCACCAGGCGCTGCGACAGCTCGATGGCGCGCTCCCGCGCCTGCCGCGAGGCGGCCTCGTCGTTGCGCGCACGCGCCGCGCTGTCGGCGAGGAGATAGACCTCGATCGCGTCACGCAGCGCTTCGGGCGCTCGCTCCGAATTCGGATTGCGCTCGGCGATCGTGACGTAGATCTCCTCCGCCGCGCGCCGATACTCACCCTGCTTCACGAGCGTGTCGGCGAACGTTGCGGCGGCACCGGTGCGAATGCGACTGATCGAGTCGGCGAGCGCGCGACGTCCGGCGTTCGACGCCACGTTCTGCGCGGCCTCCCACTGGATCTGCGCCTCGGCGTACTGCCCGCCGCGGTACATCGCATCACCCACGAGCTTCTGCGCCGTCGGCGTGTACGGATCGTTCGGGTAGCGCTGCGCGTACGTCTGGAACGTCTGCGCCATCACATCCCAACGCTGTGATTCCGAGGCGCGCTTTCCCTTCTGGATGAGGGCTCGCTTCGCGAGCTCGGTTTCCGGGAAGGCGGCGACGTAGCGATCGACGGCGGAGAACATGGAATCCTGCGCCGCACGGTCGTTCTTGTTGCGGACGAGCGCCGAGTCGAAGGCGACGATCGCGTTCTGCCCCGCGCGCTGCGCCAGCGCGGTGTCCCGCTGCGCGAACCCGTACGCGGCATGCGCGTACTGCGTTCCCGCTGCCGCGTAATTCGCCTGTCCGAACAGTGCCTCTCCGTAGAGCAGTGACACGCGCTGCGCGCTGTCGGCCTGCGCGAATTCCTGCATGTACCGCGCGTAGAGCTGCGCCGCCTCGGCGTACCGCGCGCGATCGTTCCGCTGCTGCGCCTGGGAGAGGCGATACTGCGCGCTCTGACGCAGCGCCTCTTCGCGCGCCGCGTTCGCTTCCGCCACCGCGCCCGCATTCGCGCGCGCCCAATCCGAGCTCGGGCCGAAGTTCTCGACGAGCTGGAGTCGGGCTTCCTGTGCCCGCTCAGGGTCGAGCACGCGGTTCTGATAGATATCGATGATCTCGCGCTGGATGCCGAGCGCTGCCGAATCGGTGGGCGCCTCGGTGATCACGGCGCGATAGGCGTCGACCGCCCGCGCGAAGTCACCCTGGTCGCGCAGGCTCTGCGCGACGCGCCGCATGACCGGCAGCCGGTAGCGGCCGGCGCCCTCGCGGGTGGTGAAATACTGGTCCGCCGCCTGGGCCCCCCCGATCTGCGTGAACGCGATCGCCATGTATTCGATCGCTTCCGCCTGGATGCCGAGGCGAGCCTGCTGCTCCGCCGACAGCCGGTCATACGACGCGACGAGCCGCCCGAACACCTCCACGGCCTGGCGGTACTCCTCCTGGTTCGTGGCGGTCGCCTGGTTGTAGTACGCCCACCCGAGCTTGTAGAGCGCCAGGAAGTAGATGTCGCCGTTAGGTGGCGCGGTCTGGGTGGCGCTCTCATACGCCGCGGCCGCCCGCGCGAACGTCTGCCGGCGCGCGGCCCCGCGCTGCTGGGCCGCGAGCTCGAAGTGGGCGTCGCCGAGGCGGAAGTAGGCCTCCGGCCGGAACCGCGAGGAGTCATCCTGCGTCACCCGCTCGAACATGCGCGCCGCATCCGCATACCGCTGCGACGAGAAGTACATCGTCCCCAGGGTGTATGCGGCCGCGTCGAACTTCGAGAAGTCCGGATAGCGGCGCACCAGATCCTCGAGCCGCGCAATCGCCGGCTCGTAGTTCGGGCGAATCGGCGTGTCAGCGCGACCGGTAGTGTCCCCCGCGACGCCGCGCTGCGACTCCGCGAACTCCTCATCCGCCTTGCGCACGAGCAGCTCGCTCAGCTGGAACAGTGCGTTCGGCCGCAGCTCGCTCGCGGGATACTTCGAGAGGAACGACTCGAGCTTCGCGATCGCCTCATCACGGGCCGTGTCCGCGGGCGAGGCCCGCATCGCGACGAGTCGCGTTGTGGCCTGCTGAGCGGGAGCCGGCGCGGGTGCGATCGCGATCAGGGCGAGAATTCCGAGGACGCGCTTCATATGCTAGCGGGGTGTCGATGGCGTGACAGGGGTGGGAGCCTCGCGTTCTGCTCCCGCGACGGTGCCCGCTCCAGTACCCCCGGCCCGACCCTGGGTGCCAGCGGCCCGTGCACCGGTCGGCTCCACGACCTGGAAGAACGAGGCGCTCGCCGATCCAAAATCCGCCGCCTCCGCATCCTTT
>JAICNG010000099.1 GCA_025931335.1 Gemmatimonadaceae bacterium | reverse complement strand
GGCTCGTCGAACACATCGACCGAATGGGACACGCATGAAGAGACTATTCCTCGCCACGCCCCTGGTTCTCGTATTGCTCGCTTGCCCCAAGGACGACGAGAACGCGCAGGTGCCCGTGGACACGATCCCGCGGGACACGACCCCGCTGAACCTCGATTCGATCGCGACGACGCTGCCACCGGCGGCGCCGGACACGTTCACGCCGCCGAAGCTGGAGACCCCTCCTGCGCAGGCGTCGCGATATCCAGCGGCGCCCGCTCCGCTGATGGACGCCGTCGAGCGCGAGCAGGCTTTCTCGAACTTCTGCTTCCGCGAGTTCGGGCTGAAAAGCGATCCGCGCCTTCGCGGGGGCGTCGCCATGGTCGTGACCGTGGGACGAAGTGGCGTATCAGCCGCTCGCGTCGCGGCTGATTCGTGGTCGTCGAGCTCGGGGAAGGCGGTGAACGAGTGCCTCAACGAGCGGGCGGCCAATGCATGGAAGATTTCGCCAGGCGAAGTGCGCCCTGGCACCTATCAGGTCGATCTTCGGTTCACTGGCGGCACGTGATGGCATCGCACACTCGGAGGAGGTGACATGCGACTTCGCTGGCTGGCGCCACTTGCTGGCGTGCTGATGGTCGGCTGCGGGTACAACACCATTCAGAGCATGGATGAGCGTGCCGCGGGGGCAAAGCAGCAGATCGAAGTGCAGCTGCAGCGCCGTTCCGACCTGATCGGGAATCTCGTGAACACCGTGAAGCGGTACGCGGAGCACGAGGAGGCGGTGTTCACGGGTGTCGCGGAGGCGCGCTCGCGCGTGGCGGGAGCCGTGCGGTCGGGCGATCCTGCGCAGATGGAGGCGGCGAATGCGCAGCTCACGGGCGCGTTAGGCCGGCTGATCGCGGTGGCGGAGAACTACCCGCAGCTGAAGGCGGACCAGCTCTTCCTCCGCCTGCAGGACGAGCTTGCGGGCACCGAGAACCGGATCGCCGTCGCGCGGCAGGACTACAACGAGGCGGCGCGCGACTACAACAGCTACATCCGACAATTTCCGCAGAATCTCACGGCGAAGGTGACCGGCGCCAAGCCACGCCAGTATTTCGAGGCGTCGGCGGAGGCGGGCCAGGCGCCGAGGGTCGATTTCGAGTCGCCGACGGGGACGTCGGGCAGCAACCCGAGTGGGGGTGGGGCGACCGGGTCGGGCCCACCGAGATAACGTCCGAAGACGTCTCAGACGTCAGGAGTCAGGTCGCAGAAACACCTACGGGGAGCCAGCCTTGGCTCCCCGCTAGGTTTTGTCTGATCCCTGATCCTTGACGTCTGACTCCTGACGTCTCGGGTTTTCCCTAGTCCGGGATCGCGTCCGGCATCACGTACGTCAGCGGATCCACGACCTTCCCGTTGATGTGAATCTCGTAGTGCAGGTGCGGCCCGGTCGACAACCCGCTGTTGCCGACGGCGGCGATCTCCTGCCCGCGCTTGACGCGCTGGCCCTTGCGGACCATCACGCGCGACATGTGGGCGAACTTGGTCTCGATCCCGTTGCCGTGATCGATCTCGAGCACGAGGCCGTACCCCGCCTGGCGGGACACGCGAACGACCACGCCCGCCGCCGGCGCCACGATTGGCGCCCCCATCGGCGCGCTCACGTCGATGCCCTCGTGCGGCCGACTGATGTGGAGGATCGGATGAAAGCGGCTTCGCTTGAACGTGCTCGAGAGCCACCCGGCCGTCGGCATGATCGACGGAATCCGCTGAAAGCGCTCGTGCTGCGTGGTGAGGGAGTCGGACACATCGGCGAAGCTCTGCGCCAGCATGTTGGCGCGGCGGAGCAGCTTGTCGAGGTCGATGCGTGTATCGAAGGCCATGCGTCCAAGCGTGGGATTGGCGCGGTAGAGCGGATCGTCGGAGACCCGGGGCATCCCCGGTCCGCCGATCCCAACCTGCGCGACCTGCGAGTCGACCGGTGGCAGCCCGGCCAGGAGGCGCACCCGCTCGTCGTGCTTCCCGATCACATCGAGCGTGTCCTCGAGATGCCGCAGCCGGATCTTGAGGTCGATCAGCTCCTGCGAGAGCAGCCGGTTCTCACGTTGCGCGATGCGCGACGTCGGCATGCCGACGGTACTGACGAGGACGCCAATCCCGATCGCCGCCACGATCCCGACGAGAGCAGCGAAGCCCGAGGCAATGCGCAGCGCACGCTCGGTGAGCGTGAACGTGCGGGGCGAGTCGCTCCCATGGGGAACGACGAGTAGCGTCCAGCTTCGCTGGGACATACGGCTCCTCGTGACAGCGTGCGGGGTTCCTTTCAAGGACGGTCTGCCGGAGGCCCCGTCACGCGAAAATCTCCCTCGAAACTCCTCCCCTGGCCCTAACTCAAGAAGCGGGCCGAGGCACGCTGTACGATGCCGCTAAGTCTTTGTGACGCAAATGTTTGTCGACACACCACTGGCGTGCGCTGCGTCACCAATGCGGGTGGGCCACCCGAGGATCTCCCAAAGCGCTGAAGAGCCACGAGAACCGCGATGAGAAACGACGCTACCGTGGGGCCCGCAACGCTCCGGAAACGCCCTCTCAGCGCCCGCTGGAGGCCTTCGCGCTGGGCTGCTCGCGGGGGAAGAGGGCGGGGCCTTTCACCACACGCCATCCGCCCGGATCGAGCCGCAGCAGCGCCTCCAGGCGCTGATCCTGCGCGCGGCCCGGCCCGCCAAGGGACTGCCAGAGCTCCTCGGCCTTGCCCGGCATGAACGGAAACACCAGGACTGCAAGCCGGGCCAACTGCCGCACGAGCGATGCGAGAACCTGCTCCAGGTCCCCGCGCGATGCTGGCTCCTTGGCCAGCGCCCACGGTTGCCGGCGCTGGGCATACTCGTTCGCCCGCGTCACGATGTTCCAGACGATGCGCAGCGCTTCGTGCAGCAGGTAGCCGCGACTCCCGTCCAGAAACGCGGTGTACGCGCTCAGGTCGGATGCGTCGGCAGCGTGCGTCTCGGGGGCCACGCCCGCCGGCACGAGGCCGCCGGTGTACTTCTCCACCATCGTGACGACGCGGCTCGCGAGATTGCCGAATGCGTTCGCCAGGTCGGCGGTGTACCGCTCCTCGAAGCGCTCCCAGGTGAAGCTGCCGTCGGCGTCGAACGGAACTTCGCGCAGGAGGAAGTAGCGAAACGCGTCGACGCCGAAGCGCGCGATCGCCTCGTCGAGATCGAGCCGTACCCCCGCCGTCTTGCTGAATTTCTCCCCGCCGAAAAGAACGAACCCGTGGACCCACACGCGGCGCGGCAGTGGGAGCTCGGCTGCCTGGAGCATCGCCGGCCAAATAATACTGTGAAAGCGGGTGATGTCCTTGCCGATGATGTGCACGTCGGCGGGCCACCGGTCGCGATAGCCCTTCGCGGGAAAGCCGGTGGCGGTGAGATAGTTCGGCAGCGCGTCGAACCACACGTAGGTGGTTTGGTGCTCGCCGTTGCTCAGCGGTGCAGGGAACGGGACGCCCCAGGTGAAGCGCGCGCGACTGGCGGAGATGTCCTCGAGACCCTGGTCGAGCAGGGCGAGCATCTCGTTGCGCTTCGACTCCGGCTGCAGGAACTCGGGCCGCTCCGTGAAGACCCGGCGCAGGAATTCCTGGTACTTGCTCAGCCGGAAGAACCAGTTGCGCTCCTCGACCTGCTCGAGCACGCGCGACGGGTGCAGAACGCACCGGCCGTCGACCACCTCCGACGCCTGCTTGAAGGACTCGCAGCCGATGCAGTAAAGCCCGCGGTACGATTTCTCATAGAAGTCGTCGGGGTTGTTGTCGAAGATGCGCTTGATGAGGGCACGCACGCCGGTCTTGTGCGCCTCCTCGGTGGTGCGAATGAACTGATCGTAGGAGATGCCCAGCGTGCTCCACATGTCCCGGAAGCGAGGCGCGATCTCATCGACCTGTTGCTGCGGGGTGAGCCCGCGCTCGGCGGCCTTTTGCGCGACGGTCTGGCCGTGCTCATCCATGCCGATGAGGAAGTGCACGTCGTCGCCGCGCAGCCGGTGGAACCGGGCGATCACATCGGCGCCGATCTTCTCGTACGCATGTCCGATGTGCGGATCGCCGTTCGCATAATCGATCGCCGTCGTGATGTAGAACTTTCCCACGCTAATCCTTGGTGGGAGAGCCCGGCGAGTCGGGGCCCGGCCGCCCTCGGCGGCCGCCGCGGCGTCCCCGCCGCCGGCCGGGGCGCGCTGAGCCGTCGGCGCGCGATGCCTCACGAGCGGTCGCGCCCTCCGCCACCGGGGTCCGCGCGGGAGAGGGCTCGTCGGCCTCGTCAGGCACCTCGTCGTCGTGGACCTC
The DNA here is from genome assembly GCA_025931335.1 of Gemmatimonadaceae bacterium. Lineage (GTDB taxonomy): Bacteria > Gemmatimonadota > Gemmatimonadetes > Gemmatimonadales > Gemmatimonadaceae > JAICNG01. Next base: position 8,797 of record JAICNG010000099.1, on the reverse strand, counting down.
GGCCGCGATGGCGGTGGGCTCATCGTCCGGCTCGGCGAGGAACGGCGCAGGCTGCCGGAGCTCGCGCCCGAGGTCCGCGATGGGCACCACGCGCACATCGCCCTCGCTCGACCGCAGGGTAACGCGCTCGCGGAAGATGTCGATCGCGATCACCTTCTCCTCGCCCTGGGCGGTGACCAGGATCCGCCCCTCCTTGGGGAAGCGCTTCCGCGCCTTGACGTAGAAGTCGTGCTCGTACCGCAGGCAGCACATGAGCCGCCCGCACGCGCCCGAGATCTGCGAGGGATTGAGCGACAGCCGCTGGTCCTTCGCGATCTGGAGATTCACTGGCCGCAGATCGGGAAGCCACGACGCGGAGCAATACTCGCGACCACAGCGGCCCACCCCGCTCAGCCGCTTGGCCTCATCCCGCACGCCGATCTGCTTGAGCTCGATGCGCGTGCGAAAGACCGCGGCAAGGTCGCGCACGAGCGAGCGGAAATCCACGCGCCGTTCCGCGGTGAAAAAGAAGGTGAGCTTGCGCCGGTCCCACTGCCACTCGGCATCGGACACCTTCATGACCAGCGCGTGCGCGCGCACCTTCTCCATCGCCTTTCGCCGTGCGTCTTCGTCCTGCACCCGCAGCTCGGCGGCGCGGCGCTCGTCGTCGGCGGTCGCGGCGCGAATCGCCTTCCGCGTCGGCCGCTCCGCCCCGCACCCATGGGCGCACCCGGTGCACCGTCGCTCGGCGAGCTCGCCGACCGCGTTGACGCGTCCGAGATCCTCGCCGCGGTCGGCCTCGACGATGACCGGCGCGTGCAGCCGCGGCGGCTCGTCACCGTCCCAGATGAAGAACTCGCGCCGGTTGCCTTTGAAGGAGACTTCTATGAGGTGAGGCATTCAGTTCTCGAATGAGGAATGCGGACTGAGGAGTAAGGAATTCGATGTGATGAGGAGCCCTTCTCGAATTCCTCACTCCTCAGTTCCTATTCCTCATTGCTACTCAGCATACTGTCCCATGCGAAGATACTTCTCGCGCCTCCGTCGCACGAGCTTGTCCGGCTTGTATTTTCGCAGCTCCTCGAGATTGCGCATCAGCGACTGCTGGAGCCCCTGCGCGGTCTCGTCATGGTTCGCGTGCGCGCCGCCGGGCGGCTCGGGCACGATCTCATCGATCACGCGCAGCTCGTAGAGATCCTGTGCGGTGATGCGCAGCGCGCTCGCGGCGCGTTCCTTCATCGCCGGGGACTTGCCGTCCTTCCACAGGATGGCAGCGCACCCCTCGATGGTGATCACCGAGTACACCGCGTTCTCGAGCATCAGCACGCGGTCGGCGACGCCTAACGCGAGCGCCCCCCCGGAGCCTCCCTCGCCGATCACCGTCGCGATCACCGGGACCTGCAGCTGGCTCATCTCCAGGAGATTGCGCGCGATCGCCTCCGACTGCCCGCGCTCCTCGGCGCCCAGCCCCGCCCAGGCGCCCGGGGTGTCGATGAACGTGAGCACCGGCACCTGGAACTTCTCCGCCAGCTTCATGAGGCGCAGCGCCTTCCGGTACCCCTCGGGGTGCGGCATGCCGAAATTGCGGCGCAGGTTTTCCTTGGTATCGCGGCCACGCTGCTGCCCGATGATCATCACCGTCTCGCCATCGAGGCGCGCCCAGCCGCCGACGATCGCCGCGTCGTCGCGGAAAGCACGATCCCCATGCAGCTCGATGAAATCGGTGAACGCGAGCCGAACGTAGTCGAGCGTGAACGGCCGGTCCTTGTGGCGCGCGACCAGGACCCGCTGAAGCGGCGACAGATTCCGATAGATCTCCACCCGCAGATCGGCGAGCCGCTTTTCGAGCGGCGCGATCTCGTCGCCGACCGTTAGCTGCTGCTTCTCCGCCATCTTCTTCAGCTCGTCGATCTGGTTCTGCAGCTCGACGATCGGCTTCTCGAACTCGAGCGTGGTCGCAGTGGCCACCTCAGCTCCCGCGTACGAGTCTCACGCGCTCATCGCCAAGCAACGCGCGCAGTTCGTTCAACGCGGCGTTCGTCACGGCGATCTTGAGCGAGCGCGACCGGAACCGTGCATTCGCGCCGTTGTGGTCGCGCCAGCGCACCTCGATCGGGGCGGAGCCCGCGTGCGACTCGACGATCGCCCGCACGTCACGCAGCACGTCGGCTGGCAGGGCCGACCCGTTGCCGCCCAGATCGAGCGCGATCGCGACGTTGCCCGTGGCTCGCAGCTCCGAGAACGGCGTCACCGACTCGACAATGAACGCCGGCGTGTCGGCGCCCTGGTCGCGACGCGAATAGCCACCGCGCATGAGCACCGGCACGTCGGTGCGGATCCGGTCGGCGAGCAGCGTCCACGCCTCGGGAAACACGAGCACTTCGGAAGATCCCGAAAAATCCTCGATCGTCAAGCGGGCGAACTCGGCCCCCGAGCGCTTGGAGACCTGCCGGCGCACGGCGGTGACCACGACGCCGAGCACGACCGGCTGGTCCGACCACGTGCCGAGCTGCGCGACGGTATGCGTCGCGAACAGCTCGCACTCGGTGCGGAAGGGCTCGAGCGGATGCCCCGAAATGTAGAAGCCGAGGATCTCTTTCTCTTTCGCGAGGCGCTCCACGTCCGTCATCGCCGCCATGTTGGGCAACGTCATCGGCAGATGGTGCCGAGCGGTATCGTCGTCCGAAACATCCCCGAACAACGACACCTGGCCGCTCGTCCGCTCCGCCTGCTTGAGCGACGCCTCCTGCATCGCGGAGTCGAGAATGGCGACGTACTGCGCGCGGTGCCCGCCGAGGCCATCGAGCGCCCCCGAGTGGATGAGCGCCTCGAACACGCGCTTGTTGCAGATGCGCAAGTCGATGCGGTCACACAAATCGAACATGCTCGAGAACGGCTTCTCGGCGCGCGCCTCGAGCATGGAATCGATCGCCGTGCGCCCCACGTTCCGGATGGCGCCCAGCCCAAAGCGGATGCGCCGATCGCCCACCACCGTGAACTTGTACCCCGACTCGTTGACGTCCGGCGGAAGCACCTCGATGCCCAGCTCGCGCGCCTCGGCGATGTACTTCACCACGCTGTCCGTGTCACCGATGCAGCTGGACAGCAGCGCCGCCATGTAGTCGGCGGGATAGTGGGTCTTGAGCCACGCCGTCTGGTACGAGATGATCGAGTACGCGACGGAGTGGGCCTTGGGGAACCCGTATCGGCCGAAGGTCTCGATCTGCGCGGCGAGATCATCGATGATGCGGCGGTCGTACCCACGCGCCACCGCCTTCTGCACGAACTTGCCCAGCTCGAGCTTGATGAGCTCCGCGTCCTTCTTGCCGACCGCCTTGCGCAGCACGTCCGCTTCCGCGAGCGAGATGCCGGCGACGCTTTGCGCCACGCGCATCACCTGCTCCTGATAGGTGATCACGCCGTAGGTCGGGGCGAGGATCGGCTCGAGCTCGGGAAGCGCGTACGACACCGGCTCGTCCCCCCGCTTGCGGCGGATGTAGACCAAGTGCATCCCGCTGTCGAGCGGTCCCGGCCGCAGGAGCGCGTTCGACGCGACGAGATCATCGAACCGGTCGCACCGCATCTGACGGAGCACGTCCGTCGCGAGACTGGACTCGAACTGGAACACGCCGGCGGTGCGCCCGGAGCGAAGCATGCGATAGGTGTCCGGGTCGTCGAGCGGGAGATTCTGGAGGTCGAGCGATGCGCCGGTGCGCGCGCGGACGGATGCCTCGGTGTCGTGAATGACCGTCAGCGTCGTGAGGCCGAGGAAGTCCATCTTCAACATGCCCGCCTTCTCGAGGCAGTTCATGTCGTACTGGCTCACCACGACGGTCTCGTCGTCGCTGCTGGAGCCCGAGCCCTTCGTCGCCTGCGTGCACACCGGGACGTAGTCGTCCACCGGGCCCGGGGCGATCACGACGCCGGCGGCGTGCACGCCGGTGTGACGCGACAGGCCTTCCAGCGCCATCGCGTAATCGAGCAGCTGCTTGTACCGCTCGTCGGTGCGATAGAACTTGGCGATCTCGGAGATCTCCTCGACCGCCTGCTTCACCGTCAACGAGAAGTTCGGCTGGTTCGGGATCAGCTTCGCCAGCGCGTCGGTCTCGGCGGGGGTGAAGCCGAGGGTGCGGCCGACGTCCTTGATGGCCGCGCGCGACTTCATGGTCCCGAAGGTGACGATCTGGCACACCGATTCGCGGCCGTACTTCTGTCGCACGTACTCGATGACCTCGCCCCGGCGCTCGAAGCAGAAGTCGACGTCGACGTCCGGCATCGAGACCCGCTCCGGATTCAGGAACCGCTCGAAGAGCAGGTCGAACCGGAGCGGGCAAATGTCGGTGATGCGCAGCGAGTAGGCGACGAGCGAGCCGGCCGCGGAGCCGCGGCCCGGTCCTACGGGAATGCCGCGATCGCGCGCGGCGGCGATGAAGTCCGAGACGATCAGGAAGTAGCCCGCGTAGCCCGTCTTCGTGATGACGTCGAGCTCGTATTCGAGACGCTCGCGAACGTTCTGGGGAAGCGGGTCGCCGTAGCGCACCTTCGCCCCTTCCGTCGCCAGCCTCACGAGCAGCTCGTTCTCGGTCGAGGTGCCGGCCGGGAGGGGGAACGACGGCAGGAAGTATTTCTTCTGGAAGGGGACGTTCACCTCGTCGGCGATGCGGAGCGTGTTCTCCAGCAGATCGCCTCGCTCCGGGAACCGCTGCGCCATCTCGGGCGCGCTCTTGAAGTAAAGACCGCGGTCGTAGCGGAGCCGGTCGGCATCGCCGCGGTCCTTGCCCAGCCCGATGCACAGGAGGACGTCGTGCGCGTCGTGGTCGCCGGCGCGTAGAAAGTGCGCATCGTTCGTGGCGACGACGGGCAACCCGAGATCCTTGGCGAGGGCGAGGACGAGCTTGTTGAGGCGGGCCTGACCCTCGGAGTCATGGCCTTGCACCTCGAGGAAATAGCGGTCCTTGAATACCTCGGCATACCAGCTCGCGGCGTCGGCGGCGGCCTGGTACTGGTCATTCAGGAGGTGGGTGGCGACCTCGCCGGCCATGCAGGCGGACGTGACGACGAGTCCTTCGTTGTAGCGTGCGAGCAGCTCTCGATCGACGCGAGGCTTGGTGTAGAACCCTTCGGTGTAGGCCAGCGAGGACAGCTTGACCAGGTTCCGGTAGCCGACGGCGTCTCGCGCGAGGACGACCAGGTGGTGGTAGGGCTTGGTGAACGAGCGGTTTGCGTCCCCCGGGCTGCGGGTTCTGCCCCTCTCGCGGCGGTCCCCGGGCGCGACATATGCCTCCATCCCGATGATCGGCTTGATCCCGGCTTTCTTCGCCTTCTCCTGGAATTCCCACGCCGCGTGCAGATTACCGTGGTCCGTGATGGCGACGGCGGGCTGCTCCAGCTCCTTGGCGCGGGCGATCAGGTCGTCGATTCGGTTCGCACCGTCGAGCAGGGAGTACTCGGAGTGGCAATGCAGGTGAACGAAGGACATCGGGTGGGTGACAACCTCTGCCTGTGCGGGGTGTATGAGGGGGACCGGCTGTGTCGCATGTCCTTACCAGGCAATCTGTAATAATAGCGGGTCGGTCGGGAGATAGCTGCGGTTCTTCGGATGGAACGGGCACGGTCACCCGTTCGTCAATACTGGCAGGGGCGCCGCACTCTCGAGTGGGCGCCCTCTTAACGATCGAGGCTGAATGCGCTCGTCCCTATTCCGCTTTGCCCTTCCCGGCGCCCTCCTGGTGACCGGCTGCTCGGATTCGTCGGGGCCGGAGCCCGTCGTCGAGGTGTCCTGCTCCGCCGCGGACGCCACCGGCGGCACCGTGCCGCTGGCGGTTTTTCAGGCCCGGACCTTCCGGACGACCGAGCTCAATCGCTGCGTGTGGGTCACCGGCGCCGAGGCGCGGTATCTCGTCGTTCCGCAGTTCCCCACGGAGACGGCGACCCGCTCCCTCGTGCGGTACGCGCTCGGCAACGGCGGATCGCTGATGATGTCCCCCCGGGTCGCGAGCAGTCCGCCCGTGTCGCCGTCCGTGCACCTCGACAACGTGCTGAGGCAAATGGAGCGGCGGCTCGCCCCGAGCGCGGCGCGCGACGCATCGGAGCTGCGGGCGCTGTCGCTGTCCACGCAGTCGATTCGCGGCCCCTCGTTGCAGCAGATCGGGACCACGCGGTCGTTCAAGGTGCTGTCGGCGATTCCCGCCAATAGCCAGCAGGAGCCGACGTTCGCGACGGTGACGGCGACACTCCGCTTCGCCGGTCAGAACATCCTGATCTACGTCGACAATCAGGCGCCGTCCGGACCTAACGGGATGTCGGACTCGGTGCTGACCAAGCTCGGGACGTGGTTCGATCAGGACCTGTACACGATCGGGGTCAGCACGTTCGGATCGGAGTCGGACATCGACGGCAACGATCGGGTGATCGTGCTCATGACCCCGGTGGTCAACGGGCTCACCTCGCGCAACAATTGCCAGGTCGTCATCTCGGGCTTCTTCTTCGGCCTCGATTTCACGCAGGATCCCAATTCGAACCGCGGCGAGGTGTTCTACTCCCTCGTGCCCGACCCGCAGGGCGATTTTTCCTGCCCGCGGACCGCGGCGCTCGTCGAAGGGAGCATGCCCCCCACGTTCATTCACGAGTTCCAGCACATGATCTCGTTCAACCAGCACGTCCTCGTCCGCAACGCGTCGGACGAGGAGGCGTGGCTGAACGAGGGACTGAGTCACATCGCCGAGGAAGTGGTTGCCCGCTACTACGACAACAAGTATCCGAACCGACCTCCAGGGCGGCTCTTCAGCGATACGTCCAACATTTTCATCAACAACGATCTGTCGAACTCGTACGACTTCCTCGAGTCCCCCCCGACGACGTCACTGACGCTATTCGAGTCGACCGGAACGCTGGCGGAGCGCGGGGCGGCGTGGCTGTTCCTGCGGTGGCTCGCCGATCAAAAGGACAGCACGATCTTCGCGCGGCTCGTGCAAACGAACCTCACGAGTATCGCCAACGTCGAGAACGTGGCGGCCGAGCCGTTCCCCGGGCTCTTCGGCGACTGGGCACTCGCGCTCTGGACGGATAGCATCCCCGACCACCCGCGGACGAGCGTCCCCGAGCGATACCGGTACAAGTCGCGCAACCTCCGCCAGATCTACGCGCGGCTCAACCTGATCGCGCCGCAGCAGTTCCCACGCATCTATCCGCTCATCCCCCGCGGCGTTGGATTCGGCTCCGCGGTCGAGAGCTCCATGTATCCCGGCACGATGGAACATTTCTTCGTGCTCTCCCCCGACTCCGACCCCGCGCTCGGCTTGCGCTTCGCGCGACCCGACGGGCAGACGTTCGGGGCGGGGTTGAAGGCGCAGCTCGGGGTGTTCAGGATCCCGTAGCGCTGCATCAGGATTGCGGACTGCGGGTTGCTGATTGCGGGCAAGGACCCGGGAGGCCTCTTTCCTTCGCGAGGATTCTGCCGTCAACCCGCAATCAGCAATCCGCAACCCGCAATCGCTGAACTCGAGCACCTCGATTACCTTTCGCTCTCCCTCCCCCGCTCGCGGTCCCACGGCTATGTTGGGGCGCCGGCGATGGCGCCGCGCTCGCCCGTCCCGACGCCCCTCTCGGACGCCCCGAATGCCATTCCGATTCCTGCTCGTCTGTCTCCTCTGCGCGCCGACGCTCGCAGCGCAGGGCCTCGTTGAGCGTCCCGCGAAACGTTCCTCGGCCACGCGCGAGCGCCAGGCGCTCGCCGCGATCGAGCGCGCGCGCGCCTTGGGCTTTTCCCCGCGGAGCTCGCGCGTAGCGCTGTCCCGCGACGCGTCCGGTGCGATTACCGCGGATGTGTTCGTGCGCGGCGCACCCGGCGTCGAGGACCGGCTCGCCGCCATCGGCGCGCGCGTCGGCGTGCGGGCGGGGGAGTGGCTCACCGCGAGCGTCCCGGTCGAGCGCCTCACGGAGATCCGCGCGCTTCCCGGTGTTCGAGCGGTGGAGTTCGCGCAACGGCTGGAGTACACCACGTCGACGATGGCCGAGATCCGCGCGTCAGGGCTGCGACGTCGCGAGGACCGGGACGAGTTCTCAGGCGCCACGGGGCAGGGGACGATCATCGGCATCGTGGACTCCGGCATCGACTTTCGCCACGGCGACTTCATCGATGACGTGACCGGGCAGTCGCGCATTCTGTATCTGTGGGACCACGTTCCGCCCACCGGCGCCTCAGGCGCGCCGCCAGGGTCCATCGGCGGGAGGATGTTCGGCTACGGGATCGAGTGCCGTCAATCGCAGCTCGGCAGGACCGGCACCTGTCCATCGCGCGATCGAGACGGCCACGGAACGCACGTGACCGGGATCGCGGCGGGCGACGGGTCCGGGACGACGCGAGGCGAGCCGCGGTACGACTACGTCGGCGTCGCGCCCGAGGCCGATCTGATCATCGTGCGGACCAGCCTCACGGGCACGTCGGTGGTCGATGGCGTCGCCTACATTTTCGCGAGGGCGCAGCAGCTCGGTAAGCCGGCCGTCGTCAATCTCAGCCTTGGGACGCAGTTCGGCCCTCACGATGGGAAGCAGGGCTTGTCGGTGATGATGGATGAGCTGTCGGGCCCAGGGCGCATCATCGTCGCCGCGGCCGGGAACGACGGGTCGAACTTCGGCCTCGTAGGATCACTCCACGGCGAGGCGATCGTCGCCGCGGGCGACTCCGGGGTGATCGAACTTGTCGTGCCGGCCTATACCCGTGGTTCGCAGGACGACGACGACCTGGTGCTCATCCAGGCGTTCTATTCGCCGCAGGACACATTCGCCGTGACGCTGGAGCGTCCCGACGGGACTCGGC
>JAICNG010000071.1 GCA_025931335.1 Gemmatimonadaceae bacterium | reverse complement strand
CCGTCCCTTCTCTTTCCCCATGACCAGACTCTGTCGCGTTTGCGCGTTGCTCGTGCTTGCTGGCTCCCCGCTGCTCGCGCAGCGCGCCACTACCGCCGGCGACGTTCGGGCTGCCGTTCGCGAATGGCGTGTGCGCAACGAGCCGGCCGTCCTCCGCGAGCTGTCCACGCTGCTCGCCATTCCGAACCTCGCGAGCGACAGCGTCGCCATCCGCCGCAACGCGGACACGCTCGTGGCGATGCTCACGCGGCGCGGTGTGCGCGCGCGCCGACTCGAGACGCCGGGGTCGCCGCCGGCGGTGTACGGCGAGCTTCGCACGCCTGGGGCCACGCGCACGATCGTGATGTACGCGCATTACGATGGGCAGCCGGTCGATGCCGCCCGGTGGGCGACGCCGCCGTGGACACCGACGCTGCGCGACGCGCCGCTCGAGCGCGGAGGGCGCCCGATTCCCCTTCCCGATCGCGGCGGCGTGCTCGATGACGACGCGCGGCTCTACGCGCGCTCGTCGAGCGATGACAAGGCGCCCATCATCGCGATGCTGGCCGCCATCGACGCGCTCCGGGCGGCGAAGATCTCGCTCTCGGTCAACCTCAAGTTCTTCCTCGAGGGCGAGGAGGAAGCGGGCTCCGAGCACCTCGAAGCAATGCTGCGCAGTCACGCCGAGCTCCTGGCCGCCGACGGCTGGATCTTCGGCGACGGGCCCGTGCACCAGACGCGCCGGCCGCAGGTGGTCTTTGGAGTGCGCGGTGTGATGGGCGCCGACCTCACCGTCTATGGCGCGGCGCGCGCGCTGCACAGCGGACACTACGGCAACTGGGCGCCGAACCCGTCGATGCTCCTGGCGCACCTGCTGGCATCGATGCGCGACACCGAGGGACGCGTAACGATCGCCGGCTTCCTCGACGACGTACGCGCGACGGGCGCGAGCGAACGCGCGGCGATCGCCGGCGCGCCGCCGGTCGATACCCTTCTCCGGCGCGAGCTGGCGTTAGGCGATGTGGAAGGCGACGGCGCGCCGGTGCTCGAGCGCATCCTGCTGCCCGCGCTCAACGTCCGTGGGCTCGATGGCGGCCCGGTCGGCGCTCGCGCGGCGAACGTCATCCCGACGCAGGCCACCGCGTCGCTCGACTTTCGCCTGGTGCCCGACCAGACACCCACTCGGGTGCGCGAGGTGGTGGAATCCCACGTGCGCCGCCAGGGATACCACGTCGTCCACGAGGAGCCCTCGCTCGCGGAGCGAGGGCAACACGCGCGCATCGCGCGCATCCAATGGGAGCAGGGCTATCCCGGCATGCGCACGGACATGGATGCGCCGCTGTCGCGGGCCCTCCTGCGCGTGCTCACCGAAGCCACCGAGGGGCGCGTCGTCGCGATTCCGACGCTGGGCGGCAGCCTGCCGATGTATCTCTTCGCCGAGGTGCTGCGCGCGCCCCTCGTCATCGTGCCGATCGTCAATCACGACAACAACCAGCACGCGGCGAACGAGAATCTCCGGATCGGCAACCTGCGGGAGGGAATCGAGCTGTACGCGGGAATCTTCGCGCGGCTTGGCGGTGCGTGGTGATGGTGAAGCGGGGCCGAGGGCCAAGGGCCACGGGCCGGTCGCCGCCCCCATCAGATGAGCAAACGGCCGCGCAATGCGCGGCCGTTTGCCTTTCAACCCCCTGGCCCCGGGCCCGTGGCCCTTGGCCCCGCCTTACTGAAGCGTATTCGCCTCGGCCATCGTGGGCTCGCCGCGGCTCTCCACGACGAACACGACGCGGCGGTTCTTCTCGGCGCCCGGATCGTCACGCTCGGCGCCAACCACCACCTGACGAGTCTCGCCATAGCCGATCGCGTCGATCAGCTCGGGGCTCAGTCCCGCTGAGGTCAGATGCGCGCGAACGGCTTCGGCGCGTCGCATCGACAGAGCGCGGTTGTACACCACCGTCCCGGCCGGATCCGCGAAGCCCTCGACCGTGATCTTCGAGCCCTGGTAGTAGTTCTGCACGACTCTCGCAAAGCGATCGAGCGCCGGCACGTCCTCGGGACGGACCGTCGCGTCGTCGAACGCGAAATTCACCGGGAAGGCGAACTTCAGCCCTTCCTCCATCGCCGTGATCTTCGCGCCGAACTCGGTGCGGAGATTCTGCAGCTCGGTGCGGAGGTTCTGGACATCCGTCTTCAGGGTCTGGACGTCCGACTGGATCGCTTCATCGGCGCTGGTGCGTGCGGTCCGCTCAGTCTCGACCGCCGCGTTCGTCGCCGCGATCTCCCGATTGAACCGCTTGTTCGAAACGCAGGCAGTAAACAGCGGGACCGACACCGCCATCACCGCAAATGCCCTCAGGTTCTTCATGGTCGCTCTCTCCGGGGTGGGGGATCTCGCCACAATCTTACAGTCGTCAAATTAAAGAGCGAGAAGCATGCCCGCAAGCCACGTAAGTTGTTGTGTAGCAATGTGATGTCAATCACAAAAAGCGTGGTCTGCGACTCACGCTCCATTTGTATGAACTACTGTCAGAATCGCGCCACCAACGCTGATGCGCACCGGATATTTGGCGGTGAATACTATTAACTCGGCGCACAATCGACGGGTTCGACGGCTACGTGCGTCGGAGCAAATGTGGAAGGCGCCGAGACGTCGGGAACGACAATCTCGCCGGCGTCCTCGACCGACGCGCCCGCGCGAAGACGCGCCTCGACGGCGGCGACGAAGAGCCGTCGGTGATGGACGGTCGCTCCGCGGAGTGTGAGACCGCGAACGTGATCCGCCGTGCCGTAACCACAGTTCGACGCCCATGCGAAATCCGGATAGCGTGCCGCCAGACGCGTCATGAGCCGGTCGCGCGTCACCTTGGCGATGATGGATGCGCACGCCACGTTGAAGCATTTCGCGTCTCCATCGATCACCCCCGTGTGCTCGACGCCGAGCGATTTGAGGCGTCGCCCATCGACGAGCACGTAATCGGGGCGGACGGCGAGCCTCGCCAGCGCCCGGCGCATGGCGAGCACGCTCGCGTTGAAGATGTTGATGGCGTCGATCTCGCGAACGGAGGCCGCGCCGACACCAAGGGCCAGCGCGCGCTCGCGGATGCGGATGCAGAGCCTCTCGCGCTCCTTCCTCGTCAGGCGCTTGGAATCGTCGACCCCGCGGATCGCGGGCACGCCGGGCGGCATGATGACGGCGGACGCGACGACGGGGCCCGCGAGGGAGCCCCGTCCGACTTCGTCGACACCGGCAATGAGCAGCATGCCCGACCGGCGCAGCTCGCGTTCGATCCCGCTCCAGCGAGCGTACCGTGGCTCGCGGCGACCGCCCGTCACGCCTACTCCTCGGTGGAGTCCTGCGTGCGCGATTTCTTGGCGCGAATGCGGGTCGCCTTCCCGGTCAGCTCGCGCAGGTAGTAGAGCTTGGCGCGGCGCACCTGGCCGCGACGGACAACCGCGATGTCGCCGATCATCGGGCTGTGCACGGGGAATATGCGCTCGACGCCGACGCCGTTGGATACCTTGCGCACGGTGAAGGTCTCGCTCACCCCGCTGCCGCGGCGAGCGATGCACACGCCCTCGAAGGCCTGGAGGCGCTCTTTGTCGCCTTCCTTGACGCGCACGTTGACGCGGACGGTGTCCCCCGGCCGAAAGGGAGGGATGTCGCCGCGAAGGAACTCTTTTTGGGTTTCGATGAAGGGATGCATAGGCGCTCGCAGGGCTGAAGGGGCCGCCCAGATTGGAATAATGTCAGATGGAGACAGGCAAGCTACACCGCTGGAAGCGTTTATGCCAGCCGGGCGATACCCGCGACCGCGCCGGTCGTCTTTCCCTCGTGAAGGCCCTCATCGCCGACGGCGACCCGCTGATGCGCACCCTGACCACGCACGCCGTGCGTGAGCGCGGGCACGAGGTCGTCGAGGCGGGCGACGGCCGCCAGGCGCTCCACATCTTCGACGCGGATCACCCGCAACTCGTCATCATCGACTGGAACTTGCCGACGATGACCGGCGTCGAGGTGACGCAGCAAATCCGGGCGTCGGAGTGGTCGCGCGAGACGTTCGTCGTCATGCTGACCGCGCGCGATGGCGGCGACGACCTGATCGCCGCGCTCAACGCCGGCGTCGACGACTACGTGACGAAGCCGGTGATGCTGAGCCACCTCCGCGCGCGCATCGCCATCGCCGAGCGCCGGATCGACGAGAACGCGGCCCGCTGGCGCGCGGAGGCCGAGCTTGCGCAAAGCCGCTGGTTGGCCGGCGTCGGCGAGCTGGCGATCGCGCTCCAGCACGAGATCAACAACCCGCTCGCCGCGCTCATTTCCCATGCGTCGCTCCTCTCGGTATCGGGCACGCTGGCGCCTGACGATGCGAGCACGGTCGAGATTCTCCTCACCGAGGCGCGTCGAATCGCGAGCGTCGTGCGGCGCCTGACCAGCACGCAGGAGCGGCGCTCCGTGAGCTATGCGGGGAGCATGAGGATGGTGGATCTGGAAGAAACCTAGGGGTCGAGGGGTCGCGGGGTTTGGGGATCGAGGGCGCCGATCTGGCTCAGGGCGCCCTCGATCCCTCGACACCCCGACACCTCGACACCCCTATTCCGTCGCCGTTACCGTCCTGCCCTCCACGCGCACCGTCTTCACGTTGACGAACGCGCGAATGCCCTCTTCACCGAGCTCGCGGCCGTAGCCGGAGGTCTTGATCCCGCCGAACGGGAGTCGCGTGTCGCTGGCGACCATTCCGTTGATCGCGACGGTTCCCGATTCGAGCTCCTCGATGAATCGCCGCTGTTCCTGTACGTCGTCCGTCCACGCAGCGGCGCCGAGGCCGAAGTCGGTGGCGTTGGCGATGCGGATGGCGTCGGTGGTGTCACGCGCTCGGAAGAGTGGTGCGACGGGACCGAACAGCTCTTCGCGCGCGGCGGGGGCGTCTTCCGGGACATCGACGAGCACCGTTGGCTCGTAGAAGTTGCCCGCGCGCTCGAGCCGACGGCCCCCCCGCCAGCAGGCGCGCGCCGCGCGCGACGGTGCGGCGCACCTGATCGTCGAGATCGTCGAGAATCTGCGCGGTTGCGAGGGGCCCGATCTCCGTCTGCTCGTCGAGCGGATCACCTACCCGCAGCGATCGCATCGCCTCGGTAAAGCGCCGCGCGAACGTGTCGAAGATCGCGTCGTGCACGATGAACCGTTTGGCGGCGATGCACGACTGCCCGTTGTTCACCGTGCGCGCTCGCACCGCGGTCGCGACGGCTTCGTCGAGCGCCGCGGATGGCATGACGATGAAGGGATCGCTTCCGCCCAGCTCGAGCACGCTCGGCTTGATCTCGCGACCGGCGCGCGCGCCCACGTCCCGCCCAGCGGCTTCGCTTCCCGTGAGCGTCACGGCCGCGATGCGATCGTCGGCGATGAGTGGGCCGACGGCAGCACTGCCGATCAACAGTGTCTGAAAGACGCCCTCGGGTGCGCCAGCCCGTCGGAGCACATCCTCGATCGCGAGCGCACACTGCGGCACGTTCGACGCGTGCTTGAGAAGCCCGACGTTGCCGGCCATCAGCGCGGGCGCCGCGAATCGAAAGACCTGCCAGAAGGGGAAGTTCCAAGGCATCACCGCGAGCACCACGCCGAGTGGCTGGAAGAGCACGAAGCTCTCTCTGTCGTCGGTGGGGACGTCGCGACGCGCGAGGTGGCGCTCGGCGTTCGCGGCGTAGTACCGGCAGGCCGTCGCGCACTTGGCCGCCTCTTCGGTGGCCGCCCGGATCGGCTTGCCCATCTCGCGCGTCATCAGCCGGCCGAGCTCACCGCGCTCCGACTCGAGCAGATCCGCTGCCTTCATCATGATCGCGGCGCGGTCCGCGAACGACGTGGCGCGCCAGCGTGGCCATGCGTCGCGCGCGCGCGTTACACGGGCGTCGACCTGCTCGGGGCTGTGCGCGTCGATGGTCGCCAGCCGCTCGCCGGACGCGGGGTCGATCGACGCGAGCGTCACGGCTGGCCCCGGCGCTGCTCGGTCAATCGCGCCGCCTCGGCTCGTCGCCAGGCGGCGATGCGCGCATGATCCCCCGAGAGCAGGACCTCCGGCACCGCGAAGCCGCGAAACACCGGGGGACGCGTGTAGCTCGGCGCGCTCAAGCCGTCTTCCCAGTGGGAGTCGGTGTACGCGCTCTCGTGGTCGGACATCGCGCCCGCCAGAAGGCGAACCGTCGCGTCGATGATGGCGAGCGCGGCAGGCTCACCCCCGCTGAGCACGAAGGGGCCTAACGACACCTCGTCGGTGGCGAGGTGATCGGCCACGCGCTGGTCGACATCCTTGTAATGTCCACACAGGATGGTCAGGTCCTCCCCGGCCGCATACCGCCGGGCATCGGCCTGGGTGAACGGAGCGCCGCGCGCCGAGACGAGCACGATCGGCGGAGAGACGGCGAGCGTCTCCACTGCCTCGAAGAACGGCTCCGGCTTCATCACCATCCCGGGACCCCCCCCATACGGGTAGTCGTCGACCGTGCGGTGGCGGTCGTGGGTGAAGTCGCGAAGATCGATGACGCGATACTGCACCGAGCCGGCCTGTGCCGCTCGAGCCGGAATGCTCAACGAGAGGGGCGGCCCGAAGAACTCGGGAAAGATGGTGACGATGTTGACGCGCAGCATTACTCGAGCAGTCCCTCGGGCGGGTGGATCCGCACCACGCGCCGCACGCGGTCGACGGCACGGATGATCTCGCCGGAGAATGGGACGAGCACGCTGCCTCGCTCGCGGGCGACGTCGAGCAGCAATCCCTGCGGCACCTCGAAGACGTCGGTGACAGTGCCGACGACCTCGCCTGACGACAGCTCGACCGTCATCCCCTTGAGCTCGTGCTGGTAGACCTCCCCATCCTGGAGCGGAGAGAGCTCGCTTTCGGGTATCAGCAGGAAGCGACCATTCCACCGCTCCGCCTCGGTTCGGTCCCCGATCTCGTGAAAGCGCACGAGCAGCCCGTCCTTGAAGGGGCGCGTCTCGATCACCGTGAGAACCTCGGCGTCTTCTCCAGCGTCGCCGTCCACTGTGCCGCCGAAAACACGACGGCCGGATGCGTAGACCGCATCCGGCTCGTCCGTCAACACCTCGATCAGCACTTCGCCGCGCACGCCGTGCGGCCGACGAACGCGGCCGATGATGACCAGATCTTCGGGCGTGGCCACCCCGGGGGAGGTCTTACTCGCCGACGGGCACTGCCTTCGACTGCAGCTTGCGAGCGAGGCGGGCCTCGTGGCGCTGCTTGAGAATTCCGGCGCGCCGAAGGAGCGAGCGCACGGTGTCCGACGGCTGCGCCCCATGCTCGAGCCAATGGTTGGCGCGCGCGGTATCGATCTTCAGGGCATCGGCCGACAACCGAGGTGCATACTGGCCAATGATCTCGATGAACTTGCCGTCGCGCGGACTGGTGCTCTCGGCGACGACGATGCGGTACAACGGGCTCTTTTTCCGGCCAACGCGCCGGAGGCGGATTTTCACTGCCATGTGCTCCTCGTCGGGAAGATTCGTGGAGTGCGCTGCGCCAGGCTCCTCGCGATTCCGGGCATTCCGGCCGCACCTGGTGGTCGGAAATCTACTCGACGGAACGCTCAATGAGGAGGTCAACGGCAAAGACGTCAGACCTCAGAATACAGAATACAGAATTCAGAAACGGTCAGGGGACCGATGCGGGCCCCCGTAGGTCCGTCTGAATTCTGAATTCCGAATTCTGTATTCTGACGTCTTTGCCGTTATCTGGCCCCGAACATCGACGGCGGCGGTCTCATTCCGCCCTTCGCCATCTTCTTCATCATCTTCTGCATGTCGCGGAACTGGCTGAGCAGCTTGTTGACTTCGCTGATCGGCCGGCCCGCCCCTTTCGCGATACGGGCGCGGCGCGAGCCGTTGATGATGCCCGGCTCCTTCCGCTCGTCAGGCGTCATCGACAGCACGATCGCCTCGAGGTGCCGCATGCGCCTCGGGTCGACCTTCGCCTGCTTGAGCGCCTTCATGTTCACGCCCGGCAGCAACCCGAGCAGACCCTCGAGCGGGCCCATCTTCTGGATCTGCTTCATCGCGGTGAGGAAGTCCTGAAGGTCCATTCCCTCCTTGCGGACCTTTTTCTCCAGCCGCTTGGCCTCGTCGGCATCGAAGGCGCCCTGCGCTTTCTCCACGAGCGAGACGATGTCGCCCATCTGGAGAATTCGCCCCGCCATGCGCTCGGGGTGGAATTCCTCGAGCGCGTCCAGCTTCTCCCCGACGCCCACGTACTTGATGGGCTTCTTCGTGACACCGTAGATCGACAGCGCCGCCCCGCCCCGCGCATCGCCGTCCATCTTGGTGAGCACCACTCCGGTGACGCCGAGCCGGTCGTCGAACCCCTTCGCGATCTTCACCGCATCCTGGCCGGTCATGCCGTCGGCAACGAGCAGGATCTCGTCGGGGTTCACCGTCGACTTCAGCCGCTCGAGCTCGGCCATCATCTCGTCGTCGATCTGGAGGCGGCCGGCGGTATCGACGATCACCACGCGGTCGCGAGCGCGGCGGGCCTCGTCGATTCCGTGGCGCGCGATGCGCACGACGTCCTGAGTGTCGCGCTCGGCGTAAACGGGGATCTCGAGCTGGGCGCCCAACGTCTCGAGCTGATCGATGGCGGCGGGGCGGTAGACGTCAGCCGCAACGAGGCGAACGGCGCGCCCCTCGTTCTTCAACCGGCGCGCGAGCTTGGCGGCGGTCGTGGTCTTACCCGACCCCTGGAGCCCGACCATCAGCACGATGGTCGGCGGCACGGTGCTCAGGCGAAGCCCTTCCCGACGCTCGCCGAGCATGGTCGCAAGCTCGTCGTGCACGATCTTGACGAGTTGCTGTCCGGGCGAGACCGTCCTCAGCGCCGAGACGCCGACGGCCTTCTTCTCCACGCGCTCGAGGAACTCGCGCGTGAGCTGGAAGTTGACGTCGGCTTCGAGGAGGACGCGGCGAACCTCGCGCAGCCCTTCCTTGATGTCACTTTCGGAGAGTACGCCGCGCCCGCGCAACCGCGCGAACACGGCGTCCAGTTTTTCGCTCAGCTCGTCGAACATCGAAAGAAAGTTAGGGACGCCTGCGGGGTGGGCCAAGGGCCACGGGCCAAGGGCCCACGGGGCGGGTCACGGGCCTGGAGTTACGGTGACCCTTCGCCCTGTGCGGCCCATGGCCCTTGGCCCCTGACCCACCATCCAGCCACCTCACACGTTACTTTTTGAACACCCTTTCCAGGCACCGATGGCTAAAGCTTCTCGCAAAGAGGACATTCTTCGGTCCGAGCTGCCGCCAACGCTTCCGCTCATGGCGCTGCGCTCGACCATCGTCTATCCCCTCGGCACCATCGCCGTGCAGATGGGGGCGCCCGAGAATCTCGCGATTCTGCGCTCTCACGAGGACAACGGGCTGATCGTCGCGCTCGTGGTCGCCAGCGGGGACCACGATGAGCCGATCGCCACCGAGCAGTTCGTGGGGCGCGTGGGCGTGGCCGCGCGGGTGCACGAGCGCATCAACCTGCCAGGCGAGACCATCCAGATCACGCTCCAGGGGCTTCGACGCATCACGATCGAGGGCATCGATGCGCACGAGCCGTTTCCGGTGGCGATCGTCAAGCCCGCGAAGGAGACGCCCCCCGAGCCGGTGCAGGGCGAGGAGCTGATGACGCGGCTGGTCTCGGCGGCCGAAACGCTGGCCGAGCTGATCGACCGCATCCCGGATGAGGTGCCGGCGATCCTCAAGATGAACATGTCCGATCCCGGACGGTTCGCGGACCTCGCGGCGACGAACATGAACTTCCGCATCGCCGACAAGGACGAGGTGCTGCAGCGTCTCGACGTCGGCGAGCGCATCAAGTTCGTGCTGTCACGTTTGGAGCGTGAGGTCGCCCGCGCGCGCGTGATGGAGGACATCAAGCGCCAGACCGAGGTCAAGATCGAGCAGCATCAGCGCGAGTTCTATCTGCGGCAGCAGCTGCGCGCGATCCAGGCCGAGCTGGGCGAGGCGGATCCCGGAGAGAAAGAAGCGCTCGATCTCCTGAAGAAGATCGAGGAAGCGAAGATGCCGGACAAAGCCTCCCAGGAGGCACGGCGCGAGACCGAGCGACTGCGCATGCTGTCACCGGCGTCGAGCGAGTACCAGGTCATCCGCAACTATCTCGACTGGCTGCTCGCCTTGCCCTGGCACAAGCGATCGGGCGATGAGGAGATCACGCTGCCGAAGGTACAGGAGGCGCTCGACAATCGGCACTACGGGCTGAACGAGGCGAAGGAGCGCATCATCGAGTATCTCGCCGTGCGCAAGCTGCGCGGCGGCGATCCGCACGGCCCGATTCTCTGCTTCGTCGGTCCTCCGGGAACGGGCAAGACGTCGCTCGGTGAAGCCATCGCCAAGTCGATCGGCAGACAGTTCTCGCGCATCTCGGTGGGCGGCGTGCGCGACGAAGCCGAGATCCGCGGCCACCGCCGGACGTACGTCGGCGCGATGCCCGGGATGGTCATCCAGGCGCTGCGTCGCGTCGGCGTGAAGGATCCCGTCATCATGATCGACGAGATCGACAAGATGTCGGCGGGCGGACCGTCGGGGGATCCGACGGCGGCGATGCTCGAGGTACTCGACCCGTCGCAGAACCACGACTTCGTCGATCACTACGTCAACCTGCCGTTCGACCTCTCGGCGATCCTCTTCATCTGCACGGCGAACAACCTGTTCGACATCCCCGCGCCGCTGCGCGATCGCATGGAGGTCATCCGCATCGCTGGCTACACGATCGAGGAGAAAGTGGAGATCGCGTGGCGCTATCTCCTGCCGAAGCTGTTCGAGGAGCACGGCATCACCGACAAGGACCTGCAATTCACCGACGAGGTGCTGACCTTCATCTCGAGCCGGTACTCTCGTGAGGCTGGACTACGCGGAATGTCGCGCAACGTCGCCGCCGTCATGCGCAAACGCGCGCGCAAGAAGGCGGACGGCGAGGAAGGCGCATGGGTCGTCGACAACGCGCTGGTGGAGGAGATCCTCGGTGTGCCTCGCTATCCGGTGGAGGAGGCGGAGAAGGAGCCGGAAGTCGGCGCGGTCACCGGTCTCGCGTGGACGGCGACGGGTGGCGACCTCATGGTGATCGAGGCGCTCAAGATGCCCGGCTCCGGCCGGCTGATCGTGACCGGCCAGCTCGGTGAGGTGATGCGCGAATCGGTGGACGCGGGATACTCGTACGTCCGCTCGCGCGCCGACCAGCTGGGGATCGAGGACAAGTCGTTCAAGGATTTCGATCTCCACATCCACTTCCCCGCCGGCGCCATCCCCAAGGACGGTCCGAGCGCCGGCATCTCGATCACGCTGGCGGTGGCGAGCGTGCTCGCTGAGCGTCCGGTGCGCCGCGACGTGGCCATGACCGGCGAGGTGACGCTGCGCGGAAAGGTCCTCGAGATCGGCGGCGTGAAGGAGAAGGTCCTCGCCGCGTATCGTGCCGGGCTTCGCGAGGTGATCCTGCCGAAATCGAACGAGAAGGATCTGCGCGACGTGCCTGACGAGGTGCGCGCCAACATGGCCTTCACGTTCGTGCAGGCAATGGACGAGGTGTTGCGGCTCGCGCTGCTTCCCAGGGTCGCCGTCGCCGCCGACAAGCCGCCCGCGGAAACGCAGCCGGAGACGGCGAAGCGACCCGCGCTCGCCGATGGACCCGTGGCCGATGTGGAGTCGGCAACATCGGCGACGCGATAGCCGCTGACCTCCCGGCGCGCGCATGACGCTGGCGCCTGTTTCGGGGTTGCCGCTGCGCGAGCCCCCGCCGATGCGCCCGGAAGACGAGGCGCTGAAGCAGGCTCAGCTCCGGCACATGAAGCGTCTCGCGTCGGGGATGCTCCTCGTCGCGGTGGCCATCTTCATCGTTGCGCGGCTGCTCGAGCCGCAATTCCCCTGGCTCGGGTTCGTGCGCGCGACGGCCGAGGCGGCGATGATCGGCGGCCTCGCGGACTGGTTCGCCGTCACCGCGCTGTTCCGCCATCCGCTCGGCATCCCGATTCCGCACACGGCGATCGTGCCGGCGCGCAAGGATCAGGTCGGCCGCAGCCTCGGCAACTTCGTGCAGCGGAACTTCGTGTCGCGGGAGGTCATTGCCTATCGATTGAGCGAGTGGCGCGTCGGGGAGCATCTGGCGAGGTGGCTGGCGGAGGCGGACAACAGCCGCCGGATCGCGCGGGCGGCGGCGCGAGGGTTGGCGACGGGGTCGCGAATGCTGCGCGACGAAGACGTCCAGCATCTCATCGGCACCGCCATCGACCGGAAGGTTCGGGACACGCGCGTCGCGCCCCTGATCGGGAAAGGCCTTTCCCTCCTTACGATCTCGAACCGTCACCAGGAGATCTTCGACGAGCTGATCGCGCTGCTGTCGCGCGCCGTCGAGCGCAACGAAGAGATCATCCGTCAGCGCATCGCGCGGGAGAGCCCCTGGTGGATTCCGGAGGCGGTGGACGACAAGATCCACGCGCGCATCGTCGCGGCCATCGAGCACACGCTGGTCGAGGTGCGCGACAACCCCGAGCACCAGATGCGGGCGCGCTTCGATGCCGGGCTGCGAGAGTTCATCGACAAGCTCCAGCACGATCCCGAGGTCATCGAGCGGGCCGAGGCGCTGAAGCTGGAGCTGCTCAACGCCGAGGTCGTGCGACGGTTCTCGGCCTCGTTGTGGAGCGACATGCAGGAGTCGCTCGAGCGCTACGCGACGGAGCGGGCCGATCCCGAAGCGGACGACGAGGCCGGTCCGGTCGAGCGGGGCCTAACGGCGTTCGGTCAGGCGCTGCTCGCCGATCCCGCGCTCCTGGAAAAGGTCGATCGGTGGATCGCCGACGTCGCGCTGCACGTGGTGGAGCGCTACCAATCGGAAGTCTCGAACCTCATTTCGCAGACGGTGAGCAACTGGGACCCGAACGCGACGTCGCGCCGCATCGAGCTCGCGATCGGGCGCGATCTCCAGTACATCCGCATCAACGGAACGCTCGTCGGCGGGCTGGCTGGCTTGCTCATCTACATCGTAACCAGATTCTTCTAGGGGTGACCCCTAGTTCTCGAATTTCACGCTTCTCGGTGCGATGAGCTCTCCCGTCCCCGACGGCGCATCGGTGTAGATGACCACCGCGCGGCCGGAGACGTCCCCGCCCCACCAGGAGATCTCGCGGCCGGTCACCTCGTAGCGCTTTCCGCTGTCGACCTCTCGCATGCGCTCCCCGTCGAAGCGCCGGCCGATCGCCCGATCGAGCACCTCGGTGAACTCGGCGGCCTCGACCGGCGAATCCCAGACCGTCACCCACGCGAGCGCGTCCCCACGCGGCGTCTCGACGACCATGTAGCGGTCGCCATCCCATCCGGCGGCACCGCGCACCGCGGCGGTCTGCTCGCGAACATGCTCGTACAGAAAAATCCGGATCTCGAACTCGCCGAGGTTGTTCTGATAGCGATCCCGCCCGACTCGGGGTCGCGGGAGCGTGATGCGCGTGGGGCTATCCTTGTCGTTGAAATACGCGCGCGCGTGGAGGATCTGCTCCGTCGACCGAGGGAGATCGCCGTACGGCGCTTCACCCGGCCGCAACTGCTGAAAGCTGCGCATGAACTCCGCGCCGCTCAGATAGGGGAAGATCAGCGTCTCCTGGATGATCCTCGGAGCGGTCGCGAACACCGGCATCTGACTCGACGATTCACGAATCATGTCGCGGACCCGGTCCCAGCCGCCGGGGAGCGCGGTCGCGATGTCGGCCCCGCCGAGCATCGACTGAATCTGAACGATCGTCGCCTGCCCTTCGATGACCGCGTGCGCGGCGATCTGCCGATCGTTGTCGCCGCGAAGGAGCTGCAGCGAATCGAGGCTCATGTACTGGTCCTGCAGCGCGTGCACGAGCTCGTGGGCAATGATGATGCTCACCTGCTCGGGCGGTGCTTCCTGGACGACGTAGAGCACCTTCGTCTCGGGGTCGTAGTACCCGACCACCTGCTCGGTGAGCAGGTCGAGCATGAAGGCGCGCAGGTCGAGCGTGTCGGGGATGAGGCCGAGTCGGCGGTATGCCGCGCGGGTGCCGGCGATCTCCTCGTCAGGCAGGTCCTCGCGGAACCGGCGCTCCAGGAATTCGCGCACCTCGTCCCGCGAGCGCGCCTCGATCTTCGGGTCGCTCTTGAACGTGAGCCCGGTGGCCTTTTCGATGCGGGGGATCGCCTCCCCCGCGACCTTCGCGTACGGGCCCTCCAGCTCGCGTCGCTCCTGACCGGCGCACGCCGCGATGAGCACGATCGTGCCCAGCGCGACGGTGACCACCCTCCGACTCACGACTCCGTCCATTGCACGCTCCGTCCGGTAGCGACCGACACCACGCGCGCGATGTCATGCCCGCGCACGACGATTCCTTCCTCCATCAAGCGACGCTGTAATTCCGTCTCGAGGGCGGCCAGACGCGCCGCGACTGGCGTGTCGCGTGACGCGGCGGCCGGTGGTGGGCTGGTGTCGACGCGCGCGGTCGTGCGCGTGGCATCGGCCGGCGCCGCGGGAACGCGGGCACTGGAGAACGCAGCCTCCAGCTCGGCGCCGAAGCGCTCGAGCGCCGCCATGCCGTCGCGCGCGAGCTGGTCCAGCGGATCCGGGATCTCGCCATTCATCCCATTCTCTCCGGACACCGCGTCGGCGTCCGGCCGGCGCGACTCGGCTCGTTCGGTGCGTGCCCCCCGCTCGCGCTCGACTTCGCGAACCAGCTTGCGGCGCTCCAGAATGAGGCGCGCCGTCTCGGGAGAATAGGCCGCCGTCGCCTGCGCATGCGCGCACGCCTCGTCGAGCGCATCGATGGCGCGGTCGGGACGAGCGCGGTCGGTCACGAACAGGTCGGTGAGCTTGACCGCCGCGAGCAACGCGTCCTCGGCGATCGCCACGTTGTGATGGCGCTCGAGGCGCTCGAGCCGGGCGCGCAGGATCTCCAGGGTCTGCTCGGCGCTGAGCTCGCGCACCGCGACCTTCTGAAAGCGGCGCTCCAGCGCCGGATCACCGCGCACCCACCGCTCGTATTCGTCATCCGTGGTCGCGCCGATGACGCGAAACTCGCCGCGCACCAACGCCGGCTTCAGCATGTTCGCGGCATCCATCGCCGTGCCGAGCGCCGTACCCTGGCCGATGAGGTTGTGCAGCTCATCGATGAACAGGATCACATCCGGATCGGCGGTCGCCTCGGCGATGAGCGCGCGAATGCGCTCCTCGAATTGGCCGCGATACATCGTGCCGGCCATCATTCCCACGTGATCGACGGCGAGCACGCGGGCACTGCGGAGCACGAGGGGGACGTTGCCGGCGGCGACACGTTGCGCCAGGCCTTCGGCGATCGCGGTCTTTCCCACTCCTGCCGGGCCAACGAGCGCCGGATTGTTCTTGCCGTGACGCAACAGAATGTCGATCACCCGCGCGATCTCGTCGTCCCGGCAGCGCACCGGCTCGAGCCGGCCCGCGCGCGCGTCGGCGGTGAGATCCCGCGCGAACCGCTCGAGGGTTGCGTCAGACGGACGAAGAATGTCACCCAGCATCCTGCCTCACAGCCCCATGATGTCCAGACGATACCAGTCGATCATCGCCTGTCCGAAGAAGAGCGCGATCATTGCCGCGGGCGCAAGGAACACGCCGAATGGCACGAGCGGAAGGTCCACCGCTTCCTGCTTCCGCCGACTCTGAATCCAGGCGATCGGATAGACGAGGAGAAGGAATGATACCGCGCCGAGCGCCGCGCCGAGGAATACGGTGAGCAGGGACCGCTGCGGGCCGAGTGCCGCCCCGACGACCGCCATCAAGGTAACGTCGCCGAAGCCCATCGCTTCCTTCTTGAGGGCCACTTCCCCCAGCCATCCCGCGATCGCGATCGCCCCTGCGCCAACGCACGCTCCAATCAATGAATCATACAGTCCGGCGAAGGGGAGAGTTTCATTGAGCGCCGCCCCGATGAACGCCGCCGCGATGCCCCACACGAATCCGAACACCGTAAATCCGTCCGGGATCACGTAATGCATGGCGTCGGTGAGCGCGATGCCGAGAAGGACGGTCGCCAGAATCGCCACACGAGCCGCCGTGAACGTCGGGCCGTAGTGCACGACGGCCGCCAGCCAGATGAGCGCGACGACGAGCTCCACGAGCGGGTACATCGGAGAGATCGGCTGGCGGCACCCGGCGCATCGCCCACGCAACCGCAGCCAGCCGAATATCGGGACGTTCTCGTGCCACCGAATGGGACGTCCGCACCCCGGACAGCGCGACGGCGGAGAGATGACGGACTGATCCTGCGGCCATCGTGCGACGCAGACGTTCAGGAACGAGCCGATGACGGCCCCGAGCACGAACGCGACGATGCGGGCGGTTGTCTCGGTCACGGGCGAAAGTGGTGAAGAAGAATACCGGTGGCGACGGCGACGTTGAGGGATTCGACCGCCGGCGCGGTGGGAATCGAGACCGTCTGGGTGACGCGAGACCGCGCGTCACCGGTGAGCCCGCTCCCTTCATTGCCGACGACGATCGCCAACCTCGGAGGTGCGCCTCGATCGCCGAGCCGCTCGCCCGCGGCATCGGCCCCCCATAACACCACGCCGTTCTCGGCCAGAAACGTATCGAGCTCGTTCCAGCGGGCCGGCTGCGCGTGATGGCGGAAGAGCGCCCCCATTGCGCTACGGACGACCTTGGCGTTCCACAGGTCAACAGTCCCCGGCATGGCCACGGTGACGGCGACGTCGAACGCCGCCGCGGTCCGGAGGATCGTCCCCACGTTCCCGGGGTCCTGGATGGCATCGAGGACCAGCACCCGCGAACGCTCGGCGAGCGCCACCGACCGGAGCGATCGCTCGGGGCGTTCCGCGATGGCAAGGACCCCCTGCGGCGAATCGGTGTCAGATGCTGAGAGGAAGTCGCGCTCGGAGACTTGCGCGACCTCGATGCCGCGGTCCTCGAACACCGCCCGCAATGGGGCGAGTCGGTCCGCGGCGGGGGGCTCGGCGACCATGAGCGCGCCGACGACCTCGAGCGGCGAGGCCAGCAGCTCCTCCACGGCGCGCACGCCTTCCGCGACGAACAGGCTCTGGCGCTCGCGCGCTTTCCGCCGCTGGAGGTCACGCGCGAGCGAGAGCAGCTTCATGTATCCGAGCGCCTATCTGGAATGGGATTTGCCCGACAGCGACGCGTACGGAGGGCACACGGGAGAGCCAAACCTATGAAACGGAACATTTTGGTCGTCGGTGCCGTGGCGGTGCTCGCCGCGTGCGGCGTTTCGACGCAGCAGGAAGTTGAGATGGGGCAGACGTACTCGCAACAGATCAACGCTCAACTTCCGATCATCTCCGATCCGGAGATCAACCGCTACATCAACGTGCTGGGCGACTCGATCGCGAAGCTGTCCGACGAGCGCAACCTGGACTGGCGCTTCTACATCGTCGACAGCCGCGATGTAAACGCGTTCGCGGTGCCCGGCGGGTACATCTACGTGAACCGCGGCCTCATCGAGCGCGCGCAGAACCTGTCGATGCTGGCTGGCGTGCTCGGCCACGAGATCGGTCACGTGATCGAGCGCCACTCGGTGCAGCAGATGGAGAAGATGCAGCAGGCCCAGATCGGCGTGACGCTCGCCTGCATTCTCACGCGCGTGTGTGAGTCCCAGGCGACGGGGGCGCTGATCGACGTCGCCGGCACGGCGGTGTTCGCGAAGTTCAGCCGCGACGACGAGCGGGAAGCGGACCGTGACGGCATTACGTACGTGATGCGCGCGGGGATCGATCCGCGCGGGATCCCGGCCATGTTCCGCGTGCTGCTGAACGAGCGCAACCGCCAGTCATCGGCGGTCGACAGCTGGTTCTCGACGCACCCGCTCGAGGAGGATCGCATCGCGGAGACCGAGGCGATGATCAAGCAGATCGACGAGGCGATCCTGGAAACATTGACGACGGACACGCCGAACTACCAGGAATTCCGCCGTCGCGTGACGGCGCTGCCGCCCCCGCCGGCGACGCCAAGAAGCTGAAGTGCTCGAGGTAGTCGAGGTGCTCGAGGTGCTCGAGGGTGGAACCCCCTCGAGCACGTCGAGCACATTGAGCACCCAGAGCACCTCAATCGGCCACTCTCGCCACAAATCCCCGCACCAGCCGCTCGAACGGCTCCTTGACCCGTTCCCCGATCTCGACCACCTCGTCGTGTGAGAGGGGCTGGGTGGTCATTCCGGCGCCGTGGTTCGTTATGCAGCTCACCCCCGCGACGCGCATGCCGAGCGCGCGGGCGGTCAGCACCTCGGGGATCGTCGACATCCCCACCGCGTCGGCGCCCATCCAGCGGAGCATGCGCACTTCGGCCGGGGTCTCGTACGACGGTCCGAGCACCGCGGCGTAGACCCCCTCCGTGACCGGGACGCCGACGTCGAGCGCGACCTCACGCAGGATCGAGAGCAGCTCGCGGTCATAGGGAGCCGACATGTCCGGGAACCGCTCGTCGCCACCAACGATCGGCCCGATGAGCGGATTGCGCCACATGAGGTTGATGTGGTCGTCGATGAGCATGAGGTCCCCTGGCCGCAGCGTCGCCCGCACGCCCCCAGCGGCATTGGAGACGAACAGCACCCGCGCGCCGAGCGCGTGCGCGACGCGCACCGGGAGCCCGGCGGTCGCCGCGGAATGCCCCTCGTAGAGGTGGAAGCGGCCCGAGAGCGCGATCACGTCGCACGCTTCGATGGAGCCGGCGACGAGCCGCCCGGCATGACCGACGACGGTCGAGGAGGGAAAGCCGGGGATGTCGGCGTACGGGATGTTCGTCGCGCGCTCGATGCGATCGGCGAGCTGTCCCAGCCCTGAGCCGAGGATGATGGCGATGCGGGGATGGCAGCCGCCGAGCTGCTCCCCGATGAGGGAGGCCGCGGCGGCGACGTCAGGGGCGGCGGTCGTCATGGGCTATGCAAGTCCTCGAAGTCTGTCGCGCGACGAGCCTCTGACAGCGTTATCACAGAGGCACAGAGACTCACAGAGGACCCAAACCGCAAGGGCTCTTCCTGGTTCTTCGCGGATTTCCGGGAACGATCGCGGTGACGGGGCCACGGACAGTCGAACTGCTGAACGGACCTCGTATAACAACACGAATTGCCCGAATTGCTCCCGGCGCCGCGCAACCCTCCGCACACAAGCCCAACAGCACATTGTTGTTACTGGAGAGCCGAGCTCGAAGCGCGAGAGGCAATTCGCGTAATTCGTGTCGT
>JAICNG010000083.1 GCA_025931335.1 Gemmatimonadaceae bacterium | reverse complement strand
GACGATGAGGCGCAGCGCGGGCTCGATCGGGAAGCACCACGCGTGCTGAGCCATGTACTCCTTGAGGATGTCGTTCTGAATCGTCCCCCGGAGTGCGGCCGATGCGACTCCCTGCTTCTCGGCGGCCGCGATGTAGAAGGCCCACAGGATGATCGCGGGGCCGTTGATCGTCATCGACGTGGAGACCTTGTCGAGCGGAATGCCCTCGAACAGCGTCTCCATGTCGGCCAGGCTCGAGATCGCCACGCCGCACTTGCCCACCTCACCCTCCGACCGTGGGTGGTCGGAGTCGTAGCCCATCAGCGTCGGGAAGTCGAAGGCGACCGAGAGTCCGGTCTGGCCGTGCTCGAGGAGAAACTTGTAGCGAGCGTTGGTCTCCTTGGCGGTGCCGAAGCCGGCGAACTGGCGCATCGTCCAGAGCTTGCCGCGATATCCGGTGGGATGAATCCCGCGGGTGAACGGAAACTCGCCCGGGACACCGACCGTCGTCGGATCCTGCGCGAGCGTATCGAGCGCACTGTAAAGCGGCGCGACCTCGTGCGTCGAGTTCATGAACCCGATGTCACGCTTGTCGCCCCTCTCGTATCGCTGGCGCCACGCGGCCAATTGCTTGCGCAGCTGCTCGATCTCTTCGCGCTGCACGCGCACGGTCTGTGAAAGATCACGCACCGAGGTCATGTCGTTCCTCGAGTCAACAGGTGGCCACTTCGTTCCAGCAGCGCGTCGGCGGCGGCGAACGGAGTCAGCGTGCCGCTCTCCAGCTCGGCGAGCTTCTCGTCGATCCACGCGTTGGTCGCGTCATCGCGCCAGAGACGCGCGCGCACGCGGTCTTCGACGACCTCCACGACCCTCTCTCGAAGACGTTGGCGACGGCGCGCGCGCAACTCGCCGCTGCGCTCAAGATAAGCGAAATGCCGGTCGATCGCCCCAATCAGATCGTCGATGCCCTTTCCTTTGACCGCGACCGTGGGGAGGACGGGCGGTGTCCAGCGCTCGCCCTCGCTCGCCGCGGCGGCCCGCGCCATCCGGGCCGGATTGGCGCTGCGCAGCTCGACGCCATGGTGCGCCGGGATGTCGCGAAAGGTATGGCCCATCCGGAGGCCGAGCATCAGCTCGACCTCGTGCTTCAGGCGATCGGCGCCGGGCCGGTCGGCCTTGTTGATCACGAACACGTCCGCGATCTCCATCAATCCGGCCTTGAGGGTCTGGATGGAGTCCCCCGATTCCGGCACCAGTGCGACGACGCTCGTGTCGGCCATGCGCGCGATGTCGAGCTCACTCTGCCCGACCCCCACCGTCTCGATGAGAATGCGGTCGAAGCCGAAGCCGTCGAGCACGTCAGCGACTTCGCGGGTCGTCGCGGCCAGGCCGCCCAGCGATCCGCGCGTGGCCATTGACCGAATGAAGACGCCGGGGTCGAGGGCGACGCTTTCCATGCGGATGCGGTCGCCGAGCAACGCCCCTCCGGTGAACGGCGAGGTCGGATCGACGGCCACGACGCCGACGGTGAGGTTGGCCGCTCGATAGGCGGCGACCAGCCCCGTCGACAGCGTGCTCTTCCCCGCTCCCGGCGGACCGGTGAGACCGACCCGTCGCGCGCGGCCCAGCCGCGGGTGCAGCGCCGCGAGCAGCTCATCGAATCCACGACGGTGGTTCTCGACGATGCTCACGGCGCGCGCGAGGGCGGCCGGGCGCCGCGCATCGAAGTCCGCCATCAGTCGACGGATCGACTCGGTCATCGCCACCGGCGCACTCCGCGGAACGGGTTCGACAGCAGGTGCGGCGGCAGGAAGAAGATCACGAGAAAGAAGAACAGCGACGCGGCAAGTGACGCGCCCAGCACGAGAAGATTCTGGTGCACGATGTAGGTCAGCGCCCCGACGAGCGCGACCACACACGCGAACGCGGCGAGCAGCAGGCGGCGCGTCTGCCGCAAGACGAACTGCTGCATCTCGATCACGTCGCGCGGGTGTGCGCGCACCCGCAGCTCGTCGCGGCCGGCGCGCCGCAGCACATCGCGCATCTCCCGCGCGGCGCTGGCGAGCTCGTTCACCCAGTTCTGCACCGCCTCCCGGCCATCGGCGCCGAACATCGTGCTCATCAGCACGGGCCGAAGCTTGCGCACGATCGGGGCGGCGAACTGCACGCCGTTGAACTCGGGATCGTACCGGAAGCCGATCCCCTCCACCAGCGCCGCCGCGCGCCCGAAGTACACGAGCTCGCTCGGCAGCATGATCGGCCACCGATAGAAGGTATCGAGGACCTCGTTCACGATGCGCTGGATTTGCCGAGGCCGGGCGTCGGGCGTAAACGCGACCTTCATGATCGCGCGCGCGGCGTCGCGAACGGTGCCCCGATCGACTTCCGGATCGAGCAGGCCCAGCTCGTAGAAGCCCGCGATCACGCCGTCGACGTCCTGCCGGACCGCCGACATGACGGTCGAGATCAGTCGTGCCCGCGTCTCCTGCTCGATGCGAATGACCATGCCGAAGTCGAGCAGCACCAGCCGCCCGTCGGGATCGACGAGGAGATTGCCGGGGTGCGGGTCGGCATGGAACACTCCGTCGACGAGCATCATTTGCACGTACACCTCGATGATCGTCTCGATGAGCGCGTCGAGGGACACATCGCCGGCGACAATGCGGTCCTGGAGACGATCGATCTTCGTCCCCTCCATGAATTCCAGGACCAGCACTCGGCGCCTGGTGTACGGCTCGACGATCTCGGGCACGCGCACCCGAGGATCGCCCGCGAAGTTCGCCCGGATCATACCCGCATTTCGCGCTTCCTCGCGGAAGTCCATTTCCTCCTCGATACGCTTGGCGAACTCGCGTACGATGGTCGTGATGGCGCGAACGTGGTGGTTCGGGAAGAGCACGTTCACGAAGAAGAGGACGCGGAACGCCGCCTCGAGATCCGTGGCGACCAGCTCCTCTACCCCGGGGCGCAGCACCTTCACGACGACATCGCGCGCATCGATGCGCGCGCGGTGCACCTGGCCGAGTGAGGCCGCTGCGAGGGGCTCGGGGTCGAGCGCCGTGAACAGCTCGTGCGATGCCTGCCCGTATTCGCGCGCGATCACACCCTCGACGTCGGCGAGCGAGATCGGCGGCACCCGGTCGGTGAGCGCCCCGATCTCCGAGAGGTAGGGCTCGGGGAGAATGTCGGCACGCGAGGCGAACACCTGCGCCAGCTTGATGAACGTGGGTCCGAGCTCCGCCAGCGTCAGCGTCAGGCGCCGGGCGCGCTTGCGATGCGCCTCGGGCGACACGCGGCGCGGCCGGCCGATCAGCAGGAAGCGCTTGCGATCGCGGAGAAAGGCGACGACAAAGGGGAAGAGCCGTGCGAAGACGGCGAACGCACGCACGTCAGCGGGGCAGCTCGAGCGCGACCGGTGCGCTCGCCCCCGCCGGCGTCACGAGCATCCGGGTCACGCGTGCGGGCTCCGCCTCCACGATCGTGATCTCGAGTCCGGCGAGATGAAATCGCTCGCCCACCATCGGCACGCGGCCGAGCGCGCGCGCGAGCACGCCGCCCAGGGGGCGATCGGTGGGCACGTCATCCGGCACCGCCACGCCGAGGCGCGACCATACGTCGGAGATCGGGGCGCTGCCGTCGGCGATCGTCGCGCGCTCCGGCTGCGACGATGTCGCGGGCACGGGCTCGTCGTGCTCGTCCCGGATCTCGCCGACGAGCTCCTCGAGAAGATCCTCCAGCGTGACCAGGCCAGCGGTTCCCCCGTACTCATCCAGCACGATGCCGAGGTGCTGCCGCTCCCGCAGCATCTCGAACAGGAGCTCGTTGCACCGCTTCGTCGACGGGGCATGGACCACCGGCCGCAGCTCGGGCGCTTCCTCGCCGCGGGTCTTCAGCACGTCGAAGACGTGGACCATCCCCACGATCTCGTCGATCGAGCCGCGATACACCGGCACCCGGCTGTATCCCGCCTGCGCGATGAGTCGGGCCATCTCGCGTGGGTGCGTCGCCTCGTCGACCGCGAAGATCGCGGTTCGGGGGGTCATGACCTCGGCCACGGGCTTTTCGCCGAAGCGCACCACGCCGGCGATGATCTCGGTCTCGGTGTGCTCGCCGATTCCCTCGAGCTCGCCCTCGCGCAACAGGTCCTCGATCTCCTCCTCACGAGACTCCTCCTCGGTCGTACCGCCGGCCTGGCGCGCGAACGGCCGCGCCAGCGCATGCGCGGCGCGCACGAAGGGCCAGAGCACGACCGACACCGAGCGCAACACGGGCATGAGAACCGGTAGCATGCGCGAGGCGCGCCGTCGCGCGATGGCACGCGGGAGGAGCTGTCCGACGACCAGCAGCGCGAGGACGAAGACGAGTGCCTCGATCGCCAGCCGCCCGGGACGCGCCTCACTCGACAGCGCGAGGGCCACGCCGGCGAGCGCCACCACCCACGCGGTCGCCGCCGTCGCCGCTTCGAGCAGGCGCTGCTGGCGATCGAGCGCTTCCTCGTCCCCCACCGCGCCGGCGAGGCGCTGGTCGATCCAACGCCGCAGCCACATGCGTCCCACCGACCGCAGCGACGTGGCACCGGCGGTGATCGTCGCCACCGCCGCCAGCGCCAGGACCAGGGCGAGCTCCGCGATCATCCTTCCCGCCCCGCGAGCGCTTCGAGGCGCTCGAAGTACACGCGCTCGATCCGCCGTCGCGTCACGCGCTCGACGACGATCCGGAACCCATCCAGCGTGAGCTCCTCGCCCGCGCGCGGCACGCGGCCGAGTGCCTGGAAGATGAGACCACCGACGGTCGCGACATCCTCCCGCTCGAAGCGATGGCCGAGCGCCGTCGACAGGTCGTCGAGTGACACGCGGCCCGACACCCAGAAGCGCCGCCCCTCCTGCTCCTCGATCGGGGCCTCCTCCACGTCGTACTCGTCGCGGATGTCGCCGACGATCTCCTCGAGGATGTCTTCGATCGTGACGAGCCCGGCGGTGCCGCCATACTCATCGACGACAATGGCGATGTGCGTTCCGGTCGCGCGAAAGTCGCGAAGCTGTTGCTCGATGATCTTCGACGCCGGCACGAACGTCGCCGGCCGAATGAGCGCCGGCCATCCGTCGTCCGGCGCGCGCCTCGTGAGCACGATCGGCAGCAGGTCCTTGGCGTAGAGGATGCCGACGATGTGGTCGATCGTGTCGTCATAGACGGGCAGGCGCGCGTGCTCGGAGCTGAGCACGCGGTCCATGACTTCGGACCAGGGCGCGCCCCGCTCGACGGCCATGATGTCGACGCGCGGGACCATCACCTCCTGCACCTCCGTCTCACCGAGCGAGAAGACGCCGCGGAGGATACCGGGCTCATCGCGGGGCAGAGGCGTGTCGCGATCGCGCTCGCGCTCGCCCAACTGCTCGGGCGAGTCCCCGCCGTTGTCGACCTCCTCCGGCGGGAACGCGCGATACAGCCGTGCTTCGGCGCGCTGGCCGAGCATGACGATCGGAGCGAACATCGCCTCCGCCAACCTGACCATTGGCCGCAGCGTGGCGAGCATCCGCGCGCCCGCTGCCTCGCCCACCGCCCGGGGGGCCGTCTCGAGCAACATCATCGTCCCGAAACCGACGAGCAGCCCGCTCACGAGCGCGACGGGAAACAAGGCGCGGTGAATGCCCAGCGCGTAGGTCACGGCGATGGCGGCCGTGAGCTGCGCGGCGATGCGCGCGAAGGACAGGGCGCGGTGTGCCCGGCTG
Source organism: Gemmatimonadaceae bacterium (assembly GCA_025931335.1). Lineage (GTDB taxonomy): Bacteria > Gemmatimonadota > Gemmatimonadetes > Gemmatimonadales > Gemmatimonadaceae > JAICNG01. The sequence goes on along the minus strand of JAICNG010000083.1, from coordinate 9,952 downwards.
CGCGCGCCCATGCCGGCCACCGTCGGCCCCTCGCCCCGTTCGCGTGGAGGCTCGAGCGCGAGGAGTGCTCCGTCGGCGGCGGCCCAGAGCATTCCGAACACCGCCGCCACGAGCGCGATCGTGAGCGCGCCCGGTCTCACGCGATCGCCTCCTCCACGACGCGCGCCACCAGTCGCTCCTGGCGCCGCCACATGCGAGAGGCGACGCGAGCGTCGTCATCGGCGTGGTCGTATCCGACCACGTGCAGCAGGCCGTGCACCACGAGCCGCGTGAGCTCCTCTCGCACAGTCGCACCGTGCCGCTTTGCGTTGGCGCGCGCGACCTCGGGGGCAATGTAGATGTCGGCGATCACGGGGGCCGGGCGAGTGGACTCGCGGAAGCCGAACGAGATGACATCGGTGGCGCCGCGGTGCCCGAGGTGTTTGCGGTTGAGCGCGGCCATGGCCCGGGTGCCGAGAAAGGTGATCGAGACCATGGCCTCCCGAACGCCCTCGGCCGCGAGCACGCGCCGCGCGATCGCGCTCACGCGCGTTCGCGCGAGCGGGAGCCGCACACCGTCAGCGGATACGTGCACCGCGATGCTCATGCCGACGCGAACTCCGATGTCACGCCCCCGCTCCGGACCGGGTAATCGATGCGCGAGTGGTACTTGCCGGTGAGTACCCGCGCGAACGCGTCCTTCGCGATCTCGATCTGCCGCAGCGTCAGCGGGGCGTCACGCAGCTGCCCCTGGTCGATACGCATGCGCACGATGTGGTCGATCACCTCGCGAATCTTCTCCGGCGTCGGATCGGAAAGCACCCGCGCCGATGCTTCCACGCCGTCGGCCAGCATGCACACCGCGGTCTCGGCACTCTGCGGGGTGGGGCCCGGGTAGGTGAACTCCACGATGTTGGGCTCCGAATCGCGCTCCCGCGCCTTCTCGAGGAAGTACGAGATCGAGAGCGTCCCGTGATGCTCGGGGATGAACGATGCGATCGCGCGCGGAATGCGGTGCTCGGCGGCGAGCTCGAGCCCTTCCCGGATGTGGGCACGAATGATCTGCGCGCTCGCGCCCGGCTTGAGCTTGTCGTGCGGGTTGCGCCCCTTCGGCTGATTCTCGACGAAGAATTGCGGGCGACTCAGCTTGCCGATGTCGTGGAAGTACGTCCCCACGCGCCCGAGCAGGCCGTTGGCGCCGATCGCATTGCAGGCCGCCTCGACCAGGTTCGCCATGCGCATCGTGTGGTCGAACGTGCCCGGCGCTTCCATCATCAGGCGACGCAGCAGCTGATGATTGAAATTCGAGTACTCGAGCAGCGTGAGATCGGTCGTGATCCCGGTGAGGCGCTCGGCGACCGGGAGGAGGAACATCGCCAGCGCGACCGATCCGAGGGCATTCGCGCCACCCCACATGATGCTGACGAGGATGTCCCGCGGGGGCCAGTCGAGGATGAGGCCTAACGCCAGATCGGCCAGGACGAAGGCGCCGAAGATCGTGAGCACCGCGTACACGATCTGCTCGCGGCGCCGGAGGACCTGCACGCTGATCGCCGCCGCCGCGCCGCCCACCAGCCCGAGAAACAGCGCGTTCGTCCCGCGGAACACGCCCTGCCCACCGACGAGCACCGCCAGAATCATCGCCGCGATCAGGCTGATGCGGGCGTCGAAGAGGATGGTGAGCATCACCGCGGCCAGCGCGATGGGCACCAGCTCCGGCCGCGGCGGGCGCAGGTGCCCGAACACCGACGCCGCAACGAGCACCACCGCGAACAGCAACGCCAGCAACGTCAGGGCGCGGTACGACCGATACAGCTGCGGGCGGAACAGCACGATCGTAATGCCGAAGATCGTGAGCACGAGCGCGTTGTAGAGCACGGAGCCGAGCACTCGCCCGACGGCGCGCTCCCCCCCCGTGCGGCGCTCCATCTCCGCCTGGAGCGCACGGAGCTTGTCGTGTTCCTCCCGACCCACCACTTCGTGCTCACCAACGATCTTCTCCCCTTCCCGAACCTCGTACCGCCATTCGCTCACCGACGCGCGGAGCTCCTGCCGCCGGCGATCGGTCGCGGCGCGATCCAGCACAATGGTGGGACGAAAGACCGCGCTCAGCAGCTTGTAGTACAGGCCGTCGCCGATCGACGAGCTGGGGTCGGGATGAAACTGTCGCGCCCGTGCGATGAGGTTGGCGAACGTTCCGATACTGTCGGCGAGAACGTTGCGCTCGTCGTCATTTCGCCGGACGATGGCCTCGCCGCGAACCTCGTCCGTCGCGCCACTCGACGCGATCCCCTGTGACAGCCATCGCCGCAGCACGCGCTCCAACCCATCGCGCATCGCCAGTCGCCGGCCCCGAAAGGTGAGGTATCCCGCCTCCGCGTCGGTCAGCGTGACCCCGTGCCGGGCCGCCGCCTGTCGCACGCGTGCCGCTGCCGCGTTTGGATCCCCATCCTCGACCGAGCGGGAGATGTCGCGGAAGATCGATTCGAGCGAGCGGACCGAGGAGTCGAGCGCGGCGGCCGAGTAGACGAAGATGGGTTTGCCGGTCGCGGCGAGCTCGTCGCGCTCCTTTTGCAGGTCGGCCGCGGCCTTGCGCACGCGGAAGGCGAACGGCGCGATGACGTTGTCGGTCGCCACCGCGCCCACCTCGAACACCGGCGACTCCACCGCCGGCGACGAAGGGAACGCCGCGTACGTCGCGATCGCGAGGGCGATCAGCAAGGCGATGCGCCCCGCGTGATAGAGCGCGCGATCCCCGCGCCCGACGGGAACCTCGGGCGACATCAGCCGCCGCCACTGATCACGTAGGGCCACGGTCACTCCGTTCCCGAGTCTTTCGCGTATGCCTTGATGATCTCTCGTACCAGGCGATGACGAATGACGTCGGACTCGTTGAAGTAGTGAAATCCGATCCCGTCGATTGCGTGGAGAATGCGCTCCACCTGCAGCAACCCCGACTGCTCCCGGGATGGCAAGTCGATCTGTGTCTTGTCGCCGGTGATCACGGCCTTCGAGTTCACCCCGAGGCGCGTAAGGAACATCTTCATCTGCGCGGACGTCGCGTTCTGCGCTTCGTCAAGGATCACAAAAGCATCGGATAGCGTGCGTCCGCGCATGTAGGCGAGCGGGGCGATCTCGATCACTCGGGTCTCCAGCGAGCGCTGCACGCGCTCAGGAGGCATCATGTCATCCAGGGCGTCGTAGAGCGGACGCAGGTACGGGTCCACCTTGGCCTGCATGTCGCCCGGCAAAAACCCGAGGCTCTCACCCGCTTCCACCGCGGGACGGGCGAGCACGATGCGGCGCACCCGTTTCCGCGTGAGCGCATCGACCGCCATCGCGACGGCGAGATAGGTCTTCCCCGTTCCCGCGGGGCCAATCCCGATGACGATGTCGTTATCGGAAATCAGCTGCAGGTAGCGGGCCTGTCCCGGCGTCTTCGGCTGCACCACCCGCCGGACGCCGGGAAGGACGATGCGCATTCCATCCGGCACATCCGGGCCGTCGTCCCGAGCGCCGCCGCCGTCCTCGCTCAGCCGGAGCACGTCGTCCGCACTGAGCCGGAGTCGCTGCTTCGCCTGATCGATCATCCGCTGCGCGAGCGACGCCGCGCGCTCCACGATCTCCACCGGGCCATTCATCGTCAGCGCATCGCCCCGGAGGGAGACTTTCGCCCCCGTGAGACGGGACAGCTCGATGAGATTGGCGTCGTTCACGCCCGCGAGCGTGAGGAGGTCCACGCCCTCGGTGGAGAGTCGGTGCGTAACGCTGTCGTCGCTCAACCCGCTCCTCCGTCCAGAGTGATGTGCAGCTCGCGAAGCTCCTCGGGCCGCACCGCCACCGGCGCCCCCTCGAACAGGGCGGCCGCCTTCGTCGTCTTCGGGAAGGCGATCACGTCCCGCAGCGACTCCGCACCGGCAATCAGCATCGTGATGCGGTCGAATCCAAACGCGATTCCACCATGGGGAGGCGCGCCAGCGCGCAGCGCCTCGAGAAGGAAGCCGAATCGCGCTTCCGCCGTCGCCTCATCGAGCCCGAGGAGCGCGAACACGCGACTCTGCACGCGCGGATCGCCAATGCGGATGCTGCCCCCGCCGAGCTCCGTTCCGTTGAGGATCACGTCGTAGGCGAGGGATCGCACGCGCTCGGGCGCCTTCTCGAGAAGGTGCTCGTCGTCGGGGTGTGGCGCCGTGAACGGGTGGTTGACCGACTGAAGCTCACCCGTTCTGGGATCCCGCACGAACAGCGGAAAATCCACCACCCAGAGGAGCGCGTTCGTACCCTGCGATACCAGGTTCAGTCGCGCAGCGACTTCGTGGCGAACGCGGTCGAGCGCGGGGCTCGAGACGTGGTCGGGGCCCGCCACCATCAACAGCAGCTCCGCATCGCGCGCGGCGATCCGCTCGACCGCCCCCGGGGTGAGAAACTTCGCCGGACCGCCCTCGAGTGATCCGCCCTGTCCCTTGAGACGAAGCAGACCTGCCGCGCCGAGTGTCTTCGCCGCGGCCTCGACCTCGTCGACCTGTTTGCGCGACAGCGCGGCACCACCCGGAACGCGAATGCCGCGCACGCGACCGCCCTTGGCGATCGCGTCACGCGTGATGGCGAAGGCGGCGCCGCGAAAGGCCTCGGTGAAATCCTCGATCTCGAGCCCGAAGCGGAGGTCGGGCTTGTCCGATCCATATCGCTCCATGGCGTCGGCGTACTTCATCCGCGGAAAGGGAAGGTCGACCTCCTGCCCTCCCTCGCGCCAGAGCGCCTGCACGAGACCCTCGGCCACGTTCATGACGTCTTCCGCTCCCACGAACGCGGCCTCGACATCGATCTGGGTGAACTCCGGCTGCCGGTCGGCTCGCAGATCCTCGTCGCGAAAGCACCGCGCGATCTGAAAGTACCGATCGAACCCGGAGATCATGAGCAGCTGCTTGTAGAGCTGCGGCGATTGCGGCAGTGCGTAGAACTCGCCGGGGTGCACGCGGCTCGGCACGAGGTAATCACGCGCACCTTCGGGAGTGGGCTTGGTGAGGATCGGTGTCTCGACCTCGAGGAACCCAAGCGCATCGAAGTAGCGGCGGGTGGCCTGCATGAGCCGGTGGCGCAGGATGATGTTGCGCTGAAGCTCGGGGCGGCGGAGATCGAGATGCCGATGCCGCAGGCGCAGCTCCTCCGCCGGCAGCACCTCGCCCTTGCCTCGCGCGACGGGAATCGCCGGGGTGACCGCCGGCCCGACGACGCGGAGACTGGACGCGCGCACCTCCACGTCGCCCGTTGGAAGGTCGGCGTTGCGCATGTCGTCGGGGCGCGCGACGACGTCACCTTCGATCAGCACGACCGTCTCCGCCCCGAGTGCCGCAGCGGCATCGATGAGTGGCTGCGCCGCCGAGCGCGGGTCGAACGACACCTGCACGAGCCCGGCGCGATCGCGCAGGTCGACGAACACGATGCCTCCGAGTGAGCGCCGGCGGTGCACCCATCCTCCGAGGCGGACTTTCACACCCGCGTCCGCGGCTCGAAGCGAGCCAGCGAGATGGCTCCGGTGTCGGACGGCGAAGGGATGCTCCAGCGTCACAGGGCGGCCTCCCGGTCGCGGACTCGTGAGGCAGCCATGACGCCGGCCGAGGCGCCGATCACGTCGGCGATCCAGTCGGGGAGGCCGGGGTCACGCCCGAAGAATCGCTGGTGCCACTCATCGAATCCGGCGAAGAGCGCGATGGCGAGGAGCGCGCTCGCGAGGGGGCGACGACGGCGCGTGCGCAGGGCGCGGACGACGAGCCAGCCAAGACCGGCGTAGAGCGCAAAGTGCACGACCTTGTCCAAATGCGGAATGCCGCCCGGCGCTTGGGGCGGCGTGGGAATCGACGTCAGGACGAGTATCAACGCCGCCCACAGTGCGGGCGGCGTCCATCGTCGGGCGCTCACGCGGCCTCCGACCGCCGTATGACGTCGAGGAAAGCCTCGGGCGTCGTCGAGGCCAGGAGGTCCGCGCGGAGGCGGTCTCGCCGCAGCAGTCGCGAGATGCGGCTCAGCGCTTTCACGTGAGCACCCGAGGCGCTTTCGGGGCCGACCAGGAGAAAAAAGAGGCGGACCGGGTGCCCGTCGAGAGCGTCGAAGTCGATCGCGGTCGGCGCCACGCCGGCGGCGAGCATGAGCTGGTCGACGTGTGGTGTTTTTCCGTGTGGTATCGCCACGCCTCCACCGATGCCCGTGCTCAGCACCTGCTCCCGCTCGCGCACCGCGGCGAGCATCGATTCCACCGAGTCAGCATTACGACGCGTCGCCGCGAGCTCGACCAGCTCACGCAAGACGTCGTTCTTCGTTTGGCTGCCGAGCGGGACCCGGACGCGGTCCACGGTGAGCAGCTCAGTCAGCAGCACGGACGCTCCACGAGCCCTGGATTGAAAGAAGGGAATCTACACGCAGCGCGCGCGAGCGGGAAGCGTTTTCTTGACGTCGGGGCAACCGCCAGGTATTGTCGAAGTGCATGCGCCACTTGACTTTCGCGCTCGCGATCGCGGCGCTTGTCCCTGCGGTCGCCGGCGCGCAGCGCGTGCCTGGTCGAGATCTCCTGCAATTCCCGCTCGCGGCGCTCGACCGCCCCGCTGCCCTCGGGACCGATCTCGCGGATGGCCTGGGGAACCCCGCGACCCTGGTCGTGGTGGCCGGCGCCCGCCTTCGGCTGGGGGCGGCGGCGCTCCAGACGCCGGAGGCGCAGGCGGTGAGCGCGCAGCTCCTGACGGCGTCGCACTCGCTCTCCGAACGCATCGTCGTCGGACTCTCGGCGGCTCGCTGGGCGGTCGATGACATCGGGATGACCACGACGAGCCCGGACGTTTCCGAGGGTGATGTGAGCTACGGAACCGCGATGGTCTCCGTCTCCGCCGCGCGACGCAACACGCGTAACGTCTCCGTCGGCCTATCGCTGCGCACGCGTACGGGATCCGCCGCCGGCGCGCGTCGCACGGCGGTGGCCGTCGATGGCGGTGTGCTGCTCGACAGCCTCTGGCGCGACGCCCGCGTTGGCGTCGCCTCCTTCCTCTGGCGGCCAGCCCAAACGGAGGACGAGCGCACGACCATCCACGTGGCCGGCGACTTGCGCCTCTGGGGCGCATCCGCGATTCGGGAAGCACGCGCGGGACTCTCGGTCGACTTCACCGAGCCCGACGAGCGGCTTGAATTCCTGTTCGCCTCGGGACGCAGCGGCCCGTTCGCGCTTCGACTGGGACTTGCGCGCACGGTGCGGTGGGAGGACGGCCCATGGCGGCCGCGGCTGGGGGTCGGGTTTCACTACGACAAGTACGTCGTCGGCGTTGCCCGCGAGGAAGGCGTCGATGGGATCGGTCCGGTGTATCAATTCACGATCAACGCAACGTATCCGTGACCGACACGATCAACCTGTTGGACCTGGTGCCTGACGAGGCGGAGCGGATCCTTCGCGAGTTCGCGGTCGCCCAGGGCGAGCCGGCATATCGCGCCGCACAGGTGACACGACGCCTTTGGACGAACCCCGTCCCGACCTTCGACACCATGTCCGAGCTGCCTCGCGCGTTTCGCGAGCGGCTCGCCCAGCACTTCGCGATCCCCCGACTCGAGATCGCCGCGCGCCAGCGCTCCACGGATGGCACCGAGAAGTTTCTGTTCCGGCTTCCCGACGGCGAGGCGATCGAGAGCGTCGCCATTCCCGAGGGCAATCGCACGACGTTGTGCATCTCCTCGCAGGCGGGATGCGCGCTGAAGTGCGCGTTCTGCGCGACCGGGCGCATGGGCTTCGCTCGAAACCTCGCGGTGTGGGAGATCGCGGCGCAGGTGCGCGAGATGCGGCTGCTGGCTGCCCCGATCGCGATCACGAACATCGTGTTCATGGGAATGGGCGAGCCGATGATGAACTGGAAGGCGGTGGATCCCGTCCTCACCATTCTCAACGCGCCGAACGGAATGGGGATCGGCGCGCGGCACATCACCGTGTCCACGGTCGGCGTGCTCCCGGGGATCGAGGCGCTGGCGGCGCGCCCGGAGCAGTTCCGCCTCGCCATCTCGATTCACGCCCCGTCGGATGCGCTGCGACGCGAGCTCATGCCGATCAACGTGAAATATCCGTTGGCGCAGGTGATCGACGCCGCTCGCGCGTTCGACCGCCGGGTGACCTTCGAGTATGTCATGCTCGGCGGGGTGAACGACGCCGTCGAGCATGCGCTGCAGTTGGCGCAGCTCGCCAAGGACTGCGGGGCGTTCGTGAACCTCATCCCGCTGCATCCCGGGGGCGCGATGGAGTTCCGTCCGACGACGCGCGAACGGATGGTGGCGTTCGCTCGGGAGCTACGGCGAGCGGGAGTCGAAGTGGCGATTCGCAAGAGCCGCGGCGTCGACATCGCCGCCGCGTGCGGCCAGCTACGGGTAGAACGGCTCGGCCGGCGGCCGCCACGACGCCCCGATGAGGACGGTCGCATCCAGGTAGCGTGAGCTGTCCCGCGCCGGCTCGACGCGGGCGCCGCCTAACGCCTTCGCGACGAGCTCGGCCCACTCGGGATGGCCTGACCGGTCGAGCACCACGGTGCTGTCACGCGCCTCGCGCGATGTGCCGACGGTGACGACGTCGAACCCGCGATCGCGCAGGTGCATGGTCGCGCGCCGCGCGAGCCCGCGAACGCGCGTGGCGTTGAGCACCTCCACCCGAATGCGCACCCCGGGCGGCGCCTCGGCATCCACCCGCTGGCGCACCGCCTGCGGCGCCCTCGTCGACGGCCCGCGCAGGGCGAGGACGACGCCCGCCGCCAGCGCCAGCACCACCGCGATCGCAGCCCCACGACGAATCAGGCGACGTCGTTCCACAGGGAGACCGTCTCCGGGTAGAGCCTGTTCCCTTCGCGGAGCGACCACTCGAGGCGCTGTCGCACGACCTGGCGAAACACGCCGTCGAAATCGTGCACCAGATGTGATGCCAGGAACGCGCGATCGGCGGGCGCAAACGAGCGGCCCGGCTCGAGAAAGTCGGCCATGTACAGCGCGCGGCCTGTGCGCGCCCACGCGCCATTTCCCACCGTGTGCCACCGGATGGCCTCGAGGACGTCGGCGCGGGTTTCGCCGTCGCGCGCAAGTCGCTCCGCGGCCGCCGGTCCGTGGAGAATCTGGGTCGGCAGCGATGGGTCGCGCACCAACTCGCGCAGCTCCGCCTCCGGTGCATCGCGCAGGGCGTCATGCAGGACGCCCGCGTCGTGCCACGCACGAGCTTCCTCGAGCGGGACCCGCAGCTCCCCGGCCCAGCGATCGAGCAGCGCCGTGACACGGGCGATGTGGGCGCGGCGTTTGTCGTTCACCCGCGCCCACGACGGCAGCTCAATCAAATCCGCGGCGAACATAGGGCTCGAGCACCGCGTGATTTCTGATGGTCGTGCGCGCGACGTAGTTCCATCCCTTGAGCTCCGCGCCGCGCCCGATTCGTGACTCGACGATCCGCGAGTAGGGACCGATGACGCACTCCGACCCGATGTCGGTCGCCCCCTCGATCACGGTGCCGGGATACATCAGCGTGTCGGGACCGATGCGCACGTCGGCGTCGATCCACGTGGTCGCGGGCAGGACGAAGGTCACCCCATTCGCCTCGTGCTCGCGGATGAGGCGATCACGAATGGCAACCGATGCGTCGGACAGCGCGTGCCGATCGGTGATCCGGATGAGCTCGTCATCGGACGTGGGGGGAACGCGATGCGCTCCACTGGGCCGACGTGGATCATCCGCCGATGCCAGCGCGGGCCCCTCGCCCCCGACCAACAGCGGCGGAAGCTCGTCCCGCCGGTCGAGCAGCGCCGCGACTCCCGTCTCCGCCGCGCGCAACGCACGTGCGATCGTGGCCGGCGTGACGAGCGCGGCGGCCCCGTCGAGCAATGCTCGCATCCCCGGCGGAGTGACCGCGGCCCGCAATGACACGAGCTCGGCGCCGGACTCCACCGGCTGCAGGTCCAGCGGAACCGACAGACCG
>JAICNG010000122.1 GCA_025931335.1 Gemmatimonadaceae bacterium | reverse complement strand
TTGCCGCAGATCACCCGGACCACGCCGGCCCGCTTGATGACCTTGCATTTGTCGCAAATCTTCCGCACCGATGCCCGGACTTTCATCTCCGTCCTCTCTTCGCCTTCACTTGAAGCGGTACACGATCCGGCCGCGCGACAGATCGTAGGGGCTCAGCTCGACCGCCACTTTGTCCCCCGGCAAGATCTTGATGAAGTTCGTACGGATCTTCCCCGAGATGTAGGCGAGCACCTCGTGCCCGTTCTCCAGCTCCACTCGGAACATCGCGTTCGGAAGCGGCTCGATGATCGTGCCTGTGACCTGAATGACCCCATCTTTGGCCAAACGCAGTCTCCTCTACTGGCTAGCCCGCCGCGTCAGCACGCGCGGCCCATGTTCGGTGATCGCCACCGTGTGCTCGAAGTGCGCCGATCGTGAGCCGTCGATCGTCTTGATCGTCCACCGGTCGGGCATGGTCCGCGTCTTCGCGGAGCCCACGTTCACCATTGGCTCGATGGCGATCGTCAGTCCCGGTGCCAGCCGCTCACGGCGTCTGGGCTTGCCGTAGTTCGGGACCTGCGGCTCCTCGTGAAAGGCGACGCCGATCCCGTGCCCAACGAGGTCACGGACCACGTTGAACCCCGCCTCTTCCACCACACCCTGCACCGCCGCTCCGATGTCCCCGATGTGATTCCCCGGCTGCGCCGCCGCGATGCCCGCGTCGAGCGCCCGCTGCGTGACATCCAGCAATCGCTGCGAGGTCTCGTCGACCTTTCCCACCGCGACGGTCGTCGCCGAGTCGGTGTAATAGCCCTTGTAGCGGACCCCGACGTCGATCGACACCAGGTCGCCCTCGACCAGCTCGCGAGTGCGCGAGGGAATGCCGTGCACGATCTCGTCGTTGATCGACGTGCACACACTCGCCGGAAAATCGTAGAGTCCCTTGAACGCCGGCACCGCCCCGTCGTGGGAGCGAATGAAGTCCTCCGCCAGACGATCGAGGTCGGCCGTCGTCATACCCGGCCGGACGGCGGCCGCGAGCATCGCCACGGTGTCCGCGAGGATGCGGCCGCCCTCGGCCATGACATCGATTTCGCGCGGCGATTTCAACTGAATCATTTCGGAAGGGCGCGCACGACGCGCTCCGTCACGTCGGCCGGCGTCCCCACGGCATCGACGGCGACGAGCGGCGTTCCATTCGCGCGGTACCAGTCGATCACCGGCGCCGTCTGATCGCGATAGACTCGCAGCCGGCGGCGTACGGCATCGGGCTCATCGTCGGTCCGCCTCACGAGGCGGCCGCCACATTTCGGACAGGATGTGCCCGGCTCGCGCCCCGTGAAGGGCGTCTGGCAGCGATCGCAGATCGTGCGGCCCGACAGCCGGCGAACGAGCTCGTCGTCAGGTACCTCGAAGAGGAGAACCGCACCGACCTCGCGGCCGAGCTCGCCGAGCACGCGCTCGAGCCCCTCCGCCTGCGGAACGGTGCGCACCACACCGTCGAGAATGACGCCTCGCGCCATCTCGGGGCGCGCGAACGTGTCCTTCATGATGCCGAGGATCACCTCGTCGGGGACGAGCTCGCCGCGATCCATGTAGCCCTTGGCGGCCTTCCCCATGGGCGTGCCTTCCCGCGCCGCCGCGCGCAGCACATCCCCGGTTGCAATCTTCGGAATCCCGAGACGCTGCGCAACCGGCTCGGCCTGGGTGCCCTTGCCGGCGCCCGGCGGTCCCAGAAGGACGATGATCATGGAACTACGATTGCGGATTGCTGATTGCGCTCAACTCCTGCAATCAGCAATCCGCACTCCGCAATCGACACTGGACGCAGCCGCGAGTCCGGCGCCAAGCGTGGCAGAGATCCCGGCGAGCGCCGCGATGAGCGCGATCCCCATCGCAGGCGCTCCCCGTCCGCGGAACCGGACCCGGCCGCCTTTCTTCATGAAGCTGTCGTATTTCCGCAGGAGCAGCGCCTCCTGGAACTTCTGCACCGTGTCGAGCCCGACGCCGACCACGATCAACAACGACGTTCCGCCGAACTGGAACGGCACGTTGAAGAGCCCGGCGATCCAGATCGGCAGCAGCGCCACCAGCGTCAGGAAGACCGCGCCCGGCAGCGTGATGCGACTGACGACGTGATCGATGTACTCGGCCGTCTTGGCGCCCGGCTTCACGCCGGGGATGAACCCGCCCTGCTTCTTCAGGTTCTCCGCGATGTCGATCGGATTGAAGATGATCGACGTGTAGAAGTAGGTGAAGAACAGGATCAGCACCGCCGACAACAGGAAGTACAGCGGCGTGCCGGGGTTGAAGTACTCCGCCATCGTCTGCAGCCGCGGATTCCCGCTGAACTGCGCGATCGTCCCGGGCACGACGATGAGCGATTGCGCGAAGATGATCGGCATGACGTTCGCGGCGTTCATGCGCAGCGGAATGAAGTTGCGCGCCGCCTCCCGCATGCGCCCGCGTCCCATCGCCCGCTGCGGAATCTGGATCTGCACCCGTCGCGCCGCCACCGTGATCGCCACCGTCGCCGCGACCACGAGGATCATCATCACGATCAGCACCACCAGCTTCAGCGGGGCGAGCGCGCCGGTCGTGACGAAGTTCAACGTCTGGAAGATGCCGGGCCAGATGCGCTCGACGATCGAGAAGAAGATCAGGAGGCTGGCGCCGTTGCCGATGCCGCGCTCCGTGATCTGCTCGCCGAGCCACATCACGAAGATCGCGCCGGTCGTGAGGAACAGCGTCATCGAGAGCTGATGGCCGAAGCCGGGCACCCGCACGGCTCCCTGGAGCGACTCGGTGAACAGGGCAAAACCGTAGCCCTGGATCATCGCGATGATGACCGTCCCGTACCGAGTCCACTGCGTGATCTTCTTTCGGCCCTCCTCGTCCTTCTGCATCTTCTCGACGGTGGGGATGACCGCCCCCGCCAGCTGGAAGAGGATGCTCGACGAGATGTAGGGCATGATGCCGAGCGCGAACAGCGTCGCGCGCGACAGGCCACCGCCGACGAACAGGTCGTAGAGGCCGAGCAGCCCGCCCTGTCCCTGCGCCGCGAAGAAATCGCGCAGCGCGACCACGTCGATGCCGGGCGCCGTGACGTGCGCACCCACGCGGTAGATGAGCAGACAGAGCAGCGTGAAGAGGATCTTCTGCTTCAGCTCCGGCGTGCGGAACAGATTGCCGACGGCGGCGGCGGGATTCGTCTGCGCCATGTTACGCCTCGACGCGGCCTCCGGCCGCGAGAATCTGTTCCCGAGCCGCCGCGCTCATCTTGAGGCCGCGCACCGTCACGGGACGCGTGAGCTTGCCGGTCGCGAGCACCTTGGCCGGACCCTTCCGGCGGTGCACCCACCCCTTCTCGGCAAGCGCTTCCTGCGTCACTTCGCTCCCTTCGGGCCACCGGTTCAACGACTCCAGCGTAACGATCTGGTGCTCGATGCGAAACTCGTTCGTGAACCCGCGCTTCGGCAGCCGACGAGTGATCGGCATCTGACCGCCCTCGAAGTGCGGCTTGCCGCCGCCCGGCCCACCGTGGCCCGCACGCGCCTTGCTCCCCTTGTGGCCTTTGCCCGACGTCTTGCCCGTACCGGAGCCCGGCCCGCGCCCAACGCGCTTCCGGTCCCGATGCGAGCCCCGCGCGGGACTCAGGTTGTCGAGTCCAATTCTTCCCGGCTTGTTCACGATGTCACTCCTTCACCGGCGTCACCTTCACCAGGTGACGCACTTGCTTGATCATCCCGCGAAGCGAGGCCGAATCCTGCTTCACGACGACGTCCTGATGATGCCGAAGTCCGAGCGCAGCGAGCGTCGCACGCAGCTTCTTCGGATGACCGATTCCGCTGCGCACCTGCTCGATCAACACCCGACCCTTGGTCGGCGCACCCACCGGCTCCGTCGTCTTCGGACCCCGCGTGCGGTGCCAGACGAACGTCCTAGCCATGCACGACCTCCTTCCCCTTCGCACGCGAACGATACGGTATGCTCGACATCTCGACTCCACGTTCGCGAGCGATCTGCTCGATCGTCGTCAGCTGGGCTAATCCATCGAGTGCGGCGCGCACCATGTTGTGCGGATTCGTCGAGCCCAGGCTCTTCGTGAGAATGTCCTGGACGCCCGCGCACTCCAGCACCGCGCGCACGGCGCCCCCGGCGATCACGCCGGCACCCGGCGCCGCCGGCTTCATGAGGACGCGGCCGGCACCATGCTGCCCAACGACCTCGTGCGGAATCGTCCCGCCCGTCAACGGCACGCGCACCCGGTGACGACGGGCTGCGTCGACCGCCTTGCGCACGGCCTCCGAGACCTCGTTCGCCTTCCCCGTTGCGACACCAACCTCGCCCTGTCCGTTCCCGACCGCGACCAACGCGTTGAACGAGAAGCGCCGGCCGCCCTTCACGACCTTCGCGACGCGGTTGATGGCGATGACGTTCTCGATGAGGTCGCTGCCTTCGCGCTCCCCACCTGGGCCACCGCGACCGTCGCCGCGACCGCGGCCGCCGTCACGTCCCCCCCGCCCATCGCCGCCGCCGCGACCACCACGGCCCCCGCCCGGTCCACCGCCGGGGCCGCCACGACCGCCGCCACCGCCGCCACCGCCGCCTCCGCGGCCTCCGCGACCGCCGCCGGGGCCACCGCGGCCACGCGGACCGCCGCGCGTGCCACCGCCGCCACCGCCGCCACCGCGTGGTGGCTGGGACGTCTGCCCGCCGCCTTCGCCGCCCTGCTGATTCTCAGCCATGTCAGAACTCCAGTCCGCCCTCGCGGGCGCCATCGGCCACTGCCTTCACGCGGCCGTGATATCGATACCCGGCGCGGTCGAAAACCACCTTCGTGATTCCCGCGTCCTTTGCCTTCGCCGCCAGTCGCTTCCCGACTTCGGCGGATCTCTCCGTCTTCTTGCCTTCGGCTACGCCCTGATCCGAAACGGTCAGAATGGTGCGCTGCGCGCCATCGTCGACGAGCTGCGCGTAGATGTGCTTGATCGAGCGATACACCACGAGGCGCGGACGCTCGGCCGTGCCGCTGACCTTCTTCCGCACCCGCAGATGCCGCTGGTGCCGCTTCTCGGCGCGCGTCTTCGGCTTGTGAATCGGTCTCATTACTTGGCTCCCGCCTTGCCCGCCTTCCGGCGGATCTGCTCGCCCTGGTACTTGATGCCCTTCCCCTTGTATGGCTCCGGCGGCCGCAGGCTGCGCAGCTCGGCAGCCACCTGGCCGACCAGCTCCTTGTCGGCGCCCTCGATCACGATCTGGGTCGGCTGCGGCGCCGTGAGCTTGATGCCCTTCGGCGCGCGGTACTCCACCGGATGCGAGAACCCGAGCGCGAGCTGCAGCCCATAGGGACGCGCCTCCGCCTTGTAGCCGACACCGACGATCTCGAGCTGCTTCGAATACCCCTTCGTGACGCCGTCCACCATGTTGGCGACGAGCGTCCGCGTGAGGCCGTGGAGCGCGCGATGATTCGGCTCGTCCGAGGGACGCTGCACGACGATGCTCCCGTCGTCGAGCGAGATCGCCATCGACGCATGGAGGCGCCGCTCGAGCTCGCCCTTGGGCCCCTTCACCTTGACCGTCTGCCCGTCGACCGTGGCCGTGACGTTCTTCGGCACGGGAATGGGCTTTCGTCCGATACGCGACATCGTCGTTCTCCTACCAGACCACGGCGAGCAGCTCGCCGCCGGTGCGTGCCTGACGAGCCTGGCGGTCGGTCATGAGCCCCTGGGACGTGCTGAGGATCGCCATGCCGAGGCCGTTGCGGATGCGCGGGATCTCGCTCACGCCGACGTATCGGCGCAGGCCCGGCGTCGACACGCGCTTGAGCTCGCGGATGACCGGCTGCTCGCCGGCCGCGTACTTGAGATAGACGCGCAGCAGCTTCCGGCCTTCCTCGGTGTCGAGGACCTTGAAGTCCTTGATGTACGAGTTGTCGAGGAGAATCTTCGCGATCTCGACCTTCATCTTCGATGCCGGCATGTCGACGCGCCGGTGCTTCGACCCGCACGCATTGCGGATGCGCGTGAGCATGTCGGCGATCGGATCAGTCATTGACATTGCTTTTACGGTCCTCTGTCTCCCGCCGTATCTCTTTCCCATTCAGAGACGTGCGGGAATGAAAGTGTAATCCGTAAGGAATGAGGAGTGAGCAGGGAGGACTCAATTTCCTCACTCCTCAGTCCTCGTTCCTCATCACCAGCTAGCCTTTCTTACGCCCGGAATCATCCCGGACAACGCCAAATCCCGGAAGCAAATGCGGCAAATACCGAACTTCCGCAGGTACGCGCGCGAGCGCCCGCAGCGCTGACAGCGGTTGTGCTGCCGCACGCCGAACTTCGGCTTGCGCTTCGCCTTTTCCACCATGGCCTTACGAGCCATTCTCCTTCCTCTCTCTGTTCAGCTCCGTGAACTTCTTCAGACGTCAGGGTTCAGACGTCAGGTTTCAGATTTCAGACTGCGCGGTTCTGACAACTGACGTCTGACGTCTGATTCCTGACGTCTTCCGACGTTGCCCTGCCGTTCTCACGCCGAGACGACGATCGGTTTGTCGTCCCCCCGGAACGGCATCCCTAGCTCTCGCAGGAGCGCAAAGGCCTGATCGTCTCGCGACGTGCTCGTCACGAACGTGATGTCCATCCCGTGCACCTGCTCCACCTGGTCGTAATTGATCTCCGGAAAGATCACCTGCTCCTTGAGGCCGAGCGAGAAGTTGCCTCGTCCGTCGAACGACCGCGTGTTCACGCCGCGAAAGTCGCGAATCCGCGGCATCGTCACGTTCAGCAGACGGTCCAGGAACTCCCACATGCGCGCGCCACGAAGCGTGACGCTCGCGCCGATCTCCTGCCCCTCGCGCAGGCCGAAGTTCGAGATCGACTTCTTCGCCCGCGTGCGCACCGCCCGCTGTCCGGTGATGAGCCCGAGCTCGGTGACCACGCTGTCGAGCAGCTTCGGCTGCTTCACCGCTTCGCCCAGCCCCACGTTCACCACGATCTTCTCGAGCTTCGGAATCTCGTGCGTGTTCGTGTAGCCGAACTGCTTCATCAGCCGCTCGCGCAGGGTCGTCTCGTAATAGTGCTTGAGCCGCGGCTTGGGCGCCGGGGTGTCGACGCCACGGTGCGGCTTCTCGGCCGCCTGCTCGCCCTTCTTCTGCTGCTTCTTTTCCTTGGTTGCCATCGCTCGCTCTCCGCTCAGCGCTTGCGGGGAATCGCATCCCCGCTCTTCACGCTGATGCGCTCCTTCGTTCCGTCGTCATCGATGCGCGCACGCACCCGCGTTGGCGCCCCGGACTTCGGATCGATCAGCATGACGTTGGACGCGTGCACCGGCGCCGGGAAATCGATGATCCCGCTCTGCTCGTTCTCGCGCCGGGCCTTCCGGTGCTTCTTCACGATGTTCACGCCCTCGATCGTGATGCGCCCCGTCTTCGGGTACACGCGCAGGACCTTCCCTTCCTTGCCCTTGTCGTCGCCGCGCATCACCCGGACGGTATCCCCCCGCGTGACGTGCATCTTCACCCGCTCGGCGTTCTGCTCGTGGCGGCGGCGGTTCTTCAGCCGGTCCGCCTTGCGATACGTCAGGATCCGCATGTCAGAGCACCTCCGGCGCGAGCGAGACGATCTTCATGAACTTCTTCTCGCGGAGCTCGCGGGCGACCGGACCGAAGATACGCGTCGCGCGCGGCTCCCCGGCCTCGTTGATGATGACGACCGCGTTCTCGTCGAACCGGATGTAGCTGCCATCCTTGCGGCGCGTCTCTTTCGCCGTGCGCACGACCACCGCGCGCGCGACGTCGGACTTTTTCACCGTGCCGTTCGGGAGCGCGTCCTTGACCGCGACGATCACCTGGTCGCCGAGCCCGGCGTACCGACGGCGCGTTCCCCCCAACACGCGGATCACGAGCGCGCGCTTGGCGCCCGAGTTATCCGCCACCTTGACGACCGATTCCTGCTGAATCATGGCGTGTCTCCCTTACCGCGCGCGCTCGATGATCTCGACGACGCGCCAGCGCTTGTCCTTCGACAGCGGGCGGGTTTCCATGATGCGCACGCGATCGCCGGTCTTCGCGGCGTTCGCCTCATCGTGCGCTTTGAGCCGCTTCGTCCGGGTCACCATCTTCCCGTACAGCGGGTGCGGAAACCGGCGCTCGATCGCGACGACCACCGTCTTCTGCATCTTGTCGCTCACCACCAGGCCTACGCGGCTCTTCCGCGTGCCGCGCGTGGAGGTGCTCTCGTTTTTCATTGTTTCGGCCATGTCCCTGATCGCTCCTGACTAACGGCCACGGCGGGCAGTCGCCCGCTTCGTCTTCGCCGCCTTGGTCGCGCGCTTCGCTTTGGGGGGCGTCGTGGGTGTCGTCGTTCCCTTCGATCCCCCCGACCCCTCCGATCCCGTCGATCCCTTCTGCCGTTCCGTCAGCACCGTCTTCATGCGCGCGATGTCCTTGCGGAGGTCGCGCAGTCGGTGCGGCTGCTCCAGCGGCTGGGTCGCCGCGCGAAGACGCAGCCGGAAGCGCTCTTCCTGGAGCTCGGCGATTCTCGCCTCGAGCTCCTGCTCGTTGAGCTCCCGGATCTCAGTCGCCTGCATCGCTGTGCGCCTCCTCGCGAACGACGAACTTGGACTTCACGCCGAGCTTCGCGGCGGCCAGCGCCATCGCGATCTCGGCCGTCTTCCGATCCACGCCCTCGAGCTCGAACATCACACGCCCGGGCTTCACCACCGCCACCCAGCCTTCCGGTGAGCCCTTGCCCTTTCCCATGCGGGTTTCGGCCGGCTTCTTCGTGATCGGCTTGTCGGGGAAGATGCGGATCCACACCTTGCCGCCGCGCTTGATGTGCCTCGTCAGGGCGACACGCGCCGCCTCGATCTGCCGGTTCGAGACCCAGCCGGGCTCGACGGCCTGCAGCCCATAGTGGCCGAACGAGATCTCGGCGCCGCGGGTCGCCATCCCCTTCATGCGACCCTTGAACATCTTCCGGAACTTGACGCGCTTCGGACTCAGCATCGGTCGATCCTCAGAGGCCCGTCGAGTAGGTGTTGCCGCGGCGATCTTCCACCACTTCGCCCTTGAAGATCCACACCTTCACACCGATCGTGCCGAAGGTGGTCTTCGCGGTCGACGTCGCGTAGTCGATGTCCGCGCGCAGCGTGTGCAACGGGACGCGCCCTTCGTGATATCCCTCGACGCGGGCGATCTCGGCGCCGCCCAGGCGCCCGCCCGTCTTGATCTTGATCCCCTGCGCGCCCATGCGCATCGCGCTCTGCACCGCGCGCTTCATGGCGCGACGGAACGAGATGCGCTGCGCCAGCTGCGCCGCCACCTG
>JAICNG010000068.1 GCA_025931335.1 Gemmatimonadaceae bacterium | reverse complement strand
TGGAGGCCGAGGCGTCGCGCGACATGGGCGAGCTGTGTCTCACGCTGGACGACCACACCGGCGCACGCACATGGCTCCAGCGCGCGCTCGAGGGATTCGAGACCCTCGGCGCGCGCCGGGAAACCGCCGCTGTTCGAGAGCAGCTCGCGCAGGTGCCGGGCTAGGCGCCCGGCACGCCGATCAGAAGCACTGTTCCTCGGTTTCCGCCGCGCTGTTCGGTCCGCCGACGAAGGGCGAGTCGTTCTCCTTGCACTCGAGCTTCTGCGACACGGTGTTGTCGCGAACGATCTTCGCCGCGCTGCCGCCGTGCTTGCGCACCTCGAGGTTCTGCGCCACGCGGTTGCGCGCGACGTCGAGCGACCCGGTCACCACGTTCTCCTCGAGCTGGAGGTTCCCCTTCTCGAGGATGGCGTCGGTGATGAGGATGCGACCGGTGCGCATCTTCGTGACCTGAATGTTGCCCTGGGTGAGGACGGTGCCGCCGGTGATCGAGACGCCGAGCTCTCCCGTCGATACGCCTTCGTGCACCTGGATATTGCCGCCGAGCCGCCCCCCGCGAACGTGGACGACGGCCGCATTCTCGCCCTGAATGTTGCCGTCGACGCGCGAATCCTCGACGGTGAGGCGCGCATCCTTTAGCGCGATGACGTTGCCGGTGACGACCGCGCCGCGCAGCGTACAGCTCGCTCCGTCGGGCACCTTGATGTTCTCGTAGGTACCGCCGACGACGACGCCGGTGCAGCGATCGTCATCGATGCTCCCGTTGCTCGCCCCGCCCACGAGCTCCGCCGCGTCCGCGCGGTCGAGCAGTGGGTCGACGCTGTCGGTGCAGGCCGCGAAGGCGCACGTCAGCAGCAGATGCGAGATGGATTGTACACGCATGGTCGCCTTTCTCCGGGAGGGGGATTGCGCCGGAAACCCGGTCGCTGCGCGGAGAGGGGGCAACGGCCATGCCGCGTTGCCCGTGCCTTGAGCGATGGAGCAGCACTCGTGATCGAGGTCACATCCATGTGTGGCGAGTGCCGCGGACTCGGATGTTCCGCGAGCGAGGCGCGACCGAGCGCTCGGTGCGGGGGGCGTCGATGGCACCTGGGAACCCGCCCGCGACTGACGCGCCCGGCGAGGCCCACCGACGCTCGTGTCCCCGCGGGGACACGCCGGCGTGTCCTCCGCCGAGGACTCGCGACGGGGCCCTGCGGGTGGCGGTCGTGGCGGCGCGCGGAAGCCTAACGACGCGCGCCGATCGGGCTCAGTACGATGCCCAGTTGTCGGCCCACGCGTTGTCCAGCGGGACGATGCCGGCAAACGGCCGGAGCGCACGGGCCATGAGACAGGAGTTGTAGCGGAAGATCTTGGTTCCGTTCGCGATGTCGCTCGCGGGCACATCGACGCCGATCTGCTCGTTGAGGCCGCTGATGGCCGCGCCGCGAATGGTCGTCGATCCGTTCGATGTGACCGTGCCGCCGGCCAGCAGAATACCGTCCCAGCTCTGGCCACCGCCGATGGTGAAGTTCCCCGTTATGATGAGAATGCCACGGCCGCTCGTAGGCAGCGCGAGATCACCAGTCACCTTGATGATCGGCCAGAAGGAGGTATCCGCGAACGCCGCGGCAGTCGGGAACGCCTGAGGCGGAACGGTGATCGTCGGCACCAGCGAAGTTCCAGCGAGCACGCCAGCCCAGTCGACGCGCGCCGAGTCGTTCGACCCCGGCTGGGGACCCAGGTCCTTGATTGGCGGAATGCCGACCGGGATCGACGTACCACCGCTTTGTGTGTAGCCTGGCGCCGTCGGCACGGCGACGCCGGCGACGGCGGGCAGCATGCCGCATTCGTCGATGCCGCTGAACTCTCCCGAGCCGCCGTTCTTGTTGATGCCGGAGAGACTCGTCCACGCGCCGGGCACGCTCAAATTTCCTGTCTCCCACTTGAAGATCTGGCCGACGGTGCGCGTCGCGGCGGTCTGTCCGGGCATGCGTGGATTGGTACGCACGCCGGTGGAGCGCAGCGCGTACAGTCCGGGCCTTCCACCGAACGACTGGCGAATGCGCGTGACGACGACGTCCGCATAGCCGCCGGACTGGACGACGCGAATCGATTCGGACGCCGCGGGCTCGCCGGCAAGACCGAACGCCGCGCGATCGACGAGATACCGCTCGCGGCCCGATTCGGCGAGCGCGAACGCCTCGATCTGCTCCTGGTGATTGTCCACCGCGCGCGACTCGTTGGAGTTGATCGTGAAGGCGGCGGTGAGCGACAGCGCGAGGATCACCATCAGCAGAATGACGACCGGCAGCGCAGCACCGCGCCTGCGGTGACGCGCGAGCGGCCGAACGACCCGAAGCGGGCTCATAGTCTATTCCTGAAGAAGACCGACGTCGTGAGTACCGAGCGCTGGGGCGCGCCGGTGAGTCGTGGCGTTGATTCGCTGGCGCCCGTGAGGACGAGCTCGAAGCCACGAATCTCGTTCAGCACCGGCACCGCATCCTGCGCGGTGTTGGCATTGAGTCGGTAGAACCGGAAGCGCGACGTCGCATCGAATGGCGCGGCGAGCTCCTCGCGCACGCCAGTCGCGTCGACCTGGCGCCAGAGGGCGACGCGGCCGGGAACGGCGGCCGAGCCCGCAAAGAAATAGGTGATGCGCCGCGTGAGCATGACCACCACGCCCACATCGACACCGACGGGAAGCACGGGCGTGAGGCCAATGCGGACGCTGCCGGGAACCGGGTTGAGCCCCGCGGCGAGGCACTGACCGGGGACGGGCGCGGCGAGCGCGGCGCCAGCCTCGACGTAGTTGTACGGGCCAAGCCGGCCGCGCCACGCGTAGCCGGTGAACCCCGGCTCGGCGAGCATCGCGGAGTCGGTAGGCAGAAGCGCGACGGTCGCGACGCCTCCGACCGAGCCGCAATAGACGCCTAACGTGTACGGCACCCGCAGCGTCACCGAGTTCGACGTCGCGGCAATGACGCCCTGCGTCCCGTCGACCATGCGCATCTCGCTCAGCAGGACGTTGACCGCCGCGCGCGAGACGGAGCGGGCGCTGCGTCCGGCGCCCTGATGCTCATAGAAGCGCGCCTGCGAGGTGAGCATGCGCACGATCCCGCCGCCGACGATCCCGAGAACGATGACCGTGACGAGGAGCTCGATGATCGTGAGACCCGAGCGTCGGCGAAGGGTGAGCATGGCTTAGAAGAGGTTGAGCGGGTGGTACTGCCGCGGCCGCGTCCGCTCGAGGATCACGGTGTCCGGACGGAGCGCCGTGTTGTTCGGGCGGAGAATGAACGTGACTTGGCGACGACCGGCGACGATGTCCTGCACCGCGACGCATTCCGTGCGCGGCACCAGGCCCGTGGAGATGCTCATGCACCCGACGCGCGTCGGGAGGGTGTCGTACGGCAGCACCTCGAGGCGATTGATCTGAGCGGCGAGCGCGCCCGCTCGAACCGACGCGAGACTGTTGGTCCGCGAGCCGCTGGCGACCTGGGCCGTGAAGCCGGCGATCCCCGCCGTCACCATGGCGAAGATCGTCAGCGCCACGACGACCTCGACGAGCGTCATGCCGCGCCGAGGCGCGACATGACCGGGAACCATTCGGCGTCGAAGCTGGGTTCGCATAAGCATCAAGGGGTCACCCGCACGTAGCCGCCCCGCGTCATGGTGACGCGGCGTGAGTAGCCGGCTGCCGAGAGAGTGACGATCGTGGGAGCCGTCGCGACACCTTGCGGGAGCAGATCGACGGCCGACGGAGAGCCCGCCACCGAGTAGAGCTTGTATTCGCTGACGTCACCGAGGGCTCGGCGCGAGATCAGCTGGCCGCTCACGCGGTCGATGAGCTGGATCTCCTTGGCCGCCCCGTCGATCACGATGCGCACCGGCCGCCGCTGACGGCCTGCGAGCGAAAGGGCCTGCTCGAGGTCCGCCGCCACCACCTGGGCAGCGCCGTTGACGCGGGAGTGCGAAATGTCCTTCGAAACGCTCGGCGCCACCATGCCGACCATAATGCCCAGCATGCCGACCGTAATGAGCATCTCGATGAGCGAGAAGCCCGGGCGAGCGCCGTGACGAGGATTAGCGAGTCGTAATAGCATGGCCTATTGTTAGGCAGATCACATACCGCTCTGGTGCGGCGAGTGAAGTCGTTGTCAGGTAAACACCTACGACTCTAATGACGCTCCGGATTGGCCTCGATGACCGGGCGTTCTGCACCAAGCCGGGCAAAGTGCAACCGAAGAAAAGCGAAGACCGCCGTGCAGATCGCGCGTGCACGGCGGTCGATCGTCCCTCCAGGCGGTGGTGGCCCGCCGCTCGACAGACCCTGCCGTCAGGTCCCGAACCGCTGCAGCCACCCCATCTGGCGGCGTCGGCTGAACAGGCCCGTACAACCGAAGTTGATCGTCACGTCGCCGCTGATGAGGTTCTGATCGGTGTAGTCGATCGCTCCGGCGGGGTCGGGCTTGCTCTTGCACACCAGCTGCCCATTGAACACGGGTTTAGCGGAGATGTAGCAATGCCCACCTGCGTAGACGAGCCCTTCGGTTCCGCCATCGGCCTGGAGATCGAGGTCGCCGCCACCGAGTAGCGTAATCCCGTCCGGATGGTCCGCCTTGATGAAGATCTTGTGCGAGATCTTGATCGCGCCCGTCGCGATGATGGAGATCGACTTCATGGTCGCCAGGCTGCCGAAATCCCCGCCCGACGACACGTTGCCGAGTACGCAGTAGGTGCCGGGCGCAGTCGAGCCGCTCAGCACGAAGTTCCCCGCGATGGTGTAGTCCGCGCCCGCGCAGAATTCGCTGGGGACGAGGTCCGGAATCTCGAGTGGTGCCTGACCGGAGTACCGCGGGCTGACGCTCAGGCTCACCGTCCCGGTCGCACTCGCCTGCGTGGCGACCGTTGGCGACCCGCCGCCAGTCAAGTTGCCGTTGGTGTGAATTCCGCCGCAGGGTCCATTGATCGTGGCGGCGCTCGAGATCTCGAGGTCCTTGTCCGTCGCGATGCCGGGGAAGCGCACTGCCCCGAGCACCACATCGATGGACACGCGGGCGCTATCGCTGGTGATGCCGGTGCAGCGCATGAGCACGCGCGAATTCCCGTCGACGAGAACATTCGGCACCGGGTCGCCCGGGTCGTCGAGGATCTCAACGGTGTAGATGCCGCCCGTCGCCGCTTTCCCGGTCTTCGGAATCGCAAGCGTGCTGCTCATCCCATAGCCGGCGACCACGCCGTCATCCGAGGTTCCGGCGATGTTGTCGCTGCCGATGAGCAGACGTGAATAGTCGTACATGCTCAGCGTGTCCCGGAGCACCGCCGCGGCGTGCACGGCCCCGGCTTCAGCAAGAAGCAACGCTCGCGCGGCTGCCTCGCGGTTCTTGACGCTCGTGTTCTGCACGCTGCTCATGCTATGGATGCCAATGGCAAGCACACTCATGAGAGCGAGCGCGAGGAGGGCACTCGGCAGCGCGAAGCCGGCGCGGCGTCGAGCCCGTCCACCCCGGGTCAGTTGCGGAAGTGCACCCATGCGATCCTCGACTTGATTGCGGCATCACCCGGCTTGGCCGGTGCGGTGACGGTGTATTTCGCCTTCGCGGCATTCGCGATCAGCGCCTGACTGGTAATCGGCGTGTCGTCGGCCGCGAAGTACTCGAACAACAGCGACCGCACGGGATACGCGATCGGCTGCGGGACGGCCCCAGCCTGCCAGCGCACGTACAGCGTATCGTCCGAGGTGTAGACCAGCGCGTCCTCCAGAGCGTCGAGGACGTCGCCGTCGGCCGGATTGAAGTCGCTCCGCACGCGGACGTTGTCGAACGTGCCGTGCGCCAGCGGGTCGATGTCCACGCGGCCGATGCTCAGGCCGAGCGGGTCGACCGCGGCCGTACGCAGCAGCCGCGCGATGACCATTTCGGCGTTCCGCATGTTCTCCTGGAGACGAATCGCCTCACGCTGTCGCGTGTATTCGCGCTGCGTCCGCAGGATCATCCCGGTGACGGTGCCCATCACGACCGACAATAGGCCGAGGGTGACGAGCATTTCGACCAGGGTCACGCCTGAGCGGCGGCCGCCGCGCCTGCGCTTCACAGGTGACGTCTCCATTAAGGCAAGACCGCGAGGAGCGTGTTCACGTCCAGCTGCTTCACGACATCTCGAAGCGGCCCGCTGGGGACCACCCGCAGCGTGAGCAGCCGCGTGCCGGCAACACCGTTCTGGACCTGCCAGCGGCGGCGATACCATCGCCCGCTCAGCGCCTGTGTGGAATCCGAGTAGCCGACGACCGGTGCCACCACGCTTCCCCCGACGGCAATGGCGGCGCGGAGTGGGCTGCTCGTCGGCGTCTTACCGTAGACGCGCAGCTCCTCGACCTTGTTCTCGGCGGCGGTCGTCATCTCGGTGCGGCTCATCGCCAGCGTTTGAAGCCTGGTGCTGCTCCCCATCACCGAGCCCATGCCTAGCAGCCCGACGCTGATGATCATCACCGCCACCATGAGCTCGATGACCGTAAAGCCGTCGCGACCGCGGACGCGGCCCCTCATGACCGCGCTCACTGGAGAGTCACGAAGCCCGAGGCATTGACCATCACGGATCTGGTGCGCCCTCTCGGCGAGGCGAGCTGGACGGCCGCCGGACCGGTGGGAGGCGGACCAAAGGACGCGAACTGAATCTGCGACGGCGCGGCGCCGAACCGGAGCGCCCCCGGCAGCGGCCGCGGCGCGTCCGTGTCGACGCGGTATTCGGTATCGCCTTCGAACGCGAACACCACGGTCCGGTTTTCCTTGATGGCGCGTACTTGCGCGAGATTCAGCTCGCGCATGAGCTGCTGCGCGCCGCTCTCGAGCTCTATTGACTCTTGAATCGCCGCCGCCTTCGGCAACGCGACGCCGGTGAGGATGACGACGATCGTGATGGCGACGAGGACCTCGATGAGCGTCATTCCGCGCTGCGCTAAAGTCCGCCGCATTTTGATCCCTTGCCCTGGGCTTTCTGGTGGAGCGATTGGCGGCCGGTCCGCAACTACAGCGAGCCGGCCGCAATCTGAGGTCGTTCTAATCCACCGCCGCCAATGGCAGGGCACATGCCTATTATTAAGCCATTGGTGTCACTGAAGTTAAGTTTTCAGCGACGTCTGTTCACCGGCGATGTGCGACGTTTCCTGGCTTTTTGCCCGGGCGGATTGACCGGTGTGCCCACCGCCGATCACGGATCGCGGGTTCGCGCGGCGGGGACCGACGCGGATTCGTACATGCGTCGGCTGACCGGTCGCAACGACTGTTTCCCTAGGTCTTCCTCAGCCTAGTACGACGCCCAGTTGTCGGCCCACGCGTTTCGGTATTCCACCAGCGCTGACAGGCTCTGAAGCGCGCGCGCGACGTGGCACGAATTGTATCGGTAGGTCTTCGTGCCATTCCCCACGTCGCCTTGCGGCACGATCTGGCCGAGCTTCCGGTTCAGCCCGGTGACGACTGTGCCGTCAACGCCGTTGTTCCCATTCGACGTGAGGTTGTTTCCCACCATGAGCACGCCGTCCCAGTGCCGATTGCCGCTGATGGTCAGGCCGCCCGTGACGATCAGGACACCACGTCCATCGCCAGGGAGTGTGAAGTCCCCGTTGACCTTGATGATCGGCCGGGACCGATGAGACGGCGAAGTCATTTTGGTCAACATGAGAACGTGACAAGGCACACACTACGCCACGGTGACCCGACGTGGCATCGCGTTGTTAGGCTTTGACTTGGCGTTTTTGGGCGCGCGGACGGCACCGGCCGAAACCGGGCAGGCTGCCTGACGAGTGGCGGAATGCCCTTATCCGTTTGGGAGGTGGCGCGGCAGCGTGACGATCGCGGTGTGAGACGTGACGGATGTCTCGCCTACGAGAGCGTCTCGCCTCCCATGAGCACGGCCATGATCGCCTTCTGCACGTGAAGGCGGTTCTCGGCTTCATCCCACACGCGGCTTTGCGGCCCTTCGATTACCGCGGGGGCCACCTCCTCACCCCGGTGCGCCGGCAGGCAGTGGAGGAAGATCGCTCCCTTCGCTGCGCGCTTCATGAGCCCCTCGTCGACGATGAAGCCGCGAAAGGCCTTCGCCCGCGTCGCCTGCTCCTCCTCCTGTCCCATGGACGCCCACACGTCGGTGTTGACGACGTGCGCCCCCTCGGCCGCCTGCTTCGGATCGCGCACGACCGTGACCTTGGCCCTGGTGCGCGCGCGCTCGACGAGCTTCTGGTCCGGATCGTACCCCTCGGGGCACGCGAGCACGAGCTCGAAACCGAGGCGGTAGGCCGCATTGATCCACGAGTTCGCCATGTTGTTGCCGTCCCCGATCCACGCAACCCGTTTTCCCTCCCACCCGCCGACGTGCTGCCTAACGGTCAGGAGGTCGGCGAGCACCTGGCAGGGGTGCAGCCAGTCGGTGAGCCCGTTGATGACGGGGACGTCGGCGTACTCGGCGAGCTCCTCGATCTCGGCGTGGGCGAACGTGCGGATCATGATCCCATCGACGTAGCGCGAGAGCACGCGGGCCGTGTCGGCGATCGGCTCGCCCCGGCCGAGCTGCACGTCACGCGGCGACAGAAAGAGCGCGTGCCCGCCGAGCTGCCAGGCGCCAACCTCGAAGGAAACACGCGTGCGCGTGGAGGACTTCATGAAGATCATCGCCAAAGACTTCCCGGCGAGCGGCCTCTTCGTGTAGCGACCCTGCGACATGGTGTCCGCGAGATCGAAGAGCCGGTGCAACTCCTCGGTGGAGAAATCGGGGATGGCGAGGAAGTCGCGATGGGGGCGATTCGGCATGAGCAAGTGGATTGCGGATTGCGAATTTCGGAGTTAAAACGACGGTTGACGAGGCAAGCGCCGGGAAATTAGCGGACGCGGGCGGTCAATCGCGAGAGGCACCGGGCGGTCGACGCTTCGGAGGGTGTCCGAAAGGCTCCGGCCCTGCACTTGCGTTAGGGTGTAATGCGCGCCACACGGGTGGCGGCGAACAGGGCCATCGACTGCGGGGGACGTATGAGGACAACGTTCACGATCGTCGGCGTGCTGGCGCTCACGATGGTAGCACCGCGCGCGGAATCGCAGACCGGATCGCGGGTGAAGCTCGGGGCGGCAGTCGGCTCCGGCTGGGAGACGCGCGGCGCGGGAGGCCCCTCGGGGACGCACTTCGCGCTCAGCGCCACGCTGCGCCCGGCAACGTCCCTGGTCAGCTACCGGCTCGAGACGATGCTCGACGCCACCGAGCAGGCACGCCACCGCCCGGTGTCGCTCACCGACATCCACCGACACGCGACGTTCGCGCTGACGGTCAACGCCATCCGCCGCTTCTCGAAGAAGCCGACCGGCCTCTACGCAATGGCGGGCCTCGGCCTTTACCATCAGTGGAACGAGCAGATTCTCAACGACGAGACCCACGAGTCGGAAACGCAGCGCGGCGTGTGGTCGAACGCGCGCGCCGGGGTGAACGCCGGGGTCGGGTACTCCTTCCAGATGCTCGGCCAGGAGATGTTCGTCGAGTCGCGCGTCCACACGACGGGGTTCGAGTCGCGGATTCCGCTTTCGTTCGGTATTCGGATCTGAAAGGCCGAAGGGGTCGAAGGGGTCGAAGGGATCGAAGGGATCACGGGGAAGGAAAGGCAAACGGCGGCGCCTGCGCGCCGCCGTTTGCTCATCTGACTGCGGGAGCCTCTCCTTCCCCTTGATCCCCTGATCCCCGTGATCCCTTCGATCCCTCCGACCTTCCTAAATGGGACGCCTCCTCCTCTCGCTCGTCGTACATGAGGAATCCCTCACCTCAGCACGACTCCACACCAAGGGCGGCCACTCCATGCGCAGGACCTCGCCGGCGCGCGCCGGACGATGAGCGCCATCGCGCTCTGGCGGGCCCGCGTCGAGCGGCTCGGATTTCGGGAGAAGCTCGGGCTCATTCCGTCGGTCGCCGCGGTCGCCCTTACCGCGATCCTCCTGCTCAACGTCGCGACCGGCGTGGTCACCGACGTGCGACAGCACAACATCGAGAACCGGTACTACCCTGCCGTGCGCGCCTCGCGCGATCTTCAGGTCGAGCTGCGCAGCGTGCAGCGGGCACTACAGGACGCGGTCACCTCGGGCGACAGTGCCGCGCTTCTCGGCGCCGATTCTCTTCGCCGTATCTTCGCCCGCACGGCCGCGGCCGCTCAGGCCAGCTCGGTGGACAGCGCGCTCGGCATGTACTACACGCGTGCGCGTTCGGTGAGCGCCTACATGATCCGGAACGACAAGCACGACGGCACGCTCCGATCGTTTCCCGACCTCACCGAGCGCTACGCCTCGATCCGCAACGGCCTGGAAGCGACTCGCGCGCAGAACGAGGCAGCGATCGCCGGCGCCTTCCGCGCCACGCGCTGGATTCGGCGCGCAGGATGGGTCGGCAGCGCGATCGTCATCGGGGCGACGATCCTCCTGCTCAGCCATCTCTCGCGACTCGTGTCGGCCTCGATCACGGCCCCGGTGAAGGAAGCGGCGCGAGTAGCGGCGCGGATCGCCGAGGGCGACGTCACCGTTCGCATCGACGCGACGTCGGATGACGAGATCGGCACCCTGCTCCGCTCGATGCAGCAGATGGTGCAATACCTCGAGCAGATGGCGGCCCACGCGGCGTCGCTGGCGCAGGGCGATGTGAGCGTCGAGGTAACGCCGCGCGGCGCGCACGACGCATTCGGCGTCGCCTTCCAGGAGATGGTACGCTACCTCGGCGACATGGCACGCGTCGCCGATCGAATCGCCGACGGCGACCTGACGGTGCGCGTCGTCCCGCGCAGCGAGCGCGATGCGTTCGGCCGCGCCTTCGTCTCGATGGTGGGCCGGCTCTCGGAGGCGTTGCAGTCGGTGCGCGAAGGCGCCGAGGCGATCACGACGGCGTCGACGGAGGTGGCGTCGTCATCGCGCGACCTGTCGGAGAGCACGTCGCGCGACGCGGAGCGCGTCGAGCGAACCGTGTCCACCCTCGACGACGTGCGTGCCTCGTCGGCACGAAGCGCGCAAGACAGCGCGGCGATGGAGCAGGTGACGCTGCGCGCGGCTCGTGAGGCAATCCAGGTGAGCGCGGCCGTCCGCGAAATGGCGGTGGCCCTCCAGACGATCATCAGCCGGACGGCGATCGTCGCGGAGCTGGCGTCGGAGACCAGCCTCTTGTCCCTGAACGCGTCGATCGAGGCGGCACGCGCCGCGGAGCACGGGCGCGGATTCGCGGTCATCGCGCAGGAGGTTCGGGACCTGGCGGCGCGGAGCGAGCAGGCGGCCCGCGAGATCGGCAAGCTCGCCGAGTCGAGCGAGCAGATCGCGCAGCGGTCGGACGCGCTGCTGTCGGCGCTCGCACCGTCGATGCAGGAATCGACGTCGCTCGTGCAGCGGGTGGCGTCGGCGTCGACCGAGCAGGGGACCGAGATCGCCCAGGTAACGGGGACGATGACCGAGGTGGACTCGACGACGCAGCGCAACGCGGCCGCGGCGCAGGAGCTCGCCGCGACGGCGAGCGAGATGGCGGCGGCGGCGCAGCAGCTCCAGGCGATGCTGACGAGGTTCCGGACGGAGTAGGGCGAGAGCGCTGAAAAGCGCCAAGAGCGCTCGGGTAGCGCTGATAAACGGTTCTTCCGGGATTCGCGGGATGGCTGACGCTGGCTTCTGCCCGGCAGCGGCCACGGACCGCCGGAAGTGCCGAATTACTCGAATGGCGCGAATTATCGAGCGCGCGAGTCTGGCTCCGCGAGGTGTTAACCCAAGGAACTTTCGGGGGCTTCATCCGCAGTGGAGCGTGCTACGGCGCAGCGCGCTCTTCGCGTCATTCGGGTGATTCGGCGGTTCCGGCTGTCCGTGGCCCCTCATCGCGATCGTTCCCGGATGAACCGAAAAAAAAAAGATTCTTCTCGGAATATCGGGATTCTCTGAAGGGCCGCGGTCCCCACGGGGCCACGGACAGCTGAACTGCCGACAGACCCGAAAAACAAAACGAATTACGCGAAATTGCCTCTTGCGCTTCGAGCTGGGCTCTCTAGTAACAACAATGTGCCGTTGGGCTTGTGTGCGGAGGGGTTGCGCGGCGTCGGGAGCAATTCGGGCAATTCGTGTTGTTATACGGGTCCGTTCAGCAGTTCGGCTGTCCGTGGCCCCGTCGCCGCGATCGTTCCCGGAAATCCGCGAAGAACCAAAAAAAAAGGGGCGGTGAACGAGACACGTTCACCGCCCCCAGCGCGACTCCAGCGCCCTTAGCGCTGTTCCAGCGCCTCTCTTACTCAGTTCCCGTTGCTCCCGTGCGGCTGGTCGTAGTGCGCCTGGATGTTGCCTCGGTCCAGGTTGCTGAGCGGAACGTTGAGCACCAGCGCGCCGCCGGCGTCGAAGACCTGGATGCTGGCCATGTCGCCGCTCCCGGGCTCACCGTTGTCGATGAAGGTGAACATGACGACCGACCCATCGACCCCGTTGAGTGCTCCGGTGCCGACGCCGATGAAGGTGTCGAACGGAGCCTTCGGCGGAACCGGGTTGTAGGCGGGGTCATCGATGCACACCGCCGAGTCGAGCGGCTTGTCGATGTGCCATTTGTTCCCGGGCCAGTTGATCTCGACGTTGTTCGAGAGGACGATATCGCAGTGGATCGTGAACCCGCGCGAGATGAAGACGTCGCCGATGATGATCTGGCCGCCGCCTCCGGTCATTCGCCCTTCGATGAAGTTGCACTCCGGGGGTGGCTCATGATCCCCCTCGAACTCCGCCAGGTTCATCATGCCGCGGGTGACCGACAGCGCTCCGGTGGGACAGGTGCCGTCCCCCATGAACGCGAGTCCCTCGGGTTCCAGCGACGGCGCGGTTGTCCGGTCTGCGGCACACGCGATTGCTCCGAGGAGGAGCAGGGCGGTCGCGGCGGCAGACGCACGGCGTTGTGCGTGGCGCATCGTGGCCTCTGATGGTGTGGACGCGCGCGCCGCATGCATTCTGCGTTCCATGCAACACTCGAAAACCGCGTGCGATTTTTCAATGACTTACGCTGTTCGCACCGCGCCACATGTGGCGAAGAGGTGTCGGACTTCAGCCGCGGAATGATGCGCCGGTGCGACGAGGAGTGACCCCTACAAGATGTACTTTCGCAGATCCTCGTCCTCGACGATCGCCTTCAAGCGATCGCGCACCGTCCCCGCGTCGATCACGATCGCCTTCGAGGCGCGATCGGGAAGCTCATAGAGCACGTCCTCCAGGAGCGTCGTCATCACCGTGTGCAGACGGCGCGCGCCGATGTTCTCCATCCGCTCGTTGACGGTGGCCGCGATGCGCGCGACCTCGCGAATCCCGTCTTCCTTGAACTCGAGCGTTGCCCCCTCGGCCTCGACGAGCGCGACGTACTGCTTGATCAGAGCGTTCTCCGGCTCGGTGAGGATGCGGACGAAATCCGCCTCGGTGAGGGGCTTCAGCTCGACGCGAATGGGGAAGCGGCCCTGTAGCTCCGGGATGAGGTCGCTCGGCTTCGAGACGTGAAAGGCGCCGGCGGCGACGAACAGGACATGGTCGGTCTTCACCATCCCGTACTTCGTCTGGACGTTGGAGCCTTCGACGATCGGAAGGAGGTCGCGCTGCACGCCCTCGCGCGACACGTCGGGCCCGTGCGACTGGCCCCGCTCGCCGGCGATCTTGTCGATCTCATCGAGGAAGATGATACCGAGCTTCTCCACGCGCTCGAGAGCGTCGGAGGTGACGTCTTCCTGATCAATGAGCTTGTCGAATTCCTGCTCGAGCAGAATGCGTCGCGCTTCGGACACTTTGACCGTGCGCTTCTTCTTCCGCTTCGGCAGCATGTCCTGGATCATGTCGCTGAAGTTCTCCATCCCCTCGGCGGCGCCCTGCGGAACCATCATGTCGAACATCGGTCCCGGCGACTGGGTGACCTCGACCTCGACCTCGCGCCCCTCGAGCTGCCCGTCGAGCAGGAGCTGCTTGAGCTTCTCGCGCGTGCGACGGTACCGCTCCTTCGCGCCATCGTCCTGTTCCGTCTGCACCTCGCCGGCGGCGGAGACGACGAACAGCGTGGGTGATCCGCCCGCGGCCGCAGCTTGTTCCGGTTTCGCAGCCGGCGGCTGCTTGGCCTCCTGCGGAACGGGGAGGAGCAGGTCGAGCAGACGCTCCTCGACCTTTTCGTGCGCGAGGTCCTCGACTTCGGTCTCCCGCTCGGTGCGCACCATGTCGATGGCGCTGTCGACGAGGTCGCGCACCATCGATTCGACATCGCGCCCGACGTATCCCACCTCGGTGAACTTCGACGCCTCGACCTTGATGAATGGCGCCCCGGCGAACTTGGCGAGCCGGCGCGCGATCTCGGTCTTCCCGACGCCCGTGGGGCCGATCAGGATGATGTTGTTCGGCGAGATCTCCTCGCGAATCGCATCCGGCGCCTGCTGACGGCGCCACCGGTTCCGCAGCGCGATGGCGACCGACTTCTTCGCGTCGCCCTGGCCGACGATGTAGCGGTCGAGCTCGGCGACGATCTGCCTGGGGGTCAGATCGGCGAGGCGGGCGACGGCTTGCTGGGTGCGCTTAGAGAGCATTAGTGGGAAGGCGATTGCGGACTGCGGATGGCGGACTGCGGTAAGACCGTACGAGCCGATAGGTTTGTTCGCAATCCGCAGTCCGCAATCCGGAATCAGAGCTCCAAAACAGTGATCTTCGTATTCGTGTAGATACAGATATCGCCGGCGATCTCGAGTGCGCGGCGGACGATCTCGGGAGCGGTGAGCGTCGAATG
The DNA here is from genome assembly GCA_025931335.1 of Gemmatimonadaceae bacterium. Taxonomy (GTDB): domain Bacteria; phylum Gemmatimonadota; class Gemmatimonadetes; order Gemmatimonadales; family Gemmatimonadaceae; genus JAICNG01. Next base: position 4,885 of record JAICNG010000068.1, on the reverse strand, counting down.
CTCGCGCAGCGCGCGCGCGGCGGCGAGGGCGAACGGACCGCCGGAGCCGATGGCGACGATACCGTCGTCCGGCTCGATCACGTCCCCGGTGCCCGAAAGGACGAAGCCGTGCTCCTTGTCGACGACGGCGAGCAGCGCTTCCAGGCGGCGAAGCACGCGGTCGCTTCTCCAATCCTTGGCCAGCTCGACGGCGGCGCGCGGGAGGTTCTCGGGGAACCGTTCCAGCTTCTCCTCGAAGCGCTCGAAGAGGGTGAACGCGTCGGCGGTTGAGCCGGCGAACCCCGCGAGCACTTTTCCGCCCTTGAGCGTTCTGACCTTCTGGGCGTTCGCCTTCATGACGGTCTCGCCGATGCTCACCTGCCCGTCGCCGCCAAGAGCGACGCGGCCATCGCGGCGAACGGCGAGGATTGTCGTGGAGCGAATGCGTGGCGCGTTGGACATGAGAGGAAGATAGTCCAACGACAGGGGCACTGGGGAAGCGCTGGAAAAGCGCGAAAGGCGCTAGCGGATGCGGAGTCGCCGCGTTTCGCCTGGGGGAACCGAGGTGCGCGGGGGCTCGAGGTCGGGCTCGGGGGGGACGCCGGCAACGAGGTCGCCAGCGACGGCCGGCGTGGGGACTTCGCGATCGAGTGGGATGCGCGACCGCCGCTGCATGGGGCGGTCTTCGTCGTCCTCCTCCTCATTGGCGCGTGACTCCGGGCCGAGCATGAAGGCCTTCACGTATCCCCAGTTGAGCCAGACCCCGGTGGCGAACGCGACGACGCTGGCCAACACCGCGACGGTGCCGTACCGCCACCCGTCGCGACCGAAGAGCGCGGCGGCAACGAACAGCGTCCCAACCCCAATCGCCACCTGCCCGCCCCGATGCCTCGGCGCCCGCGACCGCTTGCGACGGTCGCTCATCATGAGCGGCTGCTCTCGGAGCAGCGCGTCGGCGATGAGCGCGACGCCCGCCACGACGAAGAGCAGTCCCAGGATGAGGGGGAGGTGTTCGAGACGCATGGTGAGACTCTGTATTGCAAGCTTGGTTCCTGGCGAGGGCCGGGTCGGGGCCAGGCGCCAAGGGCCAAGGGGGCGGTAATGCGGCGCGGCTTCGCCGCTGCCGCATCATCAGATGAGCGGCCGGAGGCCGCTCGCCTTACCACCCCCTTGGCCCCTGGCCCTCGACCCTTGGCCCGGAAGGCGCGCCCGCGCGCTACGCGCGCGGGTGCGCCTTCCGGTACACCTCCCGCAGCCTCTCGACGCTGACGTGCGTGTAGATCTGCGTGGTCGAGACCGAGGCGTGGCCAAGGAGCTCCTGGACGGCGCGCAGGTCGGCGCCGGCATCGAGGAGGTGCGTGGCGAAGGTGTGGCGCAGCGAGTGCACCGAGAGGCCCGCGTCCTCGTCGAGCTCGTGAAGGAAGTGCGTGACCGCGTTCTGAATCGCGCGCACCGATATGCGTTTTCCGGTGCGGCTCAGGAAATACGCGGTGCGATCGCCGCGGGCTCCCACCTGGCGGAGCAGCTCGTCGCGCTTCGCCTCGTAGTTCCGGAGCGCGAGTTGCGCATGGTCGCCGACGGGAACGATGCGCTCCTTCCTTCCCTTCCCTCTTACCTTCACCTGCTGCGAGACGAGGTCGAGGTCGATGCGGTTGATTCCGCGCAGCTCCGAGAGACGCAACCCCGTCGAATAGAACAGCTCGAGGATCGCGAGGTTGCGCACGTCGGCGAACCGGCCCTCCCACGCGCGCGTCTCCGCCATCTGAAAGAGAAGACCGATCTGCGCACGGTCGAGGAATCCCGGCAGATGCTTGTCGACCTTGGGCGACCCGACGCCACGCGCCGGATTCGCCTCGACGGCCTCGGAGCGGTGGAGGAAGCGATAGAACGAGCGGACTGCCGACAGCGCGCGGGCGATGGACCGCTTGCCGAGCCCGCGCTTCGTTAGGTGCGCCATGAAGCCGCGGATCGCGAGGCGGTCCACGCCGCCCCACGTCCATTCGCTGGCGCCGTAGTAGTTGGAAAGGAACTCGACGAAGGCCTCGAGGTCGCGCGCGTACGCCTTGGTCGTGTTCGGCGAGACGTCTCGCTCCTTGGCGAGGTGGGTTAGAAAGTCCGAGAGCGGGGCGGGGGCCAGGGGCCAAGGGCCAGGGGGCGGGTCGAGGGTGGGCGGCTTGGCCCGTGGCCCGCCCCTTGGCCCCTGGCCCTTGGCCCTTGGCCCCTTCTCCATGCTCATCTGAGCGCCGCCACCAGATTCTCTCGCCAGGCACTCAGATCGTGAAGAGCGCGCCCCGCCATGGCCTCGCGCTTGAGCCGCTTGTCGCGAACCGGCTCTGGAAGGTCATCGAGCAGGCCGAAGTTCGCGTTCATGGGCTGGAAGTGCCGTGGGTCGGCCTCACGGAGATACCGGTACAGCGCCCCGAGCATCGTCGTCGGCGGGGGAATGCTGGGCTCCTCGCCACCGAGCAGACGCGCGAGGTTGATTCCGGCGAGCAGACCGGTGGCGCTGCTCTCCGTGTATCCCTCGACTCCGGTGAGCTGGCCGGCAAACAGCACCAGCGGGTCGTCGCGCAACGAGAGGTGCGGCGTGAGCGACGCGGGCGAGTTGACGTACGAGTTGCGGTGGATGGAGCCGTATCGGAGGAACTCCGCGTTCTCCAGGCCGGGAATCAGACGAAAGACGCGCTGCTGCTCCGGGATCCGCATCCGCGTCTGGCAACCCACGAGGTTCCACATGCGGCCGGCGCGATCCTCCATGCGCAGCTGCACCACGGCGTACGGGATGCGCCCAGTGCGCGGGTCGCGCAGCCCCACCGGCTTCATCGGCCCGAACCGCAGCGTATCCCGCCCGCGTCGCGCCATCTCCTCGATGGGCATGCATCCCTCGAAGTACGGCACCTCATCGAAGTCATGTCCGTGGTGCTGGTCCGCCCCCGTCAGTGCGTCGATGAACGCCTCGTATGCCTCACGAGTCATCGGGCAGTTGATGTACGCGCCCTCGTCGGCGCCCGACATGGTCTCCCGATCGTAGCGCGACGCGCGCCACACGATGGAGTCGTCGATCGACTCGGCGGACACGATCGGGGCGATCGCGTCATAGAAGGCGAGTGATTCGACCCCGAGACGGGCGCGAATCGCCGCCGCCAGCGCGTCGGAGGTGAGCGGACCGGTGGCGACGATTCCGGGCGACGGCAGCGCCGTCACCTCTTCGCGGGCAATCTGAACGCGCGGGTGCGCGGTGACCCGCTCGTGCACCGCCCCCGAGAACAGGTCGCGGTCGACGGCGAGCGCGCTTCCACCGGGCACGCGGGCCTCATCGGCCGCCTGAAGGATCATCGACCCGAGTGCCCGCATCTCCGCCTTCAGCAGCCCGTGCGCGTTCGTCACCTCCGTGCTCTTGAAGGTGTTCGAGCACACGAGCTCGGCGAGCCGATCCGTCTTGTGCGCCGGCGTCGCGCGCACGGGCCGCATCTCGTGCAGCACGACATCGAGGCCGCGCTCGGCGAGTTGGTACGCGGCTTCGGAGCCGGCAAGCCCGCCGCCGATTACGTGAACGATCGGCACGACTGCGGATTGCGGATTGCGAATGTCATCATGATGAAATAATGGGTGGCGCGAGTCGGTCGCACCACCCATCGGCAATCCGCAATCCGAAATCCGCAATCGTCCTTCAGACCGCCACCGCCTCCTCCTCGCGGGCGCCCACGTCCCACTCGTTCCCGCACTTCAGACATTTGCGGAACTCCCCGCGCGCCTTGTTGCTCTTCGATTCCGCCCCCTCGAATCCGCATTCAGGGCACTTCTCGGCCACCGGACGGTTCCAGGAGACGAAGTCGCAGGCTGGGTAGTTCGCGCACCCGAAGAAGATCTTGCCGCGACGTGAGCGCCGCTCCGTGAGGTCGCCGCCATCCTTCGGGCATTTCACGCCGAGGGGAATGGGGCGCGTGTGCTTGCACTCGGGATAGCGACTGCACGCCATGAAGCGCCCGTAGCGGCCGTGCTTGATGAGCATCGGCGCACCGCACTCCCGACACACCTCGTTCGTCGGCTCGTCAGGCTTCTTGTCGGTGGCGAGGCGGCGCGTGTGCTTGCACTCCGGATAGTTCTCGCAGGCGATGAACGGGCCGAAGCGTCCGCTGCGCGCGACGAGGCGGCCGCCATCCTCCGGGCAGCGCTCGTTGGCGAGGTCGCCAAGGTCGTGCGCGTCGGCGATCATCTTCTGCGGGTCGGCCGTCTTGAGCGCCGCCTCGAACGGCGTCCAGAACTCCTCGAGCACGCGCTGCCACCCGAGGCTGCCGTCCTCCACCTTGTCGAGCTCCTCCTCCATCTCCGACGTGAACTTCACGTTGAAGATGTCGGGGAACTGCTTGACCATCACGCGCTCGACCTTCTCGCCCAGCTCGCTCGGGAAGAACCGCCGCTGCTCGAGGCGGGCGTACTGCTTCTCGGTGAGCGTGGAGATGATCGACGCGTACGTGGAGGGTCTCCCGATACCCAACCGCTCGAGCTCCTTCACCAGGCTGGCTTCGCTGAAGCGCGGCGGCGGCTCGGTGAAGTGCTGGTTGGGCACGATCTCCCGGACGGGTACGCGCTCACCCTTCTCCAGCACCGGCAATGGCTGCTCATCCTCGAGCGCGCGCCCCTCGCCTTCCTCGTGTGCCTCACGATAGAGGGCGAGATAGCCCTGGAACTTGATGACGGAGCCGGTCGACCGGAAATGATAGGATTGCGGATTGTGGAGTGCTGACTGCGCATCTGGCTCGAGGTGGTATTCCACCGTCGTGGTGTCGAAGACCGCCGGGGCCATCTGCGAGGCCATGAAGCGCTGCCAGATCAGCTGATAGAGCCTGAACTGGTCGGCATCCAGATAGCGCCGGATGTGCTCGGGATGACGCGTGGGGTCGGT
>JAICNG010000059.1 GCA_025931335.1 Gemmatimonadaceae bacterium | reverse complement strand
GGAGGCGATGCGGCGCGGCGCACGCGATTACGTGGAGAAGCCGTGGGACAACGCGCGGCTGTTGACGACGCTGCGCACGCAGGTGGACCTCGGCCGCGCGCTTCGCGCGACGCAGAGGCTCGAGACCGAGAACAGCCGGCTCCGCCGCGACGGACTCCCTGTCCTGCTCGGCGAGTCGCGCGCAATGCGGCCGGTGCATCGCCTGATGGAGAAGATCGCGCCCTCCAGCGCGAACGTGTTGATCACGGGCGAGCACGGAACGGGGAAGGAAGTCGTCGCCCGGTGGCTGCATGCCGCGTCGCCGCGCGCGGGGAGGCCGCTCGTCACCGTGAACGCGGGCGGTCTCTCCGAGGGTGTCTTCGAGAGCGAGATGTTCGGCCACGTTCGCGGCGCGTTCACCGACGCGAAGACCGATCGCGTCGGCTGCTTCGAGCTCGCCGACGGTGGAACGCTGTTTCTCGACGAGATCGCGAACGTGCCGCTCGCCCAGCAGGGCAAGCTGTTGCGTGCGCTCGAGAACGGCGAGGTGCAGCGCGTCGGCTCATCGAAGACGCGCCACGTCGACGTTCGCGTAATCGCTGCGACGAACGCCGATGTGAGCCAGCTCGTCGCGGACGGGCGGTTTCGTGAGGACCTGCTCTACCGCGTGAACACGGTCGAGATCCGCATTCCTCCCCTCCGCAACCGCAAGGATGACGTCCCGCTCCTCGCGAATCACTTCCTGCGGCAGCAGGCCGAGCGCTACGGGAAGGCGGTGCGCGACTTCACGCCTGAGGCGATGCGAGCGCTGCTCGAGCATTCGTGGCCGGGCAACGTGCGGGAGCTGCGACACGTGGTCGAGCGCGCGGTGCTGCTCACGCCGGGCCCCAGTGTGACGATCGAGGATGTCGAGCTCCGCGCGAAGCCTGCCGCGGGACCCGCGCTGGAGGAGATGACCCTCGAGGATGCGGAGCGATGGCTCATCACGCGCGCCCTCCAGCGTCACGAGGGCAACGTCAGTCGGGCGGCAGACGCGCTTGGCGTCAGCCGCAGCGCACTGTACCGGCGCCTTCAGCAGTTCGGCATCTCGTGAATCGCGCGCAGCGTCCCAGGCGCATCGACCACGATCAGTACGTCCAGCGGCTGGCGCTCGCGGGCGGACTGCCGGCCGTCGTCGTCTCGCTCGTCTTGCTCTGGACGGGCGACTACTCCCTCAAGGTCCAGTGGACGTTGTCGCTGCTGGTGGTGCTGGCGTGGTGGCTGCTCGCCGTCGCGCTGCGGGAGCGTGTCGTTCGTCCCCTCCAGACGCTCGGTAATCTCATCGCCGCCTTACGAGAGGGCGATTATTCCATCCGCGCGCGTGGCGGCCGCCTCGACGACGCCCTCGGTCAGGCCATGTTCGAGGTCAACGCACTCCGGGACCCGCTGCGCGATCAGCGGCTGGGTGCGCTCGAGGCGACCGCGTTGCTCCGTCGCATCATGGAGGAGATCGACGTCGCCATTTTCGCGTTCGACGAGCGGGGTACCCTGCGTCTCGTGAATCGCGCCGGTGAGCGATTGATCGGCCAGCCGGCCGAGCGACTCGCCGGTCGTCAGGCATCGGAGCTCGGGTTGCAGGCGTTCCTGGACGGCGAGCCGCGGCGCGTCGTCGACGCATTCCTCCCCGGCGGCGATCGCGCGCGCCCTTCGGGGCGCGTCGAGATCAGACGCAGCACGTTCCGCCAGGGAGGGCTCCCACATCAGCTCGTGGTGGTCTCCGACCTCAGCCGCGCGCTCCGCGACGAAGAGCGTCAGGCGTGGCAGCGGCTCGTGCGCGTGCTCGGGCACGAGATCAACAACTCGCTCGCCCCCATTCGGTCCATCGTCGGGAGCCTCCAGCAGTTGATTCGCCGATCGCCGCGTCCCGACGACTGGCTCGAGGACCTCGAGCGCGGGCTGTCGGTGATCGGCACGCGCTCCGAATCGCTCGGGCGCTTCATGACGTCGTACACTCGTCTCGCGCGGCTCCCCAGACCGCGCGTGGCGACCGTCGACGTCTCGGAGTGGGTGCATCGCGTGGTGGAGCTCGAAAAGCGCGCGCGCGTCGAGGTGCGCGAGGGTCCCCGGGTTCTCATTCAGGCCGACGGGGACCAGCTCGAGCAGCTCCTGATCAACCTCGTGCGCAACGCGGTCGACGCGACGCTCGAGATGCAGGGCGCCGTTCGAGTGGAGTGGCTGCGCACCGGCGACGCGCTCGACCTTCGCGTGATCGACGAGGGGCACGGCATCGCTCACAGCGCGAACCTCTTCGTTCCCTTCTACACCACGAAGACGGACGGCACGGGAATCGGGTTGGTGTTGAGCCGGCAAATCGCGGAAGCCCACGGCGGGACGCTCACGCTCTACAACCGCACGGACGCACGGGGGGCGGAAGCCAGGCTGGTTTTGCCGATCGGGGCCGATCTCGGCGCGGACGAACTCGCGCGTTTGAGCGGGTCAGGCGCCAAGGGCCAGGGGCCAGGGGATTGAAAGGCGGCGCGGCTTCGCCGCCGCCGCTCATCGGATGAGCAAGCGGCCTTCGGCCGCTTGCCTTTCCACACCCCTGGCCCGCTGGCCCTCGACCCCTGGCCCGTCGCCGTGGCTGAAGCCACGGCGCCCCGTGGCTTTAGCCGCGGCGAATGCGGATGCCGCCCGAGCCCGTCGACACCGTGATGTGCGCGGCACCATCGCCGATGCGTCCCTTGAGCGAGCCCCGCCCGCGCCCCTGAATCGTGATCGGCAGATCGCTGTCGATGTCGCCGCTGCCCGTCGAGAAGTCGACGTCGGCACCGATCGATTCCGGCACGCGCAGCGTCACGCTCCCCGAGCCGGTGTCGACGTAGACGTCCTTCGCCTCACGAGAGAGGGCGACGTCCACGGAGCCGCTGCCGACATCGACGCGCACCGTTCTCGCCGTCGCCGCCACCACCTCGACGGAGCCGGAGCCGGTATCGATGTTGATTTCGTCGGCGGTGACGTTCTCGCAGAGCACCGACCCCGATCCCGTGTCGACGCGGAGATCGGGCGAGCGCACGCGCAACAGCTCGATACTGCCCGATCCGGTATCGATGTCGAGGTTCCCCTCGGTATCCTGCACCTCGACACCTCCAGACGCCGCGTCGACACGAACGTCGCCTCGCGTGCCCTTGAGGGTGACCCCGGCCGCGATCACGTCTAGCAGCAGGTCCGAACGAGTTCCCTCCGCGCTCACGTGGCCCGCGGCCACCCTGAGGTCGAGCGCCGTCCCCGCCGGCAGTCGCACGATGAGATCGGCCGAGGCGTCGGCGCCGGAGCGAGACGAGATCGCGACCCGTCGCCCGGTGCGGCCGTGACCAAAGGTGCCGTCGTCGCGAACCCGCAGATCCGACATGTTGAAGCTCCCGCGGTCGGTGCGGTATTGCACGCGGTCGAAAGGAAAGATGACGCGGAGCGTCGGTACACCGCCGATGTCGCCCGTCTCGACGCGCAGCTGACTCGCGTCCGCCCCTCGGCGCGCCACCTCGACCACGACATCGCGGCCGCTTCCCTCGACTACGCGGACCTCACCGACGAGGTCATAGATCGCGACGCGATCCCCGCGCAGCGTGTGGCGTTCCGGCGTCTGCGCAACGAGCGGCGCCGCGATCGCGATCGCGGCCAAGTAGCGTAACCTGAGCATTGTTCCCCCGAGCAGCGGTTGGTCGAGCCGCCTCCGGCTCGCGAGGGTGGGACAGCGCGCGCATCGGAAGGGTTTGAGCTTGCACCCGGTTCACGTAGGGCTGCCATCCAGGTTCACGTAGGGCTGCCATCCAAGTTCAAAGGGGGGAACGCGGATGCGGCGGACGCAGCGAATCAGGCGGATCGCTGCTGGCGCAGCAGGCTCTCCTCGCGCAATCCAAAAGCAGCTGCTTTTTGTTCCTGTAGAGGAGGGTTCAACGCGCCGGGAGCACATCCGGCATCTTCCGCTGCATCCGCCACATCCGCGTTCCCCCCTTTGAACTTGGATGCCTGGCCGAAGTCTCGCGTGACAGCAAGCCCGGCGCTACCTTGGCGCCCGTGCACACGGCGATCCCGCCCTCGCTTCAGGCGCCCTTTCGCGCGCTGGCCATAACGATGGTGCCCGACGCCGCCTCCCTCGACGAGGGTGGGTGGCGCACGATGGACGCATCGATCGCCGAGGCACTGGCGAAGCGGCCTCCTGCCGTGCGGCGCCAGCTCGCGCTGTTCGTACGCCTCCTCGACACGCTCCCGCTCTTCCGCTGGGGCCGGCGGTTCCACGCGCTCGGTGCCTCCCGCCGCGCGCGCTTTCTCGATGCCATGCAGTATTCGCCCATCTCGCTGCTGCGGCGCGGCGTCTGGGGACTGCGCACGCTCGTCTTCCTCGGCTACTACGCGCGCCCCGACGTGCAGACGACACTTGGGTACCGCGCCACCGGTCGCGGATGGACGGCGCGCCGATGATCTGCCTCGACGCTGACATCGTCATCGTCGGCTCGGGCGCGGGAGGCGGAACCGTCGCCCGCGCGCTCGCGCCGCTCGCTCGTGACGGATTGCGCGTGCTGCTGCTGGAGCAGGGACCGCGCCTCGACGACCACGAGTTCACCGGTCGCGAGATCGAGATGGCCGACGCGCTGTACGAGGATGGCGGCGGATTCCTCACCGCTGACGGCACGATGACGCTCGCGTTCGGCCGCGCCTACGGCGGATCGACCGTCGTCTACACCGGCACCTCGCTCGTCGCCCCGGAACGTGTCATCCGCACCTGGGACGTTCCCGGGCTCACGCACGACGACATCGCGCGCCGCTCCCGGGTGGTGATGGACGAGAATGGCGTGCACCTCCTCGAGGACAGCGAGCTCAACGACAACAACCGGCTGTTCGTCACCGGATGCGCGCGCCTCGGCCTCCACGCCGAGCAGTTCCCGCTCAACCTGCGCGGATGCGTGGGCTCCTCGTTATGCAACCTGGGGTGCCCCAACCTGGCGAAGCAGGGAACGCATCGTGTGCAGCTCCCGGCGGCCGAGCAGCAGGGCGTCGAGGTCGTGACCCGCGCGGAGGTCGTGCGGGTGGCCGAGCGCGCCGTCGTCGTCCGTGTACGCGAGAAGCGCCCGGGCGAAAAGGGACGTCCATCTGAATGGCGGCCCGGAGAGTATCGCATCGACGCGGGCACGGTCGTGCTGTGCGGCGGATCCATCGGGACGAGCGCGCTTCTCCTTCGCTCCGGATTGCGCGATCGCCTCCCGACGCTCGGCCGCGGGTTCACCTGCCACCCGGCGCACATTCTCGTCGCCGAGCACGACCGGGTGATCACGAACGATGTCGGCCATCCCAAGAGCTATTTCCTCGACCGCGCGGCCGACGAAGGCTACGTCCTCGAGACGTGCATGTACTTCCCGTTCGTGACCGCCAAGAATCTCACCGGCTTCGGGGAGCCCCATGCGCGACTGATGCGGGCATTCCCCCGTCTCCAGATGATCCTCGTGCTGGCGGTCGACCACGCGTCCGACGGCAACCACATCACGGTCGACCGTCACGGACGTCCGGTGGTGCACTACAAGTTCGCGCGGGGGACGATCGCGTCGCTCGTCCGCGCGACGCGGACGTCCGCGCGCATCTTCTTCGCCGCCGGCGCGCGACGAGTGCACGCCCCGTCGGCGCGGCCGCCCCTCATCGAACGCGAGGATGCGAGCCGCGTCGACGAGCTGGTGAGCGAGCGGCACTTTCTTCCCGGCACGATCTCCGTGTCGGCGGCGCATCTGATGGGCGGGTGCGCGATGGGGCGCAGCGCGCGCGATTCCGTCACCGACGGCTGGGGACGCGTACATGGCATTCCGTGGCTTCGCATCGCCGACTCGAGTCTTTTCCCCGATGCGCTCGAGATCAACCCGTACGTGACGGTGATGGCGCTCGCCGATCGGGTGGCCGAGGGAATTCGAGCGGAAGTGGGGACGCTCGTCGCCGCGGGGCATGGCTGAGATCGGCGGCCGGCTCGTGGTGCGGGCGCTCGAGGACGAAGGGATCGAGCTCGCGTTCGGCATTCCCGGCACGCACAACATCGAGCTGTACGACGCGCTTGCCCAGTCGAAGCGCGTGCGCACGATCCTCGTCACCGACGAGCAGAGCGCATCCTTCATGGCCGATGGCGCCTGGCGCGCCTCCGGACGGATGGCCTGCGTCAACGTCGTGCCCGGTGCGGGGCTCACCCACGCCATGTCCGGGATCGCCGAAGCGTTCATGGATACCGTGCCGATGCTGGTGCTGGGGTGCGGGATCAGACGCGACACGGGGCGTGCGTTCCAGCTGCACGACGTCGACCAGGCGGCGATGATCGCCCCGGTGACGAAGGCACAGCTCCGGCCAGCCAGCGCGCGCGAGCTGTACGCCACGATTCGCACGGCCTGCGAGATCGCGCGGTCGGGCGCCCCCGGCCCGGTGTTCGTCGAGGTACCGGCCGAGCTGTACCTGTTGTCGCACGACGTGCGTGACGAGGCACCGTTCGTACCCGTTAGGTCGATCGCGGAAGCCGACCCGCGTGAGGCGGCCGCGTTGCTCAACCGAAGCAAGCGTCCCCTGGTCTACCTCGGGCTCGGCGCGGCCAACGCGAACCTCGTGGAGCTGATCGAGCGGCTCGAGGCCCCGGTGTCCTCGACGTACCAGGGAAAGGGCGTCGCACCCGAGACGCACCCGCTGTTCCTCTGGCCCGGCTTCGGCGATGCGGCCCCGGCGTTCGTCCGCGAGATCGCACGCGAATGCGACGCGACCCTCGCGATCGGATGCCGCTTTGGAGAGGTGGCGACGGCGAGCTATGGGATCGAGCCGCCGGGCCCGCTCATTCACGTGGACATCGACCCCAGCGTGCTGGGTCGCAATCACAGGACGGCCGTCGCGGTCCAGAGTGACGCGGCCCGGTTCGTCGATGTGCTCCTTCCCCTGCTTCAGCCGCATCCTCGCGACGAAAAGCTGCGCGAGCGCATACGCCGAGGACACGACGCCGTGCGTCAGGAGTGGTTAGGCTCGGGGGATACGAGCCGCGTCCCGCCGTTCGCCCTGCTCGATGCACTCCAGCGCACGTTCGGCGACGAGACGATCTTCACCACCGACAGCGGCAACGGGACGTTCATCGCGATGGAGATGCTGCGACTCACCGCACCGGGTCGGTTTCTCGGTCCGATCGACTACTCGTGCATGGGGTACGCGGTACCGGCCGCGATCGGTGCGAAGCTGGCGCGTCCGGGAGCACCGGTGGTCGCTCTCGCCGGCGACGGCGCCTTTCTCATGACGGGACTGGAGCTGCTCACCGCCGCGACGCAGGGCGCTGCGGTGGTGGTCGTCGTCCTGCGCGACCGCGAGCTGGCGCAGATCGCCCAGTTTCAGCACACGGCGATGAACCGGAAGACGGCGAGCATTATCGGCGAATACGACGTGGAGGCGATCTGCCGCGGCGTGGGCGTGGAGTGCCTCCAGCTTCGGAATGCCGCCGAGATCACGTCCGTGCTCTCTCGCGCGCGCGAGATCGCGCAGGAAGGGCGCCCGATCGCGATCGACTGCGCGATCGACTACTCGCGCAAGACGTTCTTCACGTCGGGTGTGGTGAAGACGAACTTCGGGCGGCTGCCGTGGAGGGATCGGCTGCGGTATGCGGGGAGAGCGGTGTTGAGGAGGGTGACTGGATAGAGGTGCTCCAGGTGCTCGAGGTCCTCGAGGTGCTCGAGGGCACTGCCTTCCCTCGAGCACGTCGAGCACCTGGAGCACCTGGAGCACCTTTAGAGAACCCGCGCCCCCTGGACCTTCTTCAGCTTCTTCTTCAGCCAGGCGTTGTCCGCGTGAAGCGGGACGACGAATGCCTCGCCGGGCATCGGGAGTGACCTCGCCAGCTCATCGACCAGCGGATCGCGTTCCCCTATCGGGATGGGGATGCCGACAGCGCGGATCGACCTCCGCCAATCAATGCCCGTGTCGAACCCGAGCACGAAGACGGGATGCTCAGGGCTGTGCTTCAGGGCTTTCCGCGCCAGCCACGCCGCCTTCACGCGCGGGTAGGTCGCCAGCGCCTCCTTGAGCGATTGCAGGGCGTCGTCGTCAGCCTCGTGCGGCAGGAAGGAGTCCGTACGGTAGACCGACTCGCGCTCGTGCTGCGATTCCGCCTGCGCGGCCTCGGCATCGCGCGCACGCCGCTCGTAGCGTTCCGCGTCGTCGGTTCTCCCCTGTCGATGCAGAAATGTCGCGATCGTCCGACAGCCGGGCGGAATGGCCTCGGGATCGATGTCGATCGCCGTTTCGATGAGGCCGATCCCTTCCTCGTCACCCCGCGCGAGCAGATTGTAGCCTAACGTGTACGCCGCACCGGCGTGGCGCGGGATTCTCGTGAGCAGCTCGCGGAGGTGGGGCTCCGCCGCATCCGGACTCCGCCGCGCGTCGGTGAGGCGCGCCAGGTCCCACAGCTCCGCATCATCGAGAGGGGTGGTCCGCTGCTCGAGCTCGGCGAGGGTGTCCGCGTCCCCGCGCTCGTGCTGGTGTCGCCGTTGCCACCACCCCACCGCGTGCTTCTGCCAATCCACATCGAGCCCGACCGTCACCTCCTTTGCCATGTCGCCGAGGAAGTGCTCGGCGGCGGTGACGGCGAGCGGCGCCGAGGGGGATCCGCCATTGCCAACGAGCTCGCGAACCTCCACTCCGAGGGCGGCGATCCGGTCGCGAGGGGACGGGTGCGTGTCGACGCTTCCCGTCTCGACGGCGAGCTCCGCCTCGATCCACGACTGAACGGGCGCATGGTCGAGCCCGGAGCGAAGCGCGCGCGCCATTCGCGAATGCACATCGTGCGGTGGGGTAGGCGTCGCCAGCACCTCCGCCTCGACCGTGGGCCAGAATTCCTCGGAGAGAAGGCGCGATCGCACGCCCCCGGTGATGAACCCGCGCGCGACGGCCTCACGCCCCACGACCGAGGCCGCCAGTGCGTCCGCCTCGAACTCGTCGCGACGGGCGAGGACGAAGGAGTAGGCGCTGAAGTACGGCGCGTACCACTGAAAGAACCGCTTGAACATCCAGGAGCCCCCGCCCTTCCGCTCCTCCTCCAGCCGTTCCATCAGTTGATACCACGTCTTGCGCACCCGATAGATCCAGTTGCCGAACCGGGCATGCGCTCGCGACAGGTGCGCGAACTCGTGCGCGAGCACCCCGTGCCACTCGTCAGGCGGCATCCCCTGCATCATCGGCAGGCCGATGACGAGATAGTTGCGGTGCCACCCGAATACGCCGAGCCGCGGAATCTGGGAGACCGCCGCGTTGTACTGATCGTCGATCAGGACGACGTCGGCACGGGGCGCCCGGAGCTTCTTGCAGACGTCCTCCATCGCGGCAAAGAGCCGCGGCGCCTCGTCCTTCCGCAGCTCGCGGCCCTCCGGAGGCTCGAGCTTCACCCACAGCGCCTTGCCGACGAACCAGGCAAAAAGCGCCAGCGGAATCGCAAGATCGGAGAGCAGCCGGGCACCACGGCCCGTGGAGAGAACGAGGTAGATCACGCCGCCGATGACGGCGAGCAGCGCGAGCAGGATCCCGAAGACGTAGGCGTATCCGAGGATCGCCAGCAGGAAGACGCGCGTCTTGTACCGGAACGGCCGCGCCTCGGCCTCACGCGCGAGACGCGTGACGAGGACCTCGAATTGGTCGCGGGAGATGGACATGGTGGCGGACAACAAGGTGCTCGAGGTGCTCGACGCGCTCAAGGTGCCCGAGGCAACCTTGAGCACCTCGAGCCCCTCGAGCACCTTGAGCACCTATGGTCGCCCGTCCTCGCATCCTCCTCGCCGACGCCGACGCCTTCTACGTCGCCGTCGCGCGCATGGTCGACCCGGAGGGCGCGGGACGAGCCAAGCTGCTGATCGTCGGCGGGACGCGCGAGAGCCGGGGGGTTGTCTGCAGCGCATCGTACGAGACGCGGAAGTTCGGCGTCCGAAGCGCGATGCCCATCTCGCGCGCGCTGCGGCTGTGTCCGGACGCGGTGTGCGTCCCCGTGCCGCGGGGCGCCTGCTCCCGCACGCATCGCGAGATTCGCGCGGTGCTCGATCGCTTCGCCCCCGTGGTCGAGTCCGCCAGCATCGACGAGTGGTACATGGACCTCGGCGGCACCGAAGCGCTCTACCATAACGAGCCGCTCGCCGAGACCGCGCGGCGCATGCGCGAGGCGGTGCTCCAGGAGACCGGGCTCTCCGTCTCGATCGGCGGAGGCACGACGAAGCTGGTGGCGAAGCTCGCGGTGGAGCGCGCCAAACCCAAGCCGGGATCGGGCGCCACCGGCGTGCACATCGTCGAGACCGGCAAGGAGGCTGAGTTCCTGGCGACATTCTCGCTCGCCGAGCTGCCGCTGGTGGGGCCGAAGTTTCAGGAGCGCCTCGCCAAGCTGGGGATGAAGACCGTCCGCGACGTGCTCCCTTACGATGCGGCGACGCTGTCACGCTGGCTGGGCGAGCGCGAAGGGGAGTGGCTGTTCGAGCGCGTGCGCGGCATCGATCGGTCGGAGGTCGAATCGCGGGGCGAGGCGAAGAGCATCTCGCGGGATGAGACGTTCGCCGAGGACATCGCGACCGACGACGAGCTGCACCACGAGCTGCTGGCGCTCGTCACGCGCGCCGCGTCCGACCTGCGCGCCGATGGCCTCACCGCGCGCACGATCACCGTGCGCATTCGCGACTTCGACTTTCGCACCCGCTCAGCCAGCCGTACGCTGCCGCGCGGCGTGATCGCGGATCGTGTGATTCACGGCGTGGCGAAGGGGCTCCTCGCGAAGCTCCGCGCGAGCCGCCGCGTACCGGCCCGACTGCTCGGCGTCGCCCTGTCGTCGCTGGCCGCCGACCCCGACGCCGACCAGCTGGCGCTCTTCGAGACGACGCAATCGACCGAGGAAGAAACCGCCCGCGACAGGGCACTGGCGCGGGCGGTGGACAAGCTTCGGGACAAGTTCGGTCGGGAAGGAATCGCGCTTGGAAGAACGAGGAATGAGGACTGAGGCGTGAGGAAATCGATTGTGTGAGGAGTGCCCCAATCGGAATTCCTCATGGCTCACTCCTCGTTCCTCATTCGAGCGTCATGCTCACTTGTCCTTCGCTATCTCGAACGTCGTCGCCACGTTGCGCACGCGATCCTTGCCGTCGGTGACGCTGACCGTCAGCGTGTAGGTTCCCGAGGGCAGCTTGCGCGTGGCGAGCGTGCGCTGCTGGCGCGAGCGGGCCGAGATCGCCTCTTCGGTGAAGCGGATCTCGACGGGAGCGGTGCCGCCGAAGAGGCGGCCCACCTTGCTCTGCTGCCGCTTGGCGACGATCACGCCTTCGTACGCCGTTCCTTTCTTCAGTCCGCAGACGTCGTAGGCCACCTTGATGTCGGACCCGCGCTTGCGCACGCCGACCGGGTCGATCATGACACGATAGGGCACCGACGTGGCCTTCGTCGCGCGCGGGCATCTCGAGAATGGCTCGGGAGCCTGCGCCGCGAGGCCGGCCTTGGGCTTCGCCTCACCTTCGCGGCTCGAGAACACCGCGGCGGCGCCGAGCGCGACGATCAGCGTTGCGGCGGTGGCGACCTGCCAGATCGGAACGCGCGGTGTGCGCCGAATGCGCGATGGCGCCGGGGTATTCGGCGCGCGTCCCTCGAGGAGCGCCTCGAGCTCCGCGCCGGTCTGCGGCCGGTCCTCCGGCTCCTTGCGCAGCATCTTCTCCATGACGCCGAAGACGGTGCGCTCTTCCGGCGTGTCGAGCGCCGGCGCCGGAATCGGCTGCGAGACGTGCGCGTACATCAGCGAGTAGTGGTCGGTCCCCTCGAACGGCGCCCTGCCCGTTAGGCATTCGTAGGCGACCACGCCCAGGGAGTAGATGTCGCTGCGGCCATCGACGGTCTTGCCGCGCGCCTGCTCGGGGCTCATGTAGCGAGGCGTGCCCACCGACGTGCCGGCCCGGGTCATCGCGGTGGCGTCGGTGGAGCGGGCGATACCGAAGTCGGTCACGAGGGCGCGACCGCTCTCATCGAAGAGGATGTTCTCCGGCTTGATGTCCCGGTGCACGACCCCACGCTCGGCGGCGTACGCCAGCGCGCCGCCCACCTCGACCAGGATCTTGTGGATCTCCTCGGCCGGCAGGTGGTGACGCTCGCGGAGGCGATCGGCGAGCGAGCCCCCTTTCACGTGCTTCATGACGAAGAAGATCGTGTCGCCGGCGCGACCAACCCGGTGGATCGGCACGATGTGCGGGTGCTCGAGTGCCGCGGCAATGCGCGCCTCGCGCTGGAATCGCTCGACGAGGGCGGCGTCGAACGCGAGCGCCCGCGGCAGCACCTTGATCGCGACGTCACGATCGAGGGCGCGCTCGCGGGCGCGGAAGACGACGGCCATTCCGCCGCGGCCGAGCTCTTCGAGGATGTCGTATTCGTCCGCCAGCGCGGCCCGAACAAGGGCCGCATCATCCGGCGGCTGGGAGGGCGAAACCTCGTAGACGCCCGTGGTCGCCTTCTGATTAAGGCCACAGGCGGCGCAGGTCGCCGATTTGTCGGGAAGAAGCGAACCGCAGCGTGCACAGGCCGTATCGCGGTCCCCGGATTTTGTCGCTTTTCTCATGGCGGAAATGGCAGGGAACGCCCCTCACGCGGAGGGGTCCGGCGTCACAAGAGTGACGAGGCAGCGCGGCGCGCTGTCACGCCCGTTATCCGCGGTCGTCTCTAATCAGACGTTGACCGTCAGAGGAACCCCCGAATGCCGTATATCGCGATCGGCTCGCGCCAGCACGAGCTGCGGGCCGGCGAAAACACGTTGGGCAGTGACGGATCGGACATCATTATCCCTGCAATGCCGCGTGGCACGCAGGCGATCGTGGTGCTCGGCCCGCGGGGCGCGACGATACGGCGCACCGGGACGGTTCGGGTGATGCTGGACGCCCAGGAGGTGAGCGCCGCGCCGCTCTCCGTGCCGCATGGGGCGAAGATCGCGATCGGCAACGCGCGCATGGTGTACGGTGACGAGCGGCTGGCTGGCGGCACCGATTTCGTCACGTCGGTGACCGATGATTCCGCCCCCATCGATGCCGCGACGCCGGCGACGCCCGGCGCTCGCACCGGCGGCCGCCTCGTGGGCCTCGTCGATCGCCACAACTACACGATCCCCGAGGAAGGGTTGAGCATCGGACGCGATCCGGGGTGCGACCTCGTCCTTGGCATCGCCGGCGTCTCGCGCCGCCATGCCGACATCGTGCCCGGCCGGCTCGGATACCTCATCAAGGATTCGAGCATGAACGGCGTGTACGTCAACGGCGCGCGGGTCTCGCAATCGCGCTGGCTCGGCGTCGGCGACGTGATTCGCATTGGCACCGAGGAATTCGTCTTCGACGCCGACATCGACCGATCGACGCCGGGCGCGGCCCAGCTCGGCGCCACCGGGTTCGTTCCCTCGGTCCCACCCACGCCTGCCACGCCCTCGGCACGCAGCCCGCTACCGTCGCCGCGGATGGAGGACGGTGCGCTGGCGATGGTCGAGCTGATGAGTGGCGGCCCGCTGCGCGGTCGGCGGATGCCGATCACGAAGTCGCTGGTGCGGGTGGGGCGTGCTGCTCACAACGAGATCGTCATCCCGGATGAGAGCGTGTCGGGGACGCATGCGACGCTGGAGCGTCGCGCCGAGGAGTGGTTCATCCTCGATGCCTCGTCACGGAATGGGACGTTCGTGCGGGCGGAGCGGATCGAGAAGGAGACGAAGCTTCAGGGTCCGACGGTGCTGCAGTTCGGGAACGTGCAGGCGATGTTTATTCCCAAACGGAGCGGCTGAGAGAGGGGTCAGGAGGCAGGAGTCAGGAGGCAGGGGTGGAAAGGCGCGTCGCCGCTTCGCGGCAGACGCGCTCATCAGATGAGCAAACGGCCGTGCTCTGCGCGGCCGTTTGCCTTTCCACCCGTGCCCCTGCCTCCTGCCTCCTGACCCCTGCTTTCTTGACATCGTCCCGCCCGCGCTGTAACCGTTTACACCCAATCTCCGGTCGAGGCGAGGCGTGTCCACGAGGTCCCCGCGCAGCCGACATCCGGAAGGCCCCCGCCAGGCCACGATCCGCGACGTGGCCCGCGCTGCGCGCGTATCCGTGGCGACCGTCTCACGCGCCCTCAATGACTCCGGACCCGTGCGGGACGACACGCGCCGCCGCGTTCGCGACGCCGTCCAGAACCTCCGCTTCACCCCGCACGGCGCCGCACGCTCGCTGATTACGAGCCGGACGAACACGCTTGGCGTGCTTCTTCCAGACCTGTATGGCGAGTTCTTCTCGGAGATCATCCGCGGGATCGACCGCGAGGCCCAACGGGCAGGGTATCAGCTCCTGCTCTCGTCGGCACGCAATGCGCGCGACGAGATCAAGGGCGCGTTCCGCGCGATGTACGGATGTGTCGACGGGCTCATCCTCATGGCCCCCGACGTCGAGCTGGCTGAGTTGTTCGCGCAGCACCGCGACCGCACGCCGATCGTGTTCATCAACTCACCCGTGGAATCCGACGATGCGTACGTCATCACGATCGACAACCACGGTGGTGCGTATCGCATGGTGAAGCACCTGGTGCAGAACGGACATCGACGCATCGCCATCATCCGCGGCGGGAACCGGAACCACGACGCGGCGGAGCGACTGCGAGGCTACCGCGATGCGCTGATCGACTCCGGCGTCGCGTGCGATCCGCGGCTCGAGCTGCAGGGCGACTTTACCGAGGCCGCCGGCTATCGCGCGGCGCACACGGTGCTGAAGCTCGACCCACGTCCCACGGCGCTCTTCGCCGCCAACGATGCGATGGCGATCGGCGCCCTCTCGGCGCTTCGCGAGGAGGGCGCGGCGGTGCCCGAGGAGATCGCCGTCGCCGGCTTCGACGACATCCCGATTGCGCGCTACGTCTCTCCGCCCTTGTCCTCGGTGCACGTTCCGATCGCGCGGCTCGGCGAACGCGCCATGAAGCTGTTGTTAGGCGCGATGACGGGGTCGGCGAACGGCGCCGGCCGGCGGGTCGTGCTTCCGACGACGCTTGTCATACGCACGTCTTCACCCTGAGCGGATGGTCCGCTCGTCACGCAGAGGAGGTTTCGTCATGATTCTTCGGGTTGTCTTCACGCCGTTCGCGCGGGCCGCATCGCTGGCCGTCGGGCTGCTCGCCATGACGGCGGGCTCGCTGATGGCCCAGGCCGTGCCGGGCCGAGTGAGCGGCTCCGTCACATCCGTGGAGGGCGGACAGGCCATCTACGGGGTGAACATCATCGTGAAAGGGACCACCAACGGCACCATCACCGCGACCAACGGCCGCTACACGATCACCGCGCAGCCTAACGACACCCTGTTGTTCCGGTTCATTGGGTACGCGCCGCAGGAAGTCCCGATCGCCGGCCGCGAGATCGTGAACGTCGCGATGCAGCCGCAGGCGGTGGCGCTCCAGGACATCGTCGTCATCGGCTACGGAACGCAGCAGCGTCGCGATGTCACGGGCGCCGTCGCCAGCGTGAGCGGCGAGGATCTGACTGAAGTCGCCACGCCGTCGGTCGCCCAGGCGCTCCAGGGTCGCGTCGCCGGCGTGCAGGTGACACCGCAGTCCGGCGAGCCGGGCGCCGCCGCGGTGATCCGGATCCGTGGCGTCGGCACCCTCAACAACGCCTCACCCCTGTTCGTCGTCGACGGCATGCTGCTCGACGACATCAACTTCCTCAGCCCGAACGACATCCAGTCGGTCGAGGTGCTGAAGGACGCCTCCGCGACCGCCATCTACGGATCGCGCGGGGCGAATGGCGTCATCATCGTGACGACGAAGAAGGGTGTGATCGAGGGTCCGGCGCGCTTCACCCTCAACGCGTACGCCGGTACGCAGCGCGTCCTGGATCCGATCGATCTCGTGAGCGCCCGCGACTATGCGATCCTCGCCAACGAGCTCGCCGCCAACCAGGGATTGCCGACGCCGTACTTCCCCGACCCGAACGCGGTTGGCGCCGGAACAGACTGGCAGGACGAGATCTTCGAGACGGCGCCGATTCAGAGCTATCAGCTCTCGAGCTCCGGCGGCACCGACCGGATCAGATACTACTTCAGCGGGAACTACTTCCGGCAAGCGGGCGTCATCCCGAAATCCGATTTCGACCGCCTCACGGTCCGCCTCAACAATGACTACCAGCTCACCGAGCGGCTCCAGATCGGACACAACATCAATTTCTCCTACACTGATGGGATTCGTCCGCCAGGCGTCCTGGGCATGCTCTACCGAGCCGATCCCGCCATCAGCCCGCTCAACCCCGATGGGACGTTCGCCAACGCCAACCTTCGCTCGTCCGCCGGCAATCCGGCGGCGACCGTGTTCTACACCAACAACAACGAGCAGGCACGGCGTCTGGTCGGCAACGCGTTCGGCGACCTGAACGTCTACGGAAACTTCACGCTGCGTACGAGCTTCGGCGTGGACTACAACGTGTCCGAGTTCCGCAATTTCGTCCCGGTGTTCCTCGTCTCGCCGACGCAGCAGAACACCGACTCGGATCTCGACGTCCGCAATGACCAAACCCGGTCGTGGCTATGGGAGAACACGCTCAACTGGAACTGGTCGACGGAGCGGCATCGCGTCAGCGCATTAGGAGGGATCACCTACCAGTCGTTCTACTCCGAGAACCTGGGCGGTGGTCGCACGAACGTCGTCGGTGAGGATCCAAGCTTGTGGTACCTGAACGCGGGAGACGCGGCGGGGCAGACGAACTTCAACAGCGCCGAAGACTGGCGGATGTTGTCCTACCTGTTCCGGACGAACTACGCGTTCCTCGACCGCTACCTGCTGACGGCGTCGTTGCGCGTGGACGGCTCGTCCCGGTTCGGGGCGGACAACCGCTACGGGTATTTCCCCTCGTTCGCCCTGGGATGGAACCTCGTCGAGGAGCCGTTCTTCCCCCAGGAGAGCGTCATCGACGCCTTGAAGCTCCGCGTGAGCTGGGGAGAGATCGGGAACGACAAGATCGGTGCGTACCCGGGGGTCCCCGTCGTCGCGAGCAACCTGAACGCCGTATTCGGGCCGAGCGAGGAGCTGGCATTCGGCGCATCGCCGTTCGAGCTGGCGAACCCCGAAGTGAAGTGGGAGACGACCACCCAGACCAACATTGGCGCCGACATGGCGTTCTTCGGCGGGCGGCTGGAGGCGACGCTCGACTACTACAACCGTCTGACCGACGGCATCCTCGTCCGCGTTCCCATCCCGCTGTACGTCGGCGTCGGAACGGAGCCGTTCGTGAACGCGGCGGAGGTCGAGAACAAGGGGATCGAGGGGTCGTTCACGTGGGCGGAGACGCGTGGCGGCTTCCGCTACGAGCTGAGCATCAACGGCGCTACGGTGAACAACGAGGTGAAGAAGCTCGCACAGGGACGCGAGCAGATCCTCGGCGGGGGGCTCGGCAACGAGGTCACGTTCACCACGCGCACCGTCGTGGGGGAGCCAATCGGATCCTTCTGGGGATTCCGGGTGGCCGGAGTGTTCCAGGACGCGGCCGACACAGCGAGCTCACCGAAGCGCGGAAACGAGGCGCCAGGGGACCTCAAGTACGCCGACCTGAACGGCGACGGGCGCATCACCGACGCCGACAAGACGTTCATCGGCTCGCCGATCCCCGACATGATCTACGGCTTGAGTACCCGCATGTCGTGGCGCGGCTTCGACCTTGCGGCAAGCTTCAGCGGTCAGAGCGGTAACGAGGTCTTCAACGGCAAGAAGGCCGTGCGCTTCGGCGTCGAGAACTTCGAGACGTCCTACCTGGACCGGTGGACGGGGCCGGGCACGAGCAACCGGGAGCCTCGGGTCACGAACGCTGGCCACAACTACCAGGCGTCGGACCGGTTCATCGAGGATGGCTCGTTCTTCAAGCTGAACGCGGTGCAGGTCGGCTACCGCCTGCCGGAATCGCTGACCGGCCGGTGGAACCTCCAGACCGCGCGAATCTATGTGAACGGCACGAATCTCTTCAACGTAACGGACTATTCGGGCTACACTCCGGAGCTGACCGTCGAGGACGTCATCCGCTCCGGCATCGACCTGGGAATCTTCCCACCGGCGCGCACGATCACCGTCGGTCTCGACGTAGGCTTCTGACCAATGCGAATCATGAAGCAGCAACCAACTTCTCCCGTCAGGTGGACCATGATGGCACTAGCGAACGCGTCGAATCGTCGGTGGCGCCGGGCGCGGGTCACGGGAACGGCTCTCGCGCTCGTTGCCGCGCTGCCGGCGTGCGACATCGAGACCGCACCGCTCGGCACGCTGACGACCGAAAGCTTTTTCCAGACGACCGAGCAGGCGATCCAGGCGACGAACGCCACGTACAGCGCGCTGCGCGAGTGGCGCGTGCACGTCTTTTCGTGGATTGGCTTGACCGACATCGCGTCTGATGACGCGACGAAGGGGAGTGTGCCGGCGGACGCCGGCTTCCTGCTCGACCTCGACAACCTGAACTTCGACCCCGGCAACCTGGCGTTTTCCGATCCGTGGGGTGGCTATTACCGCGGCATCAACCTGGCCAACGTCGCCATCCAGGGGATCTCGGGGATGAACATCGAGCCGGGATTGAAGGCCCGCCTGATTGCGGAGAACAAGTTCCTGCGCGCGTACTTCTACTTCTTCCTCGTTCGCGCGTTCGGCGGTGTCCCCCTCATCACCTCGCCGCTGGCGCCAAGCGAGTTCACACAGCAGCGGGCCACCGAAGAGGAAGTCTGGGCCCTCATCGAGGCGGACCTGACAGAAGGCCTCACTGCGCTTCCGCTGAGCTACACCGGCAGCGACATCGGCCGCGCCACCCGAGGAGCCGCGGGCGCGCTGCTCGCCGAGGCGCATCTGTTTCAGGAAGACTTCGAAGCGGCGTTCCTACAGGCGCAAACCGTGATCAATTCTGGACAGTACAGCCTGTTCCCTGACTACCAGACTTTGTTCACATCGGCGGGTGAGAACTCGTCGGAGTCGGTGTTCGAGGTTCAGACGGTCGCCCTCGAGGGCGGAAGCAACAGCCCCGCTGGGGCGTCGTCGCAATACGCCCAGGTGCAGGGCGTTCGAGGAACCCCGAACATCGGGTGGGGCTTCAACACCCCGGCGCCGGAGCTCGAGGACTCGTACGAGCCCGGAGACCCGAGACTGCAGGCGACCATCATGTACCCGTGGGAGGAGCTGCCGGACGGGTCGGGACGCGTCGTGTATCTCAACCCGAGCATGCCGAACAACCGATACAACCAGAAGGTGTTCGTGTCGCCCGACAACCCAGGCGGCTCGGGGAACAGCGGCGTCAACATTCGCCGGATCCGGTTCGCGCATGTGCTCCTGACGGGCGCCGAGGCTGCGGCGCGGACGAATCGCGCCGCGCAGGCGCAAACCTGGCTGAACATGGTTCGGGCACGCGCTCGCGGGACTCGGGACATCACCGTCGGGGTGAACCCGGAAATGATGGCGACGTCGATCGCCCAGGATGTTCTGGGACTCCCGGCCGGCACGAGCCGCGTGTTCCTGCGGTTCGTCGACCCTGACGACGCCGCCTATGCCGCCGGCCTTCGCGGCTTCGCGAGCGAGTGCGTCACGCCGTGTCCCGCGACCTTGCCGCCCCCGGCGCGGGTGCTCAATGCCGATATTATTACTGCGGTCGGCGGCGTGCCGGTCACCACATTGGGGCAGTTTTACAACGAGCTGGATAGCAAGTCGCCCGGCTCGACGGTGGCGTTGGCGGTCCTGCGCGTCACGGGCTCCGGCGGATCGTCGACGGCCACGCCGGTCGTAGTCAACGTCACGGCACAGGCTCTGCTCCCCGATGTAACGTCAGCGGGGCAGGACCTGCTGACCGCGAGTTGGGAAGAGCGCCGGCACGAGTTGGCGATGGAGCAGCACCGCTGGTTCGACATCATTCGTCAGGGGCGGGCGGTAGCGCTCATGGCGATCGCTGGGAAGACGTTCGTCGCTGGGAAGCACGAGCTGTATCCGATCCCGGCCCGCGAAGTCGCGGCCGCCGGTCTGGCGCAGAATCCAGGGTACTGAGCTCGATCGGTACCCCACGGAGGGTGCATTTATGCTCAGCGTCGAGAGGGTTTTGGCGGTCGCGGTGGGTGTGACCGTTGGCGCGCTGGGCTGCGGCGGTACGCCCCCTCCGCCGCCGGCGCCAGCGCCGGAGGCGGAGGGAGCGTCCGGTCGATCCATGGAAGGAGAGGGAACCGGCGCGGTCGGCGTCATCGATGGCGACGAGTTGCAGGGAAGACCGGCCGTGCACATCGAGGAGTTGATCGAAGGACAGGTCGCCGGGGTGCAGGTGGTCCACCACCCCGGTGGTGGAATCTCGTTCCGCATCCGGGGTAGGGGCTCGATCAACAGCGACAACGAGCCGCTCTACGTCGTCGATGGCATGCCGGTGAATGTCGCGCCGGGCCGCGGCCTGGATTGGCTCAACCCGGGGGACATTCAGCGGATCGAGATCCTGAAGGACGCAAGCACCACATCGATGTACGGAGTGCGAGGGGCAAATGGGGTCGTTGTCATCACGACGCGCCGGGGGAAGCGCCAGGGAGATCCCCGTTAGTCCGCGAGATCACGGTCTCGCGGGGACGCCGAGTGCGACGCCGCGCTGGTTTTCGCCAGTGCGGCGTCGTCGTTTGGGAGTGCGCCTGGCCATCGCCACGGCGGTCGCGCTATCCGTCGCGTGCTCCTCGGGCGGGCCCACGCCTCCTCCACCCCCACCACCCGGTGGCGGCGAAACGGACGCCGAGTTCCTCCACGATGTCCAGACGCGCACCTTCCGATTCTTCTGGGAGACGACCAACGCCGCCAACGGATTGGTGCCCGACCGCTGGCCGACGCCCTCGTTCTCGAGCATCGCCGCCGTCGGCTTCGGGCTCACCGCCTACCTCGTCGGCGTCGAGCGCGGGTGGACGACGCGCGCCGCGGCCCGCGATCGCGTCCTGACGACGCTCCGGTTCTTCTGGAACGCTCCACATAACGAGCAGGCAACCCAGGTCACCGGGTACCGAGGGTTCTACTACCATTTCCTCGACATGCAGACCGGGCACCGCTTCCAGCAGGTCGAGCTGTCCACCATCGACACCGGCCTGCTGTTGATGGGCGTGCTGGCGGCACAGGAGTATTTCGACGAGCCCGACCCCGCCGAGTCGGAGATCCGCGCGCTCGCCGATTCGATCTACTTCCGTGTCGACTGGCAGTGGGCCTCGGTGCGTCCGCCGGCCATCTCCATGGGGTGGCACCCGGAGACCGGGTTCATCGTGCACGACTACGACGGCTACAACGAGGCCATGTTCCTGTACGTGCTGGCGCTCGGCTCGCCGACGCACGCGCTGCCGCCAGAGGCCTGGACGGAGTTCACCAGCACGTACCGGTGGGCCGAATTCTACGGGCAGCCGCACGTGAACTTCGCGCCGCTGTTCGGGCACCAATATTCGCACGTGTGGATCGACTTTCGTGGGATCAGGGACGCGTTCATGAGTGCCCGCGGCATCGATTACTTCGAGAACTCGCGACGCGCCACGTTGGCGCAGCGGGCCTACGCGGTCGATAATCCAAACGGGTGGCAAGGGTACGGGCCAACGCTGTGGGGACTCACGGCCAGCGACGGCCCGGGGGATTTCACCGCGACGATCGCCGGGCGTGAGCGCCAGTTTCACGGGTATTGGGCGCGCGGCGCCGCATCAGGTGAAATACGAGACGATGGAACGCTGGTGCCGACCGCGGTGGGTGGATCGATCCCATTCGCACCGGAGATCACCGTCCCCGCGCTGCGCGCGATGCGCGACGGCACGGGCGGGAACCTGTATGCGCAGTACGGCTTCAAGGATGCATTCAACCTGACGATGAACGTTCCTGGCCTTGCCCAAAGGGGCGCCACTGTGCCGGGGATCGGCTGGTTCGACGTCGACTACCTTGGCATCGACCAGGGGCCGATCCTGTTGATGATCGAGAACCATCGCACCGGATTGGTGTGGGACCTCATGCGCGAGAACGAGCACATCGTGCGAGGGCTGTGTCGCGCAGGGTTCACGGGCGGGTGGCTCGCCGGGCGATGCAACTGACGCGAGCCTGCTGGCTGTTGGTTCTGCTCATCATCGTCGCCGCTGGCTGTCGCCGGCAGCCGATCAGCACGCCGCCAGAGGAGAACCGCTTCACCCGCACCGTGCTCGTCGACGGACTCGACGAGCCGCTTCAGCTCGAGTTCGATCGCGCCG